>DASVGE010000047.1:0-8590 GCA_036379695.1 Pyrinomonadaceae bacterium | reverse complement strand
AGAGGGTACGAGCAGTTTTACGGTATACGTGCCCGGGCCCGCCAACGAGAATGAAAAATTTCCTTGTTCATCTGACGTAGTCTCAAAGCTCTTGCTTTCTTTCCGTACTTCAATCTTGATGCCGGCCATAGGTTCATATTTGAAACGTGCAATCCGTCCGGCGATTGACTCCGTGACGCCCTGCTGCGCCAATGATCTAAGGTAGGTCAGATCTTCGTCTGCATTTCTCAGCTCGGTCGTTCTCGTGCATGGTCCTGCAAAGAGTTGGTTGGACCCCGATCCGCGATTGGCATAAATCAGATAGCGAATTCCCTTCACAAACTGCATATCGCAACTTGTTCCGGAGAAAGTTTCAATGTCGACCGTGGCGGATGTGATCCCACGAAAGGGTTCCTCAACGATGAAGTGGAGCATGGCGGTCGGCAAGGTGTTTGCGGCTCTGGGGTTAGGTGGCGTGATGTCGCGCAGTTGTCCCACAAAAACCGCGTCGGAGCTCCAGTACGTCGCGCAGACCGGCGTGCCATAATCAGCACAAGTGCAAGCGAGTACTGGTGTTGAGTAAACAATGAGCCAGGTTAAGGCGATGAGTAAGAGGAGTAAGCGCTTCATATCAACCTCGCTTCCGAGTAGAAGTTGACCCTGCCGGCAGGCGTTATGTTTATCACGGCTAAGGAAAATAGGCCATGTCCGATCACAAAACCGTGACTCAAAGACACGCAAATGAAATTAACGGCGCATAAAGGTTTCTACAATGTGAACCTTCAATGCCGTTGACGCCGATTAAGATCATCATTTCCGCGCGTGCCGGTGCGGTTTCCGGCGCCGATAATCAGACCATATGCGAACGCCTGGCGCCGATCTTTGATGCAAATCAGATCGCTGCAGATATCTCAGTGGCTCAAAGCGGCGCTGAAGTGATTGAACTCGCACAGGCGGCGGCACGTGATTCTTATAAAGTGCTGGTGGCCGCGGGAGGTGATGGGACGGTAAACACAGTCGCAGCAGCTGCAGTTGATAGCGGTAAGATCCTGGGAGTGTTGCCGCTCGGCACGCTTAATCATTTTGCCAGAGACTTGAAAATTCCTTCCGACCTGGAAGCAGCGGCACGCACGATTGTCGCTGGTCATACCACCGACGTCGATGTGGCCGAAGTGAACGATCGGGTTTTTCTCAACAACTCGAGTCTGGGTCTATATCCATCTATCGTCCGCGAACGACAAAAGCGTGAACGACTTGGGTTTCGTAAATGGCCCGCGTTCTTTTGGGCCACGATTCAGGCATTCCGCCGTTATCCATTTCTCGACGTTCAACTGCGGGTTAACGGTGAGTTGCTGGATCGACTCACACCATTTGTGTTTGTTGGTAATAATGAGTATGCAATGGACTTGTTCAATGTCGGTATGCGCGATCGGCTTGATAGAGGCGTGCTGAGCATTTACATAACACACCGGGCAACGCGCCTGAAATTGATAACTCTTGCACTGCGTGCTGTATTCGGGACCTTGCGCGACGACAGGGATTTTTTGGCGCTCTCTTCTACCGAGGTGAAAATATTAACCCGTCGCAAACGCCTGCGGGTTGCTTTCGACGGTGAGGTTGACGTGATGAAGACACCTCTTCATTACCGGGCTCGTCCCGGTGCGCTGCGAGTGATCGTGCCGAATTCAGAAGCGGACTGACGAAAGCGGATGCGAACAATAGTTCATCTGTCAGACTTGCACTTCGGGCGTGTGAATCCGTTGCTGGTCGATCCTCTAATAAACATCGTCAGAGAGGTTGAACCGGATCTGGTTGCCATTTCCGGTGACCTGACGCAGCGGGCGCGCTCATACCAGTTCCAGCAGGCGCGTTCGTTCCTGGATGCGCTGCCAAAGCCACAAATAGTCGTGCCGGGGAATCATGACATTCCTTTGCATAATGTGTTTGCCCGGTTTTTCGAGCCGCTGACAAAATACAAGCGTTACATCACTGACGATCTCCAGCCGGCTTATGTAGACGACGAGGTGGTGATCATTGGGGTCAATACGGCGCGGTCGTTGACCTTTAAAGGCGGACGCATTAACCAATCTCAGGTTGGTCGTTTGCGAGAAAAGTTCTGCTCGTTTGGAAGCGGAGTTGTGAAGATAGTCGTGACTCATCATCCATTTGATTTGCCGGAAGGGCATGATGAGAGCGACCTGGTGGGCAGAGCGAAAATGGCTATGACGGGGCTGGCGGAATGCGGTGCGGATCTGTTTCTTGCCGGTCATCTGCATATCAGCCACACCGGTCATACGAAGCGATACAAGATTCACGGGCACTCAGCTCTGGTCGTACAAGCGGGCACGGCGACTTCGACGCGCGAGCGAGGCGAGGCAAACTCGTTCAACCTGCTTCGCATTGCTTATCCGGTAATTAGTGTTGAAAGGGTAGTTTGGAACCCGTTAACAGGGTCGTTTGCGATTTCTGCTTGCGAGGGATTCAAGCAGACCGTGGAAGGGTGGATCCGAACTGAAGAAAAGGGCACACAATCCGGTTTTTGAGGTCGCAAATTGCGACCTCAAATGGATCTTGAGGTCACAAATTGTGACCTCAAGATAAGGTCTCCTCCATCGGCTATTTCCGCTCCCTGTACTGACCCGATCCAAGAATGATTTCTGACTCTTGAGGAAAAGCCCGGAGAGATTAGTCGTTGTGAGTTTTTTCTTGTGAGGCATAGCGGCGACAGAGTAGCAGGTCACGGAACGAAAATGAAATCCGGTTGTACCAAGCGCATACAGTTCGCCATCTCTTCTGACCGAGTTCAAGAGCCTTCTAAGTCATAGCAGCCCTGTCTACAAAGTCACGAGTCTCCCTGGGATGAAGTCAGTACCACCCGCGGTAGCGGGTGGGTCGGGCTACGGCTGCGCAAATTGTTAGTAAATACGCATACTCGTCATCAACCCACCCGCTACCGCGGGCGGTACTTGACCGTATCCAAGTGAAGCCTTCACGATTCATGCTAAAACGGCCCTGTTTTTGCATAACGCTCTGCACGTAAACCCGGACTGACAACAATCAAGGGGGAGGACAAGTATGGATCCGTTTGAGTTACTTAAAGCCGACCACAGGAAAGTGGAACAGCTCTTTACTCAATTAGAAAGCGCCAGCGGCAAACGAAAGTTACAGGTGTTTGAGCAGATCAAAACCGAACTCGAACTGCACACTCACATAGAAGAAAAGGTCTTCTACCCGGCGCTCGAAGAGCCCGAAGAGACGCACGATCTAGCTCTCGAGGCTTACGAAGAGCACGACGTGGTCAAGAGGCTGCTGAAGGAATTAGGCAGAGCCAAGACCGCGGACGACGAGTGGGAAGCAAAGGCCAAGGTGTTGCAGGAGAATGTCGAACACCACGTAGAGGAAGAGGAAAACGAACTCTTCCCGAAAGCTGAGACCGCCCTGGGCGCCGAAGAGATTGAATCTCTCGGGGAACAGATGGAAGCCGAGAAGGCGCGTAAGCAACGCGGTTCTGCTTCGAAGAGTTCGAGCGGAAAGAAATCTGCCTCGAAATCAGCCAGTAAATCGGCAGCTCGATCGACAGCGGCAAAAAGGACAAGGCCAAGTAAGAAGACTGGGACGAAGAAGGCTTCCAAGTCGTCAGGAACAAAACGATCACGGAAGCCGGCAACAAAGAAGCGATAGCGTGAATTCACTGATCAAGGAACACGGCCCCGTCAATGGTTGATGATTTGTATGACTGCATCGTCATCGGGGCGGGGCCGGCAGGTCTCTCTGCGTCGCTTTTCCTGGCTCGCTATCTCCGTCGCACACTCACGTTTCATCACAACAGTCCGCGTAATGAATATGCGCATGGCGTGCACGGCTTCCTGGGACATCACGGGATTCGTCCCAACGAACTCCTGGCCAGAGGCCGCGATGAAGTGACGAGCCATGGCGGATTGATTATGGAGGCGTGTGTAAACAGGGTAGAGAAAGTTTCACCTGAACGCTTCCGCGTCTTTGCTGCTTCTGACGGAACCGAACCGCGAGTTTTCGAAGCGCGACGATTGTTGCTCGCCACCGGTCTGCGGGATCTCACGCCGGACTGTCCCGGGTTCCGCGAATTTTATGGCTCCAGTGTGTTTCATTGTCCCGATTGCGACGGTTATGAAGTGAAAGACAAACGCGTCGCTGTGCTTGTACGTGGCAATAACGCGGTAGCTTTCACCGGCAACTTACTGACCTGGACTAGTCAGTTAACGTTGCTGACCGATCAAAGTAAACTCGCGGCCCGCGAACGCGCAAAGTTAGCTGAGCTTGACGTCGCAATCCGAACGGAAGCGGTTGTTGGGCTCGAGGGTGATGTGTCAGCCAGGCAGTTACAGCGTGTGCTCTTTGCGGAAGGCGAGCCACTCGAGTGCGACGCGCTGTTCTTCAACCTCGGCACCGAACTCGCGACTAACTTCCATGAAACGCTCGGTTGTCGACTGGATCCGGAGTGTGATCTTGTGTGGGTAGATAAGACGCGGCAAACGAGTGTTGAGGGAGTGTATGCAGCGGGTGATATAACTCCGAACTCACAACTCGCCGTTGTCGCCGCTGCTGAAGGCGCAATGGCTGCGATCCACATTCACAAGTCGCTGATTCCTGAGGACAGGAAGTCCTAATCCGTAGTGAACAATTTAACCTGCTCGCGCCCCGCACCAAGTGTGATTACCTTATCGAATCTGAATCCGAGCCGTTGCAGCAGCTTGATCGATGCTTCGTTATCGAGGCTCGTAATTGCCAGGATGCGTTGCAGTCGTAGTCTCTGACGCGCATCTTCCAACAACGCGGCGGCGGCTTCAAACGCGAATCCTTTACTCCAGAAGTCGGGCATAAAAGCGAAGCCGATGTCCGGATCGGGCAGTTCATCTCGTTTGAGGAACCCACACATTCCGATGGGCGTGTATGATTCCTTCAGCTCAACCAGATAGAGCCCGAAGCCATTGCGCTCGTAACTCGCGACTGGACCATTCAGGATGTATTCCCGGGCATCTTCGAGAGTGCGGACTTGCTTGTCGCCGATGTAACGAAGAAACGACGGTTCGTTGAGCAGTGTCAGGATAAATTGAGCATCGTCAACGGTGAGCCGTCGCAGCGATAATCGTTCGGTTTCGAGAACTGTCATAGAAGGAGGAGTATGTCAGAAAGGTCGTTTCTATGTCTTGTACTGATCCTGTTTGCCAGTGTGTTGGGCCACGGATCTGCACGGATGGATACGGATGTCTTGCATTATGCGGCGACGATCGAGCCTGACATTGCGGGGAAGTCGGTGAAGGGAACAGTTCTGATCCGCTTTTCAACAACGTCGCCGGTTGTGGAGCTGGATTGTGGTGATCTCACGGTGGATGCGGTTCGTGCAGGTACAGCGCCGTTGCAGTTTTCAGTAAACAATCGACGGTTGCGCGTGTCTTTACCGTCTGAGAAGCGGCTGCGCGAGATCGAGATCGAGTTTCACGGCGCGCCAAAATACGGGATTCGATTCTTTCCCGATCGACAGCAGGTCTACACGGTGTTTTCCACCAGCCAGTGGATGGTTTGCGAAGACGATCCATCCGACAAAGCAACGTTAACGTTCAAACTGATCCTGCCCGCGAACTTAACGCCAGTCGCCAATGGCAAACTCGTTTCCCAACGCGAACTGCCCAACAATAAACGTGTTTCCGAGTGGCGACAGGACACAGCGATTCCGACCTACATCATCGGTTTTGCCGCCGGGCCGTTTCAGGTCGTGAAGGAGAAACGAAGAAACGTCGAGTTTCAATACCTCGCGACAAACTACAACGAAGATCAAGTGCGTCGCATCTTTCGCGACACGCCCGATATGCTCAACTTCTTCGAAGAGCGCGCTGGTGTTAAGTATGCTGACAGAACGTACACGCAAGTGCTCGCAGCCGGTGGCGTCGCACAAGAGATGGATACGTTCACGGCTATCAGAGAATCGTACGGCGGGGAAGTGCTGAAGAACGAACAGGCCGTTTGGCTGGGCGCGCATGAGTTTGCGCATCAGTGGTGGGGCAACATGGTGACCTGCCGCGACTGGAACCACTTCTGGCTGAACGAAGGCATCGCGAACTTCATGACCGCGGCTTATCTCGAGCATCGCTTCGGACGCGCCGCCTACCTGCGTGAGATCGAATCGTACCGCACGAACTACGAGAAAGTCCGCGAAGCAGGTAAAGACAAGTCGCTCGTCTTTCCGGATTGGCTCAACCCGACGCGTGAAGATCGCACACTCGTCTACGACAAGGGCGCTTACGTCCTGCACTTGCTGCGCGAGGAGATGGGCGAGCGCAGTTTCTGGAACGGTCTGCGGTTGTTCACTCGGCGACACTTCGGGAAGTCAGTCGTCACGACCGACTTCATCGCCGCGATGGAGCAAGCTCAAGGAAAGAGTTTGCAAGAGTTCTTTGCGAAGTGGGTTTATTATGAAGTTAAAGGACCCGATCGGGTCAGTCCGTAACGCTACTGCGTTGCGGTACTGATCCGATTGTCCGTATCAACGCGCGATCGCACGCCGTCGCGCACCAGTTGCCATGCAGACACGGCGCGATTGAATCGAAGGAGCTTGATGCTGTGGGCCAGGCCGAGTAACTGCAACGCGCGAATGCCCATCCAGTTGATATCGATCTCATACCAACGCAGACCGTGACGCGCTGATGTCGGATGAGCGTGATGGTTGTTGTGCCATCCCTCGCCGAACGTTAACAAAGCTACCCACCAACTGTTGCGCGAATCGTCGCCGGTTTCGAATCTTGTTTTTCCCCACAGGTGAGTGGCCGAATTGACAAGCCAGGTGGCGTGAAAAGCCAGTGTCGTACGGAGGAAAACACCCCACAGTAAAACGCTCCAGCCGCCAAAAATGAAAAGCATCACGCCTACTACTAAAAGCGGAACGTAATAGAAGCGATTCAGCCAACGATAGTAGCGATCCTTGATTAAGTCGGGCGCGTAATGAGCAATGGTGGCTTGATCGTGATTTTGGGCCGTGCCCCACAATATCCAACCAATGTGCGCCCACCAACCGCCATCGCGTGGCGTATGCGGATCGCCGGCACGATCTGTGTGCGCATGATGTATGCGGTGCGTCACGACCCACTGAATCGGCCCCCCTTCGAGCGCCAGGGTGCCGCACGTCACGAGAAAGTATTCAACCGCTTTCGGTGCTTTATACCCGCGATGAGTGAGTAACCTGTGATACCCCATGCCGATGCCAAGACTCCCGCCCACCCAGTAGAGTACAACTGCGGTAATCACAGCCGGCCAGCTCCAAAAGAAGAGAGCGGCAACGGCAGCAAGATGCGCAAAGATAAGAAAAATTCCATTCGCCCAATTAACGCCGAGCTTTTCTCTTGCTGCCTGGGCGGCATCACGTAGTTCCAATTCCATCCGTATTCCCTTTAAAACAAAATTCGGTAGTGGTCGCAGTAAAAAATCCGTGTGCAACCTCTATCAGATGCCTATCTAACCACAAAGCAACTGAGAACAGATGGTTGCGCAGCAGAAATTACAAAACTGCGACACTACCGATTAGCGATAGTACGAATTCGCGTTGTTACCAGCGTGGTTCGGAGCGACGTCCCTGATTGCCGCCACCGCGATTGCCACCGTACCCGCCGCGATTGCCGCCAAATCCGCCGCCGCGGTTGCCACCGCCGCCACCGAAATTACGACCACCACCACCGCCGCGATTTTCGCGTGGTCGTGCTTCGTTCACTGTCAGATTTCGGCCACCGAATTCTTTGCCATTGAACTGATCAATTGCTGATGCAGCTTCTTCATCAGTGGACATCTCGACAAAAGCGAAACCTTTTGATTGTCCGGTATTCCGGTCTTCAATCACGCTGGCTGATTCAACCGTTCCGGCCTGAGCAAATAGTTCCTGAAGATCCTGACTGGTAGTTTGGAAAGAGAGGTTACCAACATAAAGTTTTTTTGCCATCGAGAGATACCTTTCCTCTGTGTAGGAATGAAAAGAAGCTGCGAATCGGATTTAGCTTCGGCGAACGGTTGCGTTCGAAGAATCAGGTTCGGATGCTCTCAATCAAGAGCTGCTTCAAAATGTGAAACAAACCCGCTCTCGAACCATCCAAACGTCCGGCGCTTGTGCGCGGGGCGCATCACCGTCGATGCGCGAGAGAAGGATTAACAGGCGGGTATGATGTCTCATGTGTGGGCCATCTTGCAAGCTCCCTCCCAAACAAAAATGCCACTGGCTCGCCCCGTGGAGGATTCACGATTGCAGCTAAAAAAGATCAACATTCAAAACACCAGATGCCACGGGCTCGCCCCGTGGAGTTTCGCGTTCGAAGCTACAATAGCTGCGAACGCGAGCCTCCACGGCACAAGGCCGTGGCATCCCAACGGGGCCTTGCACAAAAAGTCATTTGGCGTGCCTCGCTTCGGCTTCGCCGCCGGATGTGAGGCAAGGCTATGCCTTGCCGTTAGCCCCCCTCGTAGTAGTGGGCTATGCCCTCGGTTCGGGCTCTGCCCTAAGGACTTATGGGCCAAGGCCGAACCGGGGGCTTAGCCCCGAACATTATTTTAAAAGCCTGACGGCAAGGCATAGCCTTGCCTCACATCGGGCGGC
>DASVGE010000046.1:0-8309 GCA_036379695.1 Pyrinomonadaceae bacterium | reverse complement strand
AACTCTCGCCAAACCGCGGATCTTTCAAGTGAAAACTGCCGTTGTTGTAAAGCGCAGCGCCCCAGAGCATCGCGCCGTGCGTCATCATGCTGCGCGCAACGTTCTTCGACTCGACATCGTGACACGCAGAACCCGCACACGTTTTCGCGACGACTCGCAGATCGCCCGGGTTGACGAAGCGCACAAACTCCCAACTCTCGCGCGCCAGCAAAGTATTGGACCGTTCCGGATTAGCGCCACTGTAGTTTCCATTACGCCGCCACTCGCGCGGAAACATCGGCCTCACGTGCGCCTCTTCTTTGAGCTTCGTTGCCGGATTCCCCCCGTGACACGCGGTACAACTCAACCCCACCGCGTCCTTCCCATCCTTGAGCTTGTCGAGCGTCTCCGTCGTCCCATACTTATGCATCGGCTCAATCAACCCATGACACGATACACACCCCTCAACCTTCACGGGCGTCTGCGCCATGACGGGCCACATCACCATCAACACCAAAATCGGTTTTAGAAAAATCCGTGTCATCCGTGGCTAAAAAATAAACTTCATTTGTCCGAACAACGAGTACAACATCTTCTTCGGATTGATCACGCTCGGTCCACAGAAATCTTCAACACCCGGCGGGCAGTTGCGCGACGCATCAGTAAAGATGTCTCTGAATCCCCTTCCCGTCTGCAACGCGTTGGCGCCAAACGTGAGCGTGAAGTTATTGATCAGGAACGGCCGGTACGCCACGCCGAGACTGTAATCAAACCCAATGTCGTGGCGAATACGGTTCTGAAAGAGCAACAACTCCAGCGGCTCCGTCCGGTGAAAGCGCAGATAGTTCACGTTAACGATCGCCTTGATGCGTTGCGTCACCTCGACATCCAGGCCCGCGTTGTAAATAAAAATTCCGGGATTAACAAAGTTCGCCTGCCCCTGGATCTTGCTGCTCCTCAAACTCGGCAGCAGGCTGTTCGGTTGGACCAATCCGGCGCCCGTCTGCGTAAGCCGAATTCCATTTCTAACCCAATACGAAAACTGCCCGCCAACAAAATTCGGATCGTCGAAGATCGCATCGAACCCCGAACCGCGTTCGTCGGTCGGATTGGCATCACCCTGCGCCCAGAAGAACGAGCCCTTGAATCGCATATAGTCGCGATCGACCGAAGCCTCGAGAGCGGCCATGTTCGATCTGACATCAACTCGCCGCCCAGCGATCTGGTTGCGCTCGTCGTGACCAAACGCGAAGTAGTAAGAGTGTGAAAGGTTGAGACGGCCGAGGTGACCATCACCGCTGAATCCCAGATAGCCGACCTTGATCGCGTGCGGCCGGATATCGCCAATCGCTGCCGGGCGCACCAGGAAACCGTTGCGATCGAATTGAACGCCGCGTCGATCGTCGTTGTAATGAAAGCTTCCCTGGATCGTGTAGCCCTTGCGGATGAAATCCTGTTTGAAGATGTTGGCGATGTAAACGTTCTGGTGGCGCGTGTCGAAGCGATTCAGACCGCTGTTCGTGTCTTTCTCGAGCATCGAGAAGTAGGCGGCGTTGAACTGGTAACGATTGTTATCAAAGGCGCCAAACACGCGCGCGCCGAGATTGTTGTCGGAGAAAATAAACCCGCGAAAGTCGGAAACAAAAGGCTGAATACCGGCGCGCACCGAAACGAAATCGTAGTTGGCGTTGAGGTCCGCCAGTTTTACTTCACCAAACGCCTCTTCGAGCGAAGCGTGCCAGTCAGTGCGATTCGTGCCGCGACGCACGTCGATATTGACGACGCCATTCTCGCGCGCGTCCAAATAGTTCGGCACACTGAACGTCGGCGAAAACTTGATGGCCCAATCGCGCGGCTTGAAAGTCGTATCGCCGTGAAACAGTTCGAAACTAAATTGCAGTGTCTCGGCGGCGGCAAACTCTTCCGGCCGGCCGAAGAACTCAGCGCTCTGCGGATCGACACTACTCACACCCGACGGTGTGGGCGCGCGGCGTTGCTCGACGCCGGTGGAACTGACCGCCGTCAGAATCAGGAACAGCTTGTCGCCTTTGATCGGGTAGTCGCCTTTGAGGACGTTCTGGTTATACGGATCCCACCAGCGGCCTCGCTTGAACGGGATGTCGCGTCCACGCGCGCCGCGATCACCGTAGCGATCGTATTCCGGAAAACCGATGCGCCAGCGATCCGGTGTCTCGCGACGTTGTGGCAGAGGTGGGGCGGCTGTAGAGCGAGGCGCGACCGCAATATCGATGACAATTTCTTTGCCCGGATCGACGACTACGTTCTCGAGCGTGTCGCCGCGCACGATCGCGAAGTCGCCATAGTTTTTATCCTTGTCGAAAACCGCGACATCAGGCTGGTCCAACGTGAGACGATACGCTCCTGCGGGCAGCCTCACCGAGTAACTACCATCCGCATTCGTGGTAACGCGCGTAATTTTTCGTGTGACTTGATTGGTAATGACGACGACAACGTTGGGAGCCGGCGCGCCGGTTGCGGATCGGACCACGCCTTGAACGCGGCCGGGGCTCTGCGCCAGGCAACTCGCGACAACAAGTAGGATGAAAGCCGTTGTTTGCAGGGGGCGCCCGATCACCTTCGTCGGTTTTTACCACAGATTTCACGGATTCGGCAGAAAAAATCTGTGATACATTGTCCGCCGATGTTGCGACGAATGATCTTCTTCGCGTTTCTGCTCGCGGCCGTCAAGGCCAACGCGCAACAAACATCTCCAGTGCTCATCAGTCACGCCGATTCGACTCGCGCGATTGCTTTCGACTCGGTCACGCGTCATCGCGAGCCATTCAACACCACTACTCCGGTCAGGTTCGGCTCGGATTCAGCAACGCGCATCATGCTCTTTGCGTTGAACCTGCAATTGCAACCAAACGAGACTGCCGCCGCGGTTACCGCTGAGGCCGAAGACGCGCAACATTCACTGTTTCCAATGACGGTCGAGCACGTTGGACCGGTACCTGATAATCCGTGGGCTTCTTCCGTGGTCATCCGTGTTCCCGCAAACCTGCCTGCCACCGGCGACGTGCTGGTGCGGATCAAGTATCGCGACCTCTCAAGTAATCGAGTGCGCGTTGGGATTGGTTCTGTCGGCGGCGGACCACCGGACGACTCAAACGCTATACCCACGCCCGGCACGCTCAACCCGTCCTCGATAGTTACAGCCACCAACTTGTCTACAAGCGACGTGCAAACGATCCTTCAGCAAGCCGCTTCGGCAGCAACGTCTCTCGGCAAAGCCGTCACAATCGTCGTCACGGATCGCGAAGGAAACATCATCGGCTTCTTTGCCATGCCCGGCGCACCGGCGACGACGACGATTCGCAGCGTCGGTACCCTTGGCCGGGGTCTCGAAGGTGTCGTTGCACCTGCGAGCGACGCGGCCACGGCGAAAGCATCAACAGCCGCGTTTTTCAGCACGACCGGCAACGCCTTTTCGACGCGCACCGCAGGCTTCATCATTCAGGAACACTTTCCACCGGGCATCAGCTTCCGTGCCGGTGGCCCGCTCTATGGCGTCCAGTTCTCTTCTCTGCCTTGCAGCGATATCAAGAAGCCCTCGGCGCGGCTCGGTCTCTCGGCGGATCCGGGCGGTTTGCCGATTTATAAAAACGGCTTGCCCGCGGGAGGGATTGGTATCGAAGGCGACGGACTGTACACGGTGGATCGCGATCCGACCGACAACGATCAGCCTTTCGAAGAGTTGATCGCCGCGGCAGCTATTCGCGGTTTTGAAGCTCCAGCGGGGATTCGCGGCGATACCATCCTCGTCGACGGCATCAGGCTACCATTCACAAATGTCACAAACCCACCAGTGTCTACGTCTTCAGTAAGTATAGCGGGCGCGATCGTTTCGGCAGCGCCTGCGTCGGAGTTTGTGCCGCAGATGGTCGGTGGCATTGCGGGTGAAGTCAGTCCGCGTTTCTTTCCGTTTATTGCCGGCACGGCGCCGTCGAGTAATGCGCTAACGGCCGGAGAAGTGAATTCGATCATCGCGCGTGCGGCACAGCAGTCGAACATCACGCGCGCCGCGATCCGGCAACCGCTCGGCAGCAACGCGCGCGTAACGATTGCGGTCGTAGACACAGCGGGCGTCGTGCTCGGAGTTTTCCGGCAACAGGATGCGCCCATCTTTGGTTTCGACGTCGCGGTTCAGAAGGCTCGAACAGCAGCATTCTTCTCCAGTGGAAACGCCGCTACTGCTCTGCGCGCGGCCGGTTTTGGCTCGTATGTCGATCGTGCGGTGGCTGACGGGCTGCGATTCGACGGCGCGTTTGCTTTCAGCGATCGCGCCATCGGGTTTATTCATCGCCCGTTTTTCCCTGACGGCATAAACGACACCACGGCCGGGCCATTCAGCACGCCGCTCGGTAGCTGGAGCCCGTTCAACGTCGGACTGCAACTCGATCTCGTTCGCACGAATTTCCTGGCGTCTGTGGTTGGTCCACCGGTACCGTGTACTTCGATTCCAGCGCTGCCTAATGGAATTCAGATCTTTGCCGGCAGCATTCCGCTGTATAAAAATGGGGTTCTGGTGGGCGCGATCGGCATCAGCGGCGATGGCATCGACCAGGACGACCTGATTGCTGCCGCGGGCGCGAATGGTGTTTCACCGGCGCCCGCGATCCGTTCGGATCAAATCTTTATGCGCGGCGTGCGTCTGCCATTCGTGAAGTTTCCGCGCAGTCCCAATCTATGAAACTCGCCCTTTTCGCGCTTCTATTACTGGTCGCGGTCGTGGTGGTGGCCCAGGAGCCAAAACAAACCGGCGTCTTGCGGCTGCGTGTGCGGGTAAAAGCTGACGATGCTGCGCCGTTGCGAGGACTTCCACGCAAACGCTTCTTTCTGATTCCCGGCACCCTCGAACAAAACCGCGCGCTGATCGAAGCGATCGAGCGCCAGGCCCTCACCACCCGTGATTGTTACTATCAAAAGCTCGGCGCGAGCGCGGCGCTGATCGACTGGCTAAAGTCCGGGGATTGCGAATCGGTCTATTGCCGCGGTGTCGAAAAGGATTTTGTTACTGGACCAAAGGCGGTGCCTGAATTCGCGTCCGCGTTTGCAACGAGCCAGAAGGAATACGGTGGAAATGAAGAGACGGCGTTGCGGTGGTTGACGACCAACGTGCCTGCCGACATGCGCGACGGTTTCTATCGCGACCGGCAGCAAATGCTCCAGTCGTTTCTGAAACAAGCACCGTCAGCACAGTCAATCATGACTGATCGCAACGGCACGGCTTACTTTACCGATCTCGGGCCGGGAACTTACGTCTTATCTAACCTGATACCAACCGAGCTGGGGCAGAACCTCGTGACCTGGAATTGTGAAGTGCAGGTCAAACCCGGAGACCTGGCGACTGAAAAACCTTATCTCGTTTCCAATCGGAAAGATAGAAACGTGAAGTGCGTTGGGGTCGAGAAACCGATGCCAGTTTGTGCCGCAGATTAACACGGAATGAAGACACGGATTAAGACCTTAATCGTTCTGTTTCTGATCTGTGTGCATCCGTGTTTATCCGTGGCCCAAATTGACTACTCCAAGTTCTCTCACGCTACACCGAAACATAAAGCGGCGTGTAGTACGTGTCACAAGATCTCGTTTCCGGATGTCAACGATTACCCGAGTCATAATGCGTGCGTAAGTTGTCACCGGCCGCAGTTCTTCCGTGGCGCACGGCCGCCGATCTGTTCGGGGTGTCATCAGAAGACGTCGCCGCGTGATGAGGCGCGGCATGCCTTCAGGAATCCGGCGTCGAAGCTGCAATTCACCATCGAGTTCCCACACGACAAGCATCAGGACGTGATTGCGATGCTGCGGTTCTCGCATGCTGTCCCGCAGAACTACTACAACTGCACGGTTTGTCACGGGTCACGTAATGCAACCTTCAAAGCAGTGCCGACCGATCATACGTCGTGCTTCAATTGTCACTGGAAATCACAGCAACCTGTCGCGGACAACTGTAACGGCTGTCACAAACTTGCGACGACGGCTTACACGACCACTGACCAGCCTACGCGGATCTCGAGTAAGTTCATTCACGACGGTGGTGGCGAGAAGAAACAACACGTCGCGGAATGCACGACCTGCCACATAAACATCACCAAAGCCGCATCACTGCGAGGACTCAAGCCCGACGTGCCGATCACAGGCTGCACGGAGTGTCACAACAAGGATGGTCTCAGGCAGGATCTGAACAAAGAGTTAACCGCGCTCGATAAGAATCGCAACTTCACGTGCGTCTATTGTCACGCGCCAAACGTTGGCAGCCTCGATCCGCCCGCGAGTCATTACCTGATCGCTGAGCGCCCGCCAATCAAACGCAAGGACATCAAATGACGAGGCTCGTTCTGGTAATTCTCTTTGTTTTTGGAGCCGCGCCGGCGCAGGGGCCGCAGCTTGATTACTCGAAGTTTCGGCACAACAGCCAGCGTCACAGTTCCCTTGCCTGCAACTCCTGTCACGAGCGGACCGACAATTCCGCGACGCCACGCTTTCCCGGTCACAAAGCATGTACTGACTGTCATCGCGGCCAGTTCACGACGCCGCAAATACCGATGTGCACGATCTGTCACACCGACGTCAGCAGCAGCAATCCGCCGCTGAAGAATTTCCCTGCGAGCTTCAACGAACCGTTCAACGTCAAATTCGATCACGCTCAGCACAACACCGGAGCGGCGCGCCCGCAGCGTGGGTGTGCGGGTTGTCACAACGCACCAGTCCAGCGCGGCGCGGGATTATCGATCCCCGCGAACCTTGCGGCCCACAACAATTGCTACACCTGCCACACACCCTCAAGTAAATCGAACGCGGGTCGCGAGATCGCATCGTGCGGCGTTTGCCACGATCAGAAAGCGTACCGGCCGACCAGCACCGCCGCACGCTCCTATCGCTACGCCTTCCGCCACACGGACCACGACGCCCGCGAGCGACTCGCTTGTGCCGACTGCCACAAGTTAACGGCAGGAGCAGCGCAAACTCGTCAGGTGAGTTCGCCGGCGCCGGCTGAGCACTTTGTCACGACGCGCGGCATGACGTGCCTCACCTGCCACAACGGCAAACGCTCGTTCGGCGGCGACCTGGCTTTCAAAGATTGCAAGCGCTGTCACACCGGTCCAACTTTTCGGATGCCCATGTAAGAACAAAAAAATTGACAGGCTCAGCGACGGCTAACTAAGATTCAAAGCGATGAAACACCTAATCATTCTGCTACTCGCGCTCGTTTCCCTCGGCCTGGTTGCACAGGACAGAGAAAGCAAGACCCAACCCAAGGAAGTCACGCTTTCTAAAGACAGCCAGTCGGACAAGTACGGCGAAGTGCCGTTCAATCACGAGAACCATTCGATTAAGAAGTACAGTCCCGACGGGCAGAGCGTGATCACCTGTGTTGAGTGTCACCATACGGACCAACCGCCGGCGAGTTTGAAGCCGCCCCTAAAAACTTCCGAGCGGGCAGTGCTATTAACGACCGAATCGCTGGCCGCCGCAGATGCCAAGCCCGTGAAAAGTTGTCGTGCGTGCCACCTTCAGGCAGGTGACGACAGCGCCCCGATGCCAACAGTCCAGTACCCCGACAAACCCGCCCCGACGAAGCTAAACAACGAAGTCGCCTATCACCTGAACTGCAACATCTGCCACGACAAAGCCATCGCCGCCCGGCCCGCTCTGAAAGGCAAACTCCCCGGCTCAAACGACTGCATCCCCTGCCACAAACCCGCAGGCTAACAAAGACTTAACCACAAGACATTAAGACACAACCAGACCTGAGATCAGGCGGTCGGCTACGCCTGCGGCGACGGCCTCCGCCAGCAGTTCACTCAAAAAGAACGGGATAATGAGACGGGGCTGGACTACTTCTTGGCGCGTTACTATGCGAGCGGACAGGGACGATTCACTTCGGTAGATCCATTGATGCATCAGATATAGCAAGAGAGATGGCCGAGTTAGGCATTATCTGTCACATTGAACCTTAAGCTTCAAAAGCAAGATTCTTGGACCACTGATACCCGTCACCTAAATATCCGTAGATTATTCTCGGGTTCAAGTGGTTCAAGTGGCTTTGAACAAAAAGTCATTTGGCGCGCTTCGCTTCGGCTTCGCCGCCCGATGTGCTTCGGCTTCGCCGCCGGATGTGAGGCAAGGCTATGCCTTGCCGTTAGCCCCCCTCTTAGTAGTGGGCTGTGCCCTCGGTTCGGGCTCTGCCCTAAGGACTTATGGGCCAAGGCCGAACCGGGGGCTTAGCCCCGAACATTATTTTAAAAGCCTGACGGCAAGGCATAGCCTTGCCTCACATCGGGCGGCGAAGCCGAAGCGAAGCG
>DASVGE010000045.1:0-19419 GCA_036379695.1 Pyrinomonadaceae bacterium | reverse complement strand
CCGTAACGCGGTAGCGTCGGGTTGTTCTCGAGAAACGATAATTCTTAGGATATTGAGACCAATGCGTTCACCCGACGCTACCGCGTTACGGTACTGACCCGATTTCTCAGCGATTTTCGACTTTTGAGGCAAAGCTTAGCGGTGGCCTCAACATTAGACCTGTACCGCAGCCGGACAAAATTTCATTTAACGCTGCGCTCATTTAACGCGAACTGCAACCATCAATCCAACCACGAAGCTGAACGCTACTGGCCTGATACTGTTCCGTTGGTAAAAGGAGTTAGGGCTCACTTTCAATCGCTGCAATGTCTGACCTCCGATCTCGGCTCGCCGATTTCTTCCTTACCAGGCGGGACTTTATGTATTCGTAGATTGGTGGGGTTAACGATAGGAAGACTACGATGACTACTACCCATTCGATATGCTCATCCAGATTAATCCCCAGGTTGTCCCGCAACAGCGTGCCCAGAAAATAACCCGTCAAGACCATGCTGAAGACCCAGAGAAAGCCCCCGATTACATTGAATACGATGAATTTTCGATACGGCATTTGAGCCGCACCCGCGACGATGGGGGCAAACGTTCGCACTATCGGAACAAAGCGCGCAATGATGATGGTCTTGCCGCCGTACTTCTCGTAAAAGTCGTGCGCCCTTTGTAAGTGGCTGGGACGAAAGAGCAAGGACTTCTGCCGTCTGAAAAGCCTTGGGCCCATCCTGGCGCCCGTGTAGTAACCCACCGCGTCTCCCACTACCGCGGCAACGAATAATGATGATAGCAGCACCGCCACATTAAGTTGTCCGGTCGCAGCAAAAAGGCCGGCAACCACCAGGAGTGAATCGCCTGGCAAAAAGAAACCGACGGCCAGCCCGGTCTCGGCAAACACTATGAACACCAATCCCACATAAACAAATACCCCGCCCTTAGCAAGCAGCGTCTCAATTATGATCTTCGGATTGAGGTATTCCCTCAGGTTATGAAGCAGTTCTGTTATCGATTCCATAAGCAACTAATTAGCTATGCGTGGTCTAAACTAAAGACTGACGAAAGGACAGTTAGTGTCCAGTTTTCCGATGACGCACAATTTCGACCGAACAAGGTGCACCACTCAACAATGCTGCCGAAACAATTCCGCGGTGGCCCACATCGTGATCATCCATATTTCGAACGTCAACAGCCGGCACTGTGTCTGAAGGCACGACCGCATCGCACACTGACACTACAAGTGCTTCACTTTTCGCCGGCAAAGCTGTCCGGCGTAAGTCGTTGAGCGCTTCCTTTGCGGAAGCCGAACCGTCATAAGCGATCAAGAGTCTCATCCTTTCGTTCATCGCGAGCCTCCTCACACGAGGACCAGAATGCTTATGCTTCGCTCCGAACTTATGCGCCAGAGCGAGTTCATCAGGCTACGATTGAACTGCGTTAGACGAGCACTGGTGGACCGCGGTCAGAAACGGAGGAAATAGGATCAAAGCCGTAGGGCAATCGGTTGTCGGTGGAAAGGAGGCACCAGGTTCGATTCGCTTGCGAGTCGTACGCGTTCGGTGAAGTAAGTAGCGCCTGGTCCACAGATTGACGCTTAAACTGTTTCTGTAAAAGAGGTGAGACCTTCTTACGGACCGCGACAAAATCCGGCAATGACCTGTTCGATCGAATAGCAGGATTTGTGCTGGCGATTGACGCATCAGACGGAGTTGCAAGCGCTCGCAATTCAGTGCCACTGAAGAAGAAAACACTAATCAGCGCGAAAGCGAGCATTGCGCCTGTGGAATGAAAATTTATGCTCGTGCGAGATCGACTCATTGAGCAACTCGTTTTAACGACGCGCCACGTTTTCTGGATAGCGGCGAGCGATTTTTTCATTAAGTATTGTTAACGAGATGGATGACTCCAGCAATCGTACAGTTGCTTCGCAACTTATTGTTTACTATCGATTCCTAGCCTTTCGCGCGATTTCAAATGGTTTCACAGTTGCAAAATTCCGCAATCGTGGAATCGATTGCGGATTTTCACACTCACTCCGACGCATTCCGAACACGAATAGTTGAAGTTTAGCTGGCCCACAAATTGCCCTGGCACTGCTTCGGAGGAATAAATGCCAGGAGTAACCAGCAAGAGTACCGACGATGAAATCTTCGAGCGCCAGGCGCAAATCTGCAAAGCCTTTGCACATCCCGGACGGCTACGTATCCTCGATCTTCTCGGCAACGGAGAGCGAGGTGTTTCTGAGTTACAGAGAGAGTTAGGAGTTTCGAAGACGAGCCTCTCGCAACAAATCTCGATCTTGAAATCGGCCGGGGTGCTCTCGACGCGGCGTAATGGCAAACAGATTTACTGTTCGCTGGCAATTCCGGAAGTGAAGCAGGCGTGTCAGTTGATACGCGGAGTACTGAGGGCGCAGATTGCTGCGATTCATCGATTAGGTGAACCGCTGGAGGAGTGAAAAATGGAGAATCCGCATTTGTACAAAACTGAAATCGAATGGACTGGAGAACGTCACGGCGAATTGCGAGCACCCGCACTTCCTAAATTGGATGTCGATGCGCCACCGGAATTTAAAGGGCATGAAGGTGTTTGGACTCCGGAACATCTTTTCGTGGCATCAGTGAACTCCTGCTTTATGACCACCTTCCTGGCCATCGCTGAGAACTCGAAACTCGAATTTGTAAAGTTCAATGCAGACGCCGAAGGAAAGCTCGAAAAAGTCGAAGGTCAAGGCTTGATGATTACGCACATAACGTTGCGGCCCAAGCTCGTCGTCAAACACAGTCGCGATACTGAACGCGCACTGCGGATATTTGAAAAGGCGGAGAAACATTGCTTGATTGCCAATTCAATCAGAACAGAAACGAAGCTCGAGCCGCAGGTAAACTGCGAAGAAAAGTGAGGAAGAAATGAGAGTCATTTTGTTTGTAATCGTAACGTTATCATTCGCTGTGGGCATCGCTTATGCACAAGGACGAAAGGGGCAGATGCATGGAATGCCACATTACAACACAGCGGCCGAAGTCACCTTGTTGGGAACCATAACGAAAGTGGACACCCACATGGGAAGGATGGGATGGAAAGGAACCCACCTGGTCGTCAGCTTCGATGCCGAAACGCTCGATGTTCACGTCGGACCATCGAAGTACGTGGCTCAGCAGGCATTTTCGTTTTCGGCGGGCGAGCAGATTCAAGTAACGGGCTCCAGAATTAAGTTTGAAGGAAGCGATGTTCTGATCGCGAGAGAGATTAAAAAAGGAGAGCAGGTGCTGACGCTGCGGAACTCGCAGGGAATTCCAGTGTGGTCAAGAAACCGATGGCGCTATTGAACGCAGTGGCAGGTGAACCCAGGAAGTGATGAACTGGAAGATGTATCGTCGGAAAGAGGAAGCAAATGAACGGATTCGCTTTGAACCGGGGACTTACAATATTCAACTGCTCCTGAATGCTCCTGAAAGGTCAGTCCGCAAGGAAAATACGGCCGCCGAACCTGGGCGGCCGCCTTGCTTTGCGCGACCTATCTGGCTACACGGCGCGGGCCTGGAAGATATTAGGTGCGGAATGTGAGTCGATGCTGCAATTCGCGCGTGGTCCTACAGGCGAATGGGCCTTAAAATCAGTAACGTTCACTTTTAGTGTTCGCCCGCCACCCGCGCATCTTTATAAAATCTTTATGACTTTTATGCCATTCTTAATCGCGATTGCATGTCAGGCAGCGTCTGCCAAATAACTATGGCCACTTCATGGTCATCCTCCAGTTTCTGCATCGCGACGATAACTGATGCTGAGCGGAGTTGATTCTGTGTCGCGAGCGAACATAACGGAACCGGCAGTTACCGACATTCACACCACCGCAACAGGAACCGCTCATATGGCGCGCCGTGCGCCGCGTGGACGATACCTTTTTGTACTCTCACTCGCTGCGCTCGGAGTAGTCTACGGCGATATTGGTACGAGTCCGCTGTACGCCATGCGCGAGTGCTTTCACGGAGCGCATGCGATCGTTCCCTCACCGGCAAACATACTCGGCGTTCTGTCATTAATTTTCTGGTCACTCATAATCGTCATCTCCATCAAGTATCTCGTCTTTGTGCTGCGGGCACACAACCAGGGCGAAGGAGGAATTCTCTCGCTTACAGCACTGGCAACGCCGATTAGACCATCAGGTCGGACTGAGCACGCATTTTTGATTTTTATCGGCATCTTCGGTGCAGCGCTCTTGTACGGTGATGGAATTATCACTCCGGCAATCTCCGTGCTTGGCGCGATGGAAGGTTTGAACGTTGCGACGCCGATCTTCAGTCCTTACGTCGTGCCGATCACCATCGTCATACTCGTCGCGCTGTTTCTTTTTCAGAGTAGAGGGACGGCGAAGGTAGGGAGGATCTTTGGTCCAATAACGTTGATATGGTTCACGGCGTTGGCCGCACTCGGTATCGCGCAGATTCTGCGTTATCCCGAGGTGGTGGCTGGGGTGAATCCCCTTCACGCCCTGGATTTCTTTGTTCGAAACGGCTGGCATGGCTTCCTGATTCTCGGTTCAGTCTTCTTAGTCGTCACTGGAGGCGAGGCACTCTATGCAGATATGGGCCACTTCGGCACGCGACCGATTCGACTCGTCTGGTTTAGCGTAGTGCTGCCTGCTCTACTGCTCAATTACTTCGGCCAGGGCGCTCTGCTGCTGGAAGATCCTGAGGCGGCACACAATCCTTTTTATCGTCTTGCTCCGGGGTGGGCCTTGTACCCGATGATTGTTTTGGCCACCTCAGCAGCAATCATCGCCTCGCAGGCAGTCATTTCCGGAGCGTTCTCGCTCACCATGCAGGCCGTGCAGCTCGGATTCAGCCCGCGCCTGAAAATTAATCACACTTCAACCAGAGAATTCGGGCAGATCTATATTCCGGCGGTGAACTGGGCGTTGATGGTGGGGTGTATTGCGATCGTGGTGGGCTTTCGTTCCTCAAGTAATCTTGCGGCCGCTTATGGCGTGGCGGTGACTTCGACCATGGTCATCACCACGATCCTGTTCTATGTAGTAGCGCGTCGTGTTTGGGGTTGGAGTTTTTTGCCAACGGTCGCACTGGCGCTCTTCTTTATAATCATCGATCTGGCTTTCTTCGGAGCAAACATTGTCAAGGTGGCCCAGGGCGGCTGGTTCCCGCTCCTGCTGGCTGCACTGGTATTCATCGTTATGACTACGTGGAAGAAGGGACGCCGCATCCTGAATGAGCGCATTCAGACGGAAGCCAAACCTCTCGAGGAATTCCTCCAGGAGATGGAACGTCGCCCGCCTACACGCGTCCCCGGCACAGCGATCTTTATGAACGGCAATGCTTCTCGAACGCCTCCTGCACTACTTCATAATCTTGAACACAATAAAGTGCTCCACCAGCGAGTGCTATTTCTAACCGTCAAGACAAAACAGATCCCATTTGTCGCTCCTGAGGAACGAGTTGAAGTCGAACCGCTGGGGAATGGGTTCCACCGGCTAAAGGTTTACTACGGGTTTATGGAAGATCCGGACATACCGAAGGTCTTAGAAAACCTCCGCATGCCCGGATTTGTATACCTGCCGCAAGACACGACTTATTTTCTTGGGCGCGAAACAATCATCGCCTCGAAGCATCCAGGCATGGCGCTATGGCGCGAAAAGATCTTTTCCATCATTTCACATAACGCGACGAGCGCGACCGCCTATTTCTGTATTCCCCCGGATCGCGTAGTTGAGATGGGTGAACAGATCGAGATTTAGGTGTCTGCGGCCTTACAATAGGCTTGATGCCGCGACGTCTGTTGAATTTGAGAGGGGCTGGTTACGTTGGCGCTGTAGGAGGTACGGCTGTCGTTACGGCTGCACTTGCTCCTTTTCAACAGCAGGTGAATGCAACGACAGTCGCGCTTGCCTTCCTGCTTGTGGTGCTCTTTGTCGCGTTGTTTTGGGGAAGTCGACCGGCACTCGTGGCCTCAGTGTTGGGGATGTTTTGCTTCAACTTCTTCTTTCTGCCGCCCCTGTATACGTTAACCATCGCACACGCAGAGAACTGGGTTGCTTTAATCGTTTTCTTTACCACCGCTTTGGCCGTTGGGCAGCTATCCGCGCGCGCCAAACAACGCGCCGAAGAAGCGGAGAGCCGAAAGTTCGAGGTAGAGAGCTTATACACGCAATTACAGGCCGCCTTTGAACGTGAAAGCGAGGCTGAAGCAATCAAGCGAAGTGAGCGGCTGAAGTCGGCACTCCTTGATGCGGTAACGCACGACCTGCGCACGCCTCTTACTGCGATTAAAGCGTCGATCACTACGCTGATAGATGAAGCACGCGGGCAAACAGATGAAAGTCAGCCCGTAACACTCGATGCCGAATCACGATCTGAGATGTTGGAGATCATCGACCAGGAAAGTGATCGGCTAAACCGTTTCATCACCGATTTGATCGATCTAGCGCGGATCGAGGCGGGTGAGCTGCGCTTACGGCGGCGCTGGGGCGCGGTTGATGAAATTATTTCAACTGCTCTGGCGCGCGCTAAACCTCTAACTGCTAATCACCATCTGCGGATTGATACTGAAAAGGAACTACCCGTCGTGCGCGTCGACGCGAACGCAGTCAGCGAAGTCGTCTATACGCTGGTTGATAATGCCGCTAAGTATTCTCCGGCCGGCTCATCCATTGTGATCCAGGCGCATCGCGGTCCGGAAGGCAGGGTCACTATGGCAGTGGAGGACGAGGGAACGGGGATTAACCGCGAGATGCGGGAGCGCGTGTTTGACAAATTCTTCCGGGCAACTCGCGATGGCGATGTCACGCAGCATCCCTTAGGCACAGGTATGGGCCTCGCGATCGCGAAAGGAATAGTCGAGGCACACGAAGGGAAGATTTGGATCGAATCCGGTAGAAACGGCAAGGGCACACGCGTTGTCTTTACATTACCCATCGGCGATGACGACGCCCCGAACAATGGACAAGCACCTCCTGGGCCATGAACGATCGAGCAAAAATTCTGGTAGTCGACGACGAGCCGCAATTGATCCGCGTACTGCGGACTGGTCTAAAGTCACGTGGTTACGACGTGCGTGGCGCTTCCGACGGCGAATCCGGCTTAGAAACCTTCAACGAATGGCATCCGGACCTTGTGATCACCGATCTCGCGATGCCAAACGTTGACGGTCTGGAGTTCTGCAGGCGCTTGCGGGCGATATCTCAGGTTCCGATTATCGTGTTGTCTGCAAAAGGGGAGGAGAAAACGAAAGTAGAAGCCCTTGATATCGGCGCCGATGACTTTGTAACCAAGCCGTTTGGCATCGACGAATTGCTGGCGCGCGTTCGTGCCTCACTGCGTCGCGCAAACGCACCACCGATCAGCGAAGCCACACAGGTCACACTCGATGTTGGAGATTTTCATGTCAACCTCGAATCTCGCGAGGTAAAAGTACGCGACAAGGACGTACACCTTACACCAAAGGAATTTGATCTGCTGATTTACTTCATCAAGCACTCCGGAAAGGTTCTCACGCACCGAACACTGCTCGCCGCAATCTGGGGCAGCAACTACGTCGAACAAAACGAGTACCTCCGCGTCTTTATCGGTAACCTCAGAAAAAAGATCGAACTCGAGGCGACGCCGCGTTATATCGTGACGGAACCCTGGATCGGTTATCGCTTCGATCCAGGCGCGTAACTTCACCGCCGTTCCTTCCCTTCTTTATAAACTTTTTATGGACCCTTTACGCCTCTTTTATGCGGAAGAGCGTAAGGTTCTATTGATGTTAAGAATAAACCTACAACCCGCATGGCACGCTCCGGCGGCTGTCGCCTGCTTCGTCTCAGCTGCTATTCCGAAGTCCTTACGATCTTTTTATGCACTCTTTACACCATCCTTACGAAATTCTTCGTAGTCTTCATTCATGAGCAAGACACACGCGATGTTCGTTGCCGTAGTAATAGTTTTCTATGGATGTGTTCAGGTTACAGCGCAAGTACCGGCTGTGACGTCCAGCCCAAACGACCGGGAGCTATTACTGATTGAGCGCATCGAAAAACTAGAACGTCGTCTTGCGGAGTTGGAAGCAAAACTTAATACGACACCACCCGAGGAGATTAAGACCACTCCACTCTCCCAAACAGATAAGACTGATCGAGGCGCATTCGACGTCTTAAGCGACACCTCTTTCAACGTCACCTTCGACGGCTACTATGGCTACAACTTCAACAGACCCGCCGGCGGCGTGAATTTACTGCGCGCCTACGATGTGACGTCGAACAGCTTCAGTCTGAACCAGGCTGCGCTTGTCGTCGAAAATGCGCCAAATCTGGAAAAGGGAAAGCGATATGGGTTCCGATTGGATTTACAGTACGGCCAGGCCACCGAAACTGTACAAGGCAATGCTGCCAACGAACCGCGGCCGCAGGTGTATCGGAACCTTTGGCAGGCTTACGGCACTTACGTGTTTGACATAGGCACTGGTCTGACGGTCGATTTCGGTAAATGGGCCGGCTCACTCGGTTACGAGACAAACTACACCAAAGATAATTTCAACTACTCCCGCTCCTACTATTTCAACTTTCTTCCTTTTTATCACTTCGGGTTTCGCACCAGGTATCCGCTTAACAAAAAGGCGAGCTTGATGTATCACCTGGTGAATGGAGCTCAGCAGTCGGAAGATTTCAATGGCTTCAAATCACATCACCTTGCGTTGGTTTTGACGCCAACAAAACGCATCTCAGGGCAGGTCAACTACTACTTCGGACAAGAGCAAAGGGATCGTAATCCGGTTCTCAATCCGACCTTCGCAACGCTGCCCACCCAACCTGGGCTCTCCACCGACGTCGTTCGTCCCGTCCCGTCAGGACGGTTCCATGTGCTCGATACCTATTACACGTTCGCCGCGAACGATAAATGGACCATTGCTGTCGAGGGTGACTACGTGGTCGGACGTGTCTTTCGCGAAAGTGCTCCGGCGACCGTTTGGGGTGGCGCCGGCTATGCGAGTTATCAATGGACGCCGAAGTTTGCGTTGCGTGGCCGGCTCGAATACCTCGCGGAAAAAGTATCTCCCGCAGGTGGGCTGTTTAGTGGTGTGACGCAGGCGTTAAAGGAAGGAACATTTACCGTCGAATACAAACTGGCTAATGGGTTTCTGGTGCGCGGCGAGTACAGGCGCGATTGGTCCAATCAACCCTTCTTTCTGACGGAACAACCAGGCGTCCTGAAGAAAGAACAGAATACTGCGACGCTTGGTCTCATCTGGTGGTTCGGACGAAAGCAAGGAACATGGTGATGCGAGTACGACAAAGCTTGAAGCAAACGACGGCGACGATGTTGAAGGATCTGAAGTTATTCAGTTCGGTGTGCATTGCGGAGTTTATCGTGTGGCGCACATTGCGGCGCCATCGAAAGGAACGCGAGTTCCGGCTGAAAAGATTGACGCTGGTCCACAACGCGAACCGTGATTGGCGCGAGTCAGCGCATTTTTAGGAGAAGCAATGCTCGATCTGATCTTTGTTGGTGTGACTGCCGCTTTTTTCCTGCTCGCAATTGCATATGTGCGCGCGTGCGAGAGGTTGAGGTAAGGAGTTTGGAAATGAATGGCGTTGCCTCAAAAGTCGGAAATCATTCTTGGATCGGGTCAGTACAGGGAGCGGTAGCGACCTGGTCCAACCATGGGAGTCAAAAATTCTTAGGAAATATCGCCTGTTGATGACTGACCAGGTCGCTACCGCTCCCTGACTGACCCGATCCAAGTGCGAGTTAGGCATTTGAGGAGAGCTGAAATGAATCTTGAATCCATGATCGCGTTGGCAGCGTCAGCGCTGCTACTTATCTACCTGACGTACGCGTTGCTGCGGCCGGAGAAGTTCTGACAATGACGTTGAATGGTTGGTTACAGATTCTGCTGTTCTTCTTAATTATCCTGGCCGCCACAAAGCCGCTGGGTCTGTTTATCACGCACGTCTTCAATCGAGAGAAAACATTTCTCGATCCAGTATTGCGACCCATCGAACGATTAATCTATCGCCTCACCAGAGTAAACGATGAACGGGAAATGAAGTGGACGGAGTACGCGATCTCGATGCTGTTGTTCAGCGGCGTATCGATGCTTGCGTTGTACCTGATGCAGCGACTTCAAGGAGTGCTGCCGTTTAATCCACAGCAATTACGGGGCGTGGATTCGGCCAGCTTCACCGGTTCATCATTCAACACAGCCGCCTCGTTCACGACGAATACAAACTGGCAATCCTATGTGCCCGAAACAACCATGAGTTACTTCACTCAGATGGTTGGGCTCACATATCAGAATTTTGTGTCGGCGGCTGTGGGCATTTCGCTGGCAATCGTATTTATACGTGGCATTGCTCGCCGCCAGATGCAGACCATTGGAAACTTCTGGGTGGACATGACACGCGCAGTGCTCTGGGTTTGTCTTCCGTTTTGTATCGTCGGCGCCCTTGTCCTCGTCGCCAACGGCGTTCCGCAAAATCTACGCCCGTATGACAGAGCACAACTGATCGATAAGGGACTTGCGCACTCGGAACAGATCATCGCGCAGGGGCCGGTGGCCTCACAGGAAATAATCAAGGAATGGGGAACCAACGGTGGCGGCTTCTTCAACGCGAACAGCGCACACCCATTCGAGAACCCAACGCCGCTTACCAATTTGATCCAGCTGCTCGCCATCTTCGCGATCTCCGCGGGACTGACTTACACGCTCGGCAGAATGACAGGTTCTCAGAAGCACGGCTGGGCGGTGTTTGCAGCAATGTCGATACTCTTTTTTGCAGGCATCACCATTACTTACCGGGCTGAAGCAAAAGGAAATCCCATGCTGGCCAACGTGGACCAGCAGGCGAGTTCCATGCAAGCCGGTGGAAACATGGAAGGGAAAGAAGTCCGTTTCGGTGTAGCGAACACGAGTCTTTGGGCCACCGTCACAACCGCTGCCTCGTGTGGAGCGGTAAACGGGATGCATGACAGTTTTACGCCACTCGGTGGTCTGATCCCATTAACCAACATCATGCTCGGCGAGGTCATTTTTGGCGGTGTCGGCGCAGGCATGTATGGAATCCTGATCTTCGTGATTTTGTCAGTCTTTATTGCCGGGTTGATGGTCGGTCGAACGCCCGAATATCTCGGAAAGAAGATTGAAGCGTATGACGTCAAGATGGCGATGTTGTACGCACTGATCTTCCCGATTGTCATCTTGGTCTTTGCGGCGATCTCATCAGTTTCACCGGACTTTGGCACTTCGCAATTGAATAACGCCGGACCGCACGGCCTTACGGAGATTCTTTACGCTTTCACTTCCGGCACGGGAAACAACGGTTCAGCGTTTGCGGGAATTTCTGCCAACACTCTTTGGTACAACACGACCATTGGAATCGCGATGCTTGTTGGTCGCTTCATGATGATCATTCCGATGTTGGCGATCGCAGGAAATCTGGCGAGCAAAAAGCAAGTACCGCCATCTCTGGGAACCTTTCCGGTGACCACACCACTCTTCACGACCTTGCTGGTGAGCGTGATCGTGATTGTCGGTGCGTTAACGTTTTTCCCTGCGTTGAGCCTGGGACCAATTGTTGAGCATTTGTTGATGCAGGCAGGTAAAACATTTTGAGTAAGAAGACAGCAATCTGGAACACACAAATCGTCAAGCGGGCGATCCTGGATTCGTTTGTAAAGCTGAATCCGCGAAAGATGATGTCGAATCCCGTCATGTTTGTAGTTGAGGTCGGCAGTGTTTTAACTACTTTACAGCTAATCCGCGGCGTCGTTTCTCCTATTCCCGGCTTAACCAATACAGGCTTCGAATTACAGATCACTCTGTGGCTCTGGTTTACGGTTTTGTTCGCTAACTTCGCGGAGGCTATGGCTGAAGGACGTGGGAAGGCGCAGGCAGACAATCTCCGCAAATCAAGGACGGAAACGATTGCGCATCGCGTCAGATCAGGCGCAGCGACTGAAGATGTGCCGGCGCCAGACTTGCGCAAAGATGATGTGGTCGTGGTTTACGCAGGTGAATTCATTCCGGGAGACGGCGAGATTATCGAAGGCGTTGCATCAGTCGACGAGTCGGCCATCACCGGCGAAAGCGCGCCTGTGATTCGCGAGGCTGGAGGTGATCGATCGGCAGTCACGGGCGGGACTCGCGTGCTTTCCGATCAAATTAAGGTCAGGATCACTTCCAACCCTGGCGAGACGTTTGTCGATCGAATGATCGCGCTTGTTGAAGGCGCCGAACGTCAGAAAACGCCGAACGAGATCGCCTTGAACGTCCTGCTGGCGGGACTCACGATAATTTTTCTGCTGGCGGTTGTTACGCTTCAGCCCTTCGCTATCTACTCCTCGGCGCCCCAGACGATCTTTGTACTCGTAGCTCTGCTCGTGTGTCTGATCCCAACTACTATCGGCGGTTTATTGAGTGCCATCGGAATCGCCGGTATGGATCGTCTGATCCAACACAACGTGCTGGCAATGTCCGGGCGCGCGGTCGAAGCAGCCGGCGACGTGAATACGCTATTGCTTGATAAAACCGGAACCATCACGTTGGGGAATCGTCAGGCAACGGCTTTCGTTCCCTTGCCCGGGGTAGATGAAAAAGAGTTGGCCGAAGCCGCACAGTTATCTTCGCTGGCCGACGAAACTCCGGAAGGGCGCTCAATTGTTGTGCTCGCCAAAGAAAAATATGGGCTGCGCGGCCGCGAGCTCGCGCCGCACGAAGCTACGTTCGTGCCTTTTACTGCGCACACGCGCATGTCGGGTGTTGATTTCGACAGCCGCAAGATTCGCAAAGGAGCTGCCGATGCAATTCAAAAGTACCTTGGTTCAAACGGTAAATATCTGGCCAGTGATCTAAGCAGAATCGTCGAACAGATTTCACGCGCAGGGGGCACGCCTTTGGTAGTCGCTGAAGATCGTTTGCCGCTTGGTGTGATTCAACTAAACGACATCGTCAAGGGAGGAATGGCAGAGCGCTTCAAACAAATGCGGCAGATGGGTATCCGCACGGTCATGATTACGGGCGATAACCCGTTAACTGCTGCAACTATCGCGAGAGAAGCCGGCGTCGATGATTTTCTTGCTGAAGCCACACCAGAAGACAAGATGGCGCTCATCAAACGAGAGCAGGAAGGCGGCAAGCTCGTCGCCATGACTGGTGATGGAACTAATGATGCTCCGGCGCTGGCTCAGGCTGATGTGGGTCTGGCTATGAATACCGGAACACAAGCCGCAAAAGAGGCCGGCAACATGGTGGACCTCGACTCTAACCCCACTAAATTGATCGAGGTCGTGGAAATTGGAAAACAATTGTTAATGACGCGTGGCGCGCTCACCACTTTTTCGATTGCCAACGATGTGGCCAAATATTTTGCGATCATTCCGGCGATGTTTGCTGCCGCTTTTCCGGTTCTTAACGGGCTGAATATCATGGGCCTTCATACACCGGAATCCGCAATTCTCTCCGCGGTGATATTCAATGCAGTGATAATCATTGCGCTGATTCCGCTGGCGCTCAGAGGTGTGAAGTATCGGCCGATGAGCGCTGCTTCGTTGTTGCGGCGCAATCTTCTGATTTATGGCCTCGGCGGCATCATCGTGCCGTTTCTTGGAATAAAGGCCATTGACGTGATCATTCACTCGCTTGGATTAGCCTGAAATGAAGAACTTGATTACCGCAGTTTTGATGACAGCTGTCACGACGATTTTACTGGGACTGATTTATCCCCTGGCGGTTACCGGGTTGGCCCAGGTGATGTTCCCTGACAAGGCAAACGGTCAACTGATTCGAAGCTCGGATGGCGTCCTCGTCGGTTCACGTTTGATCGGACAGCCGTTTTCGTCACCGGGATACTTTCGTTCGCGTCCCTCTGCTGCGGGAGTGACGGGATATGACGCGACAGTGTCAGGTGGTTCAAACCTTGGTCCAACAAATCAGAAGTTGATTGACCGCATTAACGCTGATGCTGAGAAGTGGCAAGTAGAAAATCCAGGCCGACCAGTACCCATAGACTTGGTGACCTCATCCGGTTCTGGGTTGGACCCTCACATCTCGCCAGCCGCAGCGGAGTTTCAAGTACCACGCGTCGCGCGTGAGCGGCGCATGACCGAAGCAGAGGTGCGAACCATAGTCACGGCGCACACTGAAGGACGGCAGTTCGGGTTTTTAGGCGAGCCGCGGGTGAACGTCGTCGAGTTGAATTTGGATTTGGATCGCATGCGACCAATGAAACAGTGATTAGCAAGGGTCTAACAATAAACGAGAACGGCAAACGTCACTCCGCCGAATCCCTGCTCGCCAAACTCCACGAGCACGAACGGCCGAAACTACGCGTGTACATCGGGGCCGCGCCGGGCGTCGGCAAGACCTATCAAATGCTTGCCGACGCTCACCTGCTGAGGAAACAGGGGGTCGATATAGCCATAGCCGTTGTCGACACGCACGGACGTGAAGAGACCAAAGAGATGATAGGTAACCTCGAATGTTTGCCGATGAGGCGAGTCGAGTATCAAGGTGTCACGCTCGAAGAAATGGATTTGGAAAGCGTTATCGAGCGGCGTCCCGAGATTGCGATCGTTGATGAACTCGCGCACACGAATGTTCCTGGTTCAAAGAACACCAAACGATATCAGGACGTTTTGGAATTGCTCGATGCCGGCATCTCGGTTATCACGGCAGTGAATATTCAGCATCTGGAATCGCTTAATGATGTGGTCTCACGAACTACCGGAGTGCGCGTTCGTGAGACCATTCCAGATCATTTTCTCAGCCGTGCCGATGAAGTAGTAAATGTGGATGTCTCTGTCGATACACTCCGCACACGCCTGCGCCAGGGCAAGATTTACGATGTCGTAAAGATCGAACAGGCACTGAATAATTTCTTTCGCAAAGGCAATCTCTCAGCATTGCGCGAACTCGCTCTCAGGCAGGTGGCTACCGATCAAGCGGTCAAAGCGCACGATTATCGTGAGCGTGAAGGGCTTGCCCAGGCAGTTATACCTGAGAAGGTAATGGTCGCCATGGCTTCACGTGGGAGCGCAAAGAAACTGTTGAGGGTCGGATCTCGCATCGCCGGCCGCCTCGCCAGTGACTGGTATGCCGTTTATGTTGAAACTCCGAGTGAGGAGTTAGGACGCATCAAGCCCGAAGATTTTGCCGCGTTACAGGAGAGTATCCGATTTGCGGAAGAACTCGGCGCCCGGGTTGTAAAGCTAAAGGCGCGACGAGTGGCGGACGCTCTCATCGAATTTGCGCGACGCCAGGGGATTACCCATGTCGTCTTCGGCCAAACCTCGCGTTCGCGTTGGGATATCCTGTTGCACGGTTCAATCATCAACCGCTTCCTGGATGAGGTACGCGATGCGACGGTGCAAGTTGTGCCTTTGGGGATCCAGGAAGAATACACAGTCACAGATAGGCTTAGGGTTAATTAGTTTCGCCCCCATTCGACTCCGAACTTAATTAGCCGGCAGCATCACAAAAACCAGATCTTCTCCTTCGTCTTTGATCCTCAGAACCGCTCCAAAATCAAAGTCAGAAAAACTAATGCGGTGAGGAGAATTTCAAGTTATGACCGAACCCACAGTGACAACTGTGGGATCCGGCATTAAATGAAATCGAACCGAAGGGCTCGAGCTTGAAAGCCAGACTGCTATACTCTATTACGTGGGTTATGAGTGGGATCAAGAAAAGGCGGCGAGTAATCTTGAGAAACACGAAGTTTCTTTTGACGAAGCTGCCACCGTCTTCGACGATCCGCTTTACATTGATTTTTATGACCCGGACCATTCCATTGAGGAACATCGATATCTTATTATGGGGCAATCGAACGCTGGGCGTTTGCTGATAGTCTCGTATACCGCACGAGACGAAGTCATTCGCCTGATTAGTGCGCGAGAAATGACCGCATCTGAAAGAAGAGCTTATGAAGAAGGATGAATTGGGAGATGAGCTTCGGCCTGAATATGATTTGTCTACGCTTCGAGTCCGTAAGCTCGGGCCTGGGCGTAAAAGTTTTGGTGATCTGATTAAACTCGAGCCTGACGTGGCCGGCGCGTTTCCGAACGCGGATGCAGTGAATGAGGCGTTGCGCTTCCTCATCAGGGTCACGAAAGAGAATCGAAACGATCTTCGATCACAGAACCACGACTCATAGTTGACTGCTTCGGCTTCAATCCAGTCTGTTACGCCCTCACACTTAATTTCCTTTGACAACCGAAAATCCGGCCGCTACAGTGCCGCCACACCCCTCTGCAAATTGAAGCGGGCCGGCTTGTGCGACAAGTCGCGGTAGGGATGTCGATTGCTCGACACCCCCCGCACGGACCCGTGCGAGCGCTACTCACGCACACGGTTCTTACCTTGGATATTTGGCGTTGAAGCGCACAGTGGGATATGGGTGGAGAACACGAATCTCAGGAAGCAAATGGGGTCCAGGACTCTCTCCCAGTTGCGGGTCAACCATCTGGACCATGAATTTCGTTGACTGCGCGCGGCGTATAGAATTCGCCGGCGTTACCCGCCGATTGCAAGTCGCGCAGGATCTGCTCGTAGATATCGCCGAAAACTGAGAGTCTTCTGGAGGCCTGCGGTTGCGCAAGGGCTACTTATGACGTTTTAGGTGAAAGGTTTTAAAGAAGCGTTTGGCACTTGCGGTGTCTAAATCTTTACAGACATTCACTACTAAGCCCAAAACGTATATTCGATCACCGGCGTCAATCATCAGCCCTTTATTGCATTTACCTGGACCGACAAACAGAACTTCTCTAGCGGGCAAACCGTCAACTCTCACGACAGTTTCCCTGGTTGGCCTTTGATCTTTCCCCCCAATAAGGAACTCAAGACCATCCAACTTGCCGTTCACATTGAGTTGTTCCTTTTTTGAAAGGTCCAGGATGACGACTTCAAATACACCGAAGGACGCCTCTGCCTCGCTAGTACCGAATAACTTAATAGACCGGAACCGCTCCTTACTCTCGTCATTGTATTCTCCCTGAATTTCTCGCAGGTTGACAGGCACTTCAATGGTGAAGCTGTTATCAGGAGGCGACCACATTCTCTTTAGCTTGGTAACACCGCCTTTCTGCGCGGCAGTAACACAAATTGCCACTCCGATGAGCAAACCCGGTGGAAGAAGACATCTTCGAATATTCCTTATAGTCATGATGACTCCTTTGGTCTATTTGCGATTGCCGAAAACGCCAGCAAGGTAGAAGTGCGACAAAAATTTCATTTAAAGCAGAACTGTCCGCGTAGTTATTGATTCCATTGATGGCCAATTTCACTTTATGACAGAACCCGCATCCAGAAAATCGTTCACCATCGGGATGATCGTCTGCCAGCGGTTCATCAGCGTGACGTGGGTTGTGTCCGGCAAAATAGCCAATCTCGACGCCGAGTGCGGCCGCATATCGCCGTGTACCTCCCCGCCCTTGAGGCGGTACATTTCCGCGATGTGATCGAGGCGCACGCCGTCGGCATCGCCGTGGATGAAAAACATCGGCGCCTTGGTGGCCTTGAGCTTGTCGGCTCCGAAGTCGTGCGGCTTTAGATCGATCGAGATGACGCGCTTGATGAAGTTCGGAAATTCGTTCGGCGTCGGGCTGAGTCGTTTGTAGTCGGCTTCGAAGGGCGTGCCCTTGAACGTTTCGGCGGTGAGTTGCGGGAATGCGTCCAGCCCTTCTTTGATCCAGCCGTCCTGTCGGAAGACGGCCGAAATACTGACAACCTTTCGCACCTTGTCCGGATGGCGGATCGCGCAATTCAGCGCCACACCGCCGCCCAGGCTGTAGCCGATGACATCCGCGCTTGGGATCTTGAGGTAGTCGAGCAGCGCGGCCACGTCGTCGGCGAGGTAGTCATAGCTGAAATCGCGTTTGATGTCTGCGGTGCGCCCATGGCCCTGCATTTCTATGGCGATCACTTTTCGCGTTTTGGAAAGTTCGCCGATCCACTCGGTCCAGTGGAAGTTGTTTGAAATTGCCATGAACGAGCCGTGGAGCAACACAACAGGCTCGCCGCTCCCGTGGATCTCGTAATACATTTTGAGCCCATTGACCGGCGCGTAGCCCGTAGTGGTTGGTTTTTGCTGCCCCGCTACGACACCCGACAGCAGCATCGTCATAAGCATCGACGGGACGAAAGCGGCTGTCTTCATGTTTGGATTCCAATTGGTCATTTTCCTCATTTGTTTTCCATTTCACTCAAAACCAGCTCTAAGTTTTTTGGTAGAACCCGTATCTATATTTGCTGCGAAAGCCTCGCCAGCAGTTCGTCCAGATTATCCATCTGCATCGTCGTTCCTTCCTTGAAGCCCAATTGGATCATCCTTTCTAAACGCTCCAGCGACTCGTTGTAAATAGAGATACTGACCTTTGTCATCCCATCCTTCCCGCTGAAATTCAGGTCCCAATCTGAGCCCGGCAGCTCAGGATTCTCATCTTCGTCTGCAAAAGCATTGAAAAACTTGAAATTGGTTTTTGGAGTAATCGAGGTATATTTCTGAATTGCCCAACGCTCATTACCTTCGGGGCTTACCATGGCGTAAAACCTCCGGCCTCCCACTTTAAAATCCATAAACTTCGTTCTTGATTCCCACGGTTTCGGCGCCCACCACTGGTCCAGAAGCTCCGGTTTTGTATATGCGTCCCAAACCAACGAAAGCTCGGCTGCAAATTCTCTGGTTATGGAGACCGTCTTCGTCTCTTTGTCGACGATAAAATCCATTTGCATGTCTATTTTTCCTTTTGCTGTTTTTTAACTGTTGCCAAGAGGTCGTCGAGTTGGCTATATCGAATTTCCCAGATCTTTCTGTATTGTTCTAACCATTCGTCGATCTCTTTCATTCTTTCGATCTCCAACCGGTAGTAAATTTCTCTGCCTTGATGTTCCTGCGTTACCAGTTCGCATTCAGTCAGTATCTTCAAATGCTTGGATACCGCCTGCCGCGACGTGTCAAAATGCTCGGCAAGTGCGTTTGGCGTCATGGCCTGTAGAGCAAGTAAAGCTATGATCGCTCGTCTTGACGGGTCGGCGATGGCTTGAAAAATGTCTCTTCTCATTGTTTATAAATCAGCTTATGAAACCGATCGGTTGCCAGTCTACCCGCAACCGTTCGGCTTCGCAAGTGCCTGGTGCTGTTTCTTTGGAATGACTTCCGGCAGTAGGTGATGCTGAGAGGAGAGATCTCTTCCCTGGTAAGGGCCGATTTCACTTTATGACCGAACCCGGCCTTGCACAAAAAGTCAAATTGGCGCTCTTCGCTTCGGCTTCGCCGCCCGATGTGAGGCAAGGCTATGCCTTGCCGTCAGGCTTTTAAAATAATGTTCGGGGGCTAAGCCCCCGGTTCGGCCTTGGCCCATAAGTCCTTAGGGCAGAGCCCGAACCGAGGGCATAGCCCACTACTACGAGGGGGGCTAACGGCAAGGCATAGCCTTGCCTCACATC
>DASVGE010000044.1:0-26435 GCA_036379695.1 Pyrinomonadaceae bacterium | reverse complement strand
CTTCGCATCCATGTTATTCGAGTCAACTTCACTGATGCCCGCTTCGATCATGCCGAGCGTGCGGTAGATCATCGACTCGCCCACCCACGTGCGAATCGCCTGTTCGGCAAGCTTCGCCTTGATCGCGCCAAACGAAGAAATCGACTTGCCAAACTGGTGACGCTCGTTCGCATAACGCACTGACTCGTGCACCATCAACTTCATGCCGCCGACACACATCGCGCCGAGCTTGAAGCGACCGATGTTCAGCACGTTGAAAGCGATCTTGTGGCCCTTGCCGACTTCGCCAAGCAGGTTCTCGACGGGCGTGCGTACGTCGGAGAGGACGAGCGCCGTGGTGCTCGAACCTTTGATACCCATCTTGTGTTCTTCGGCGCCTGAAGTCAGTCCCGGCTGGCGTTCGACGATAAACGCTGTGAACTTGTCGCCGTCCACCTTCGCGAAGACGATGAAGATATCGGCGAAGCCGCCGTTGGTGATCCACATCTTCTCGCCGTTGAGAATGTATTCCTTGCCGTCTTCACTCAAACGCGCGGTGGCCTTCGCCGCCATTGCGTCGGAGCCAGAGCCCGCCTCGGTCAACGCGTAAGCAGTGATCAACTCACCCGACGCGATCTTCGGCAGGTACTTGCGCTTCGCCGCGTCGGTCGCGAAATAGACGATCGGCAACAGGCCGATGCCACTCTCAGCGCCGAGCGTCGTTGCGAAAGATGCGCAGCGCCCGATGTTCTCGCCAATCAGCGCGCCGCTGGTCTGGTCCAGGCCGAGACCGCCGTACTCCTCGGGTATGTTGGCGCCGATCAATCCGAGTTCAGCCGCCTTGCTGACAAGCTGGCGCGCGAGTTTCCAGTCATGCTTTTCGAGCTGGTCCTGGTGTGGCGTGACTTCGTTGTCCGTGAACTGCCGCGTGGTGTCGGCAATCATGCGATGCTCTTCGGTGAAGTCTTCCGGCGTGAAGATCTCTTCAGGGCTTCGCTCCTCGATCAGAAACGCGCCACCTTTGATTATCTTTTTCTGTTCGGCTACGGCTGACATCAGTCTCCTCCTTAAGATCCATCCACAGATTACACAGATATTTTTAGACAATCTGCGTAATCTGTGGATGGCTTTGAGATTACAGTCTTTCGAGTATCCCGGCAGCGCCCATCCCGCCACCAACACACATCGTTACCATTCCATAACGGCCGTTGCGGCGCTCCAGCTCGCGCAGGATGCTGGCTGTTAACTTTGCGCCAGTGCAACCCAGCGGATGGCCCAACGCGATCGCGCCACCGTTGACGTTTACTTTATCCGGATCCAATCCCAGCGTCTTGATCACCGCCAGCGACTGCGCCGCAAACGCTTCGTTCAACTCGATCACGTCGATGTCGGCGAGCGTCAGTCCGGCGAGTTTCAGTGCCTTTGGAATCGCGAACACTGGTCCAATACCCATCTCCTCCGGCGGACAACCCGCGGTCGCGTACGCCACAAATCGCGCCATCGGCTTCGCGCCCAACGCGCGTGCACGCGAGTCAGACATCACGATCGCGGCCGCAGCGCCGTCAGACATCTGCGACGCGTTGCCGGCAGTGATCGTACCCTTCACGTGAAAAGCCGGTTTGAGTTTCGCAAGACCTTCCGCGGACGTGTCGCGCCTGACGCCTTCATCCTTATCAAACACGACTTCGCGTCGTTGCTTCTTACCCTTCTCGTCGAGATCTTCGAGCACGACGTGCAGGGGTACAACCTCTTCCGCAAACTTGTTCGCATCCAGCGCCGCCGCCGCGCGCGTGTGCGAACGAAGCGCAAACTCATCCTGCTCTTCGCGCGACACTTCATACTTCCGCGCCACGTTCTCCGTCGCCAGGCCCATGCTCAAATAGAAGTCGGGATAATGATCGACGAGATACGGATTCGGTCGAATGATGTGACCACCCATCGGAATCATCGACATCGTTTCCAAACCACCCGCAACGATCACTTCCGCGCCACCGCTCTTGATCCGATCGGCCGCCATCGCAATCGACTGCAATCCCGACGAGCAAAAGCGATTGATCGTCATCGCGCTCGTCTCGACCGGCAATCCGGCGCGAATCGCTGCCGCGCGCGCGACGTTCATCCCCTGCTCCGCCTCCGGCATCGCGCATCCCATGATCACGTCTTCAATCTCCGACGTTTCCAATCCGGGAACACGCGCCACCGCTTCCTTGATCACCGTCGCTCCCATCTCGTCCGGCCGCGTCGTGCGCAACGTGCCCTTCGGCGCCTTGCCAACCGCCGTCCGAACCGCCGATACAATCACCGCATCTCTCATAACAAAATCCGCCTTTTTCCCTGTAAATCCGTGGCTAGTTTCTTAATGGCTTCCCAGTCTTCAACATGTGCGCGATTCTTTCCTGCGTCTTCCTCATACCGACTAGCGATAGAAACGCCTCGCGTTCGAGATCCAACAGATACTGCTCCGACACGCGCGTCGGATGATTCAAATCGCCACCCGTCAGGATACGCGCCAACTGCGTTCCGATCTCCGCATCGTGATCCGAAATATAACCCGCGCGCTTCATCTGATGAATTCCGAGTTTCAAAGTGGCGAGCGCAGGCGCGCCCAATGCCAGAATGTCTTTCCGTTGCTGCGGCTCAACATATCCACTCGCAGCCAGCGCCAGTACTTCTTTCTTCGCATCTGCGATCAATCGATCCGCGTTCATCGAGATCGTGTCGTCCGCAGACAGGAAGCCCAGCGAGCGCGCTTCCTCCGCCGAAGTCGCCACCTTCGCGAGTGCGATCGTTTCGAACGCCCGCTTCACAAACGGAAACGGATCCGCGTCGTCCACGCCCTTCGGAATCGAATCCATCACGCGCAACAACATCTCTTTCGTGCCGCCGCCCGCCGGAATAATTCCCACGCCGACTTCGACCAACCCGATGTAAGTCTCAGCCGCCGCTCGCACACGGTCGGCATGCAAAACCATTTCACAACCACCGCCAAACACCATCTGAAACGGAGCCACCACGACCGGCTTCGGCGAGTAACGCAAACTCATCGTCGCGTTTTGAAAGACTCGCGCCATCATGTCGAGCTCGTCCCAGTTCTCTTCCTGCGCCTCCATCAGCATCAGCATGATGTTTGCGCCGACGCAGAAGTTCGCGCCCTGATTGCCCACGACGAGCCCGGCAAAGTTTTTCTCAACCTCACCGAGCGCAAACTTCAACATCTGGAGCGTGTCGCCGCCGATGGCGTTCATCTTCGAGTGAAACTCGAGACACGCAACGCCGTCGCCAATGTCGATCAGCGACGCACCCGCGTTCTTCTTGATCACGCCGGTGCGATCTTTGATCGACTTCAGAATCAGAACGCCGGGCTGGTCCGCCAGTGGAACATACTTGCCGCTCGCGAAGTCGAAGTAAAACTGTTGCGCGTCTTCTTTTTTGTAGAACGACGTCGCGCCGGACGCGAGCATCTGTTCGACGTTCGCCGGCACCTGCATCCCTTCCTCTTTCATCCGCGACACAGACTTCTCGACGCCGATCGCGTCCCAAACTTCAAACGGTCCCAACTCCCAACCGAAGCCCCACCGCATCGCGCGATCGACTTCAATAACATTGTCTGCGATCTCCGGGATTCGCCTGGCTGAGTAAGTGAGCGTCTTTGCAAGCGTTTTCCAAAGGAAGGCGCCCACGCGATCTTTGCCCCACGTTAGCGCTTTGATCCGCTCCGGAAGGTCTTCGATGTTCTTCGCCATGTCGAGCGAAGGAAGTTTGACTTTCTCAAGCGGGCGATAATCGAGCGTCGCTGTGTCGAGCGCCCAGATCTCGCGCTTGTCGCCTTCGCCCTTCTGCTTTTTGTAGAAGCCGGCTTTGGTCTTGTTGCCGAGCAGGCCGCGTTGGACCATCGTCGCAAGCACTTCGGGCACGACGAACATCTCGCGCTCTTCGTCTCCGGGCAGAGCTTCGTAAAGGTTTTTAATGACGTGCGTGAAGACGTCTAACCCAACGATGTCGAAGGTGCGGAACGTCGCGCTCTTGGGCCGGCCAACCGCGGGGCCTGTCATCTTGTCGACTTCTTCAATCGAGTAGCCATCCTCGAGCATCGTCTTGATGGTAAACAACGCTCCGAAGGTGCCGATGCGGTTGGCAATGAAGTTTGGACGATCCTTCGCGGGCACGACTCCCTTGCCGAGCCGCTGATCAAGAAAGCCGTAGAGGAAACAGGAAACTTCCGGCTTGGTCCATTCCGTGCGAATGATTTCGACGAGGTGGAGATAGCGCGGCGGGTTGAAAAAGTGAACGCCGATAAAGTGCTGCTTGAAGTCGTCAGAACGTCCTTCGGCGAGCAGGTGAATCGGTATGCCGCTGGTGTTCGAAGCGACGATCGAGCCCGGGCGTCGATGCTGTTCGACGCGCTCGAAAAGCGACCGCTTGATATTCAGATTCTCAACCACCGCTTCAATGATCAGATCGCAATCTTTAATCTTCGCGAGATCGTCATCGAAATTCCCGGGGGTAACGAGCGACGCGAGTTCCGGAACAAAAAACGCCGCCGGCTTCGCCTTCACCGCAGCCTCAAGCCCACTGCGAGCAATCCTACTCCTCACTTGCGGACTCTCGAGCGTAAGCCCCTTCCCCTGCTCCTCGGGCGTCAGTTCACGCGGCGGAATATCAAGCAGCAGCGTCGGCACCCCGGCATTCGCCAGGTGCGCGGCAATCTGCGCCCCCATCGTCCCCGCCCCCAACACCGCCGCCCGCTCCACACGCATCATCCCTTCTCTCCTCTTCTGAGACACTTCTTCCGCTATTTAACCACGGCATAATACTGAATGAACGCTCATTCATCAAGCGTTTGGATTACGTTCTTGAGGGCTTCGCGTCCTTGTGGGTTCGGTCATAAAGTGAAATTCCTCGGTCATAAAGTGAAATTCGTGGCTCATAAAATGAGAATCTTGTCGGTCATAAAATGAAATTTGCGCGCACGATCTTATACGAACCGAACGGCAGCAAAAACGTAGACCCATGATTTCGGTCGGCTTTGCGCGCGTTAGCAAAAAACGTCCGTGTCGGATTTGTGACAAACCCACTTATTGTGGCTTTTCGAGGGACGAAGGTACTTCCATCTGCATGCGCATCAGTGCGGGATCTCGCGGGCTATCGCGCAACGGTGGAAACATACACGTCCATACCGAAATTCCCTTTATAACAATTCAACCAAGAATCATTAGCCAGTCAATTCCGCTGGCTTCTCTTGAAGTCAGAGACGCTGTTTTTCTGGAGTTGATTAGGATATCTCCCGCTTCAAATTACATGTAGGAACCTGTCACCTGCCCAGGACACTTCTGTCACTAGGAGCGCTAACGAAATTGCATCAATAGCCAGATAATTGGAACCTGGAGCAAGCGCGCCGCCTGTGCTACGATTCGTGGCCGACATTGACCTCGATGTGATCTCTGCCTCATTACTCGCCACACTGCCGTGCAGGTCAATACGGAGCCAATTTCGGAGAATGGTTCGTATTCCGTCGCATTTGGAGGATGCCATGAACACACCCCGCGGACGCCGCCTCTGGATCACCGGTCTGCTATGCGTGTTTACTTTAACTCTCAGCCCCGTCTCGTCAGCTCAAAAACTGACGGCCGCCGACGTCCCTGATCTCGTCAAGCAACTAAAAAACAAAGACGCAAAAATCCGCGCCAAAGCCGCAGCGGATTTGGCTTCGCTGCGCGAACTGGCGAAACCTGCTATCCGCGATCTGATCGAATTGCTTAGAGACTCGGATGCTAACGTCCGGTTCCAGTCCATCCGGGCGATCAGAAACACCTGGCCCGGGAGAGAAGCAGTACTAATGCGCTCGGCGTTGGCGAGGCCCGGGTCACACCCGCCCGAAGTCGAAGCCGCGATCCCCGCGCTGGCCGAGTTACTGAAAGACGAGAACACTTACATTCGTTGGCATTCCGTGGCACTGCTAGGCAGCATTGGACCAAATGCGCGCGCGGCGGTACCAGCCATGATTGACCTACTGAACGACAACGATAATTACATACGTTCGGAGGCCGCAGAGGCACTGGGCAACGTTGGAGCAGGGGCGGTTGCCGCGGTTCCAGCTTTGATCGAGTTAACGAAAAATGAGGACCCCTCCGGTTGGAACGCCATACGAGCGCTGGGCCAGATTGGTCCGGGAGCACGAACGGCTGTCCCCGCACTCACCGCGTTGTTAAAAGACCCGAGCAGTGACACTCACAGGCTCGCTGCCGAAGCACTGGGTAAGATTGGGCCCGAGGCGCGAGCCGCACTCCCGGCCCTGACCGAAACCTTGAGCGATGGAAGCACCTACGTTCGCATCGCCGCAGCTAAGGCTCTGGAATCCATCGAACAGGGCAGTGTCGCCGATGTCCCCGTCCTCGCGAAGCAATTAAAAGATAAGGATACACAAGTTCGCGTTCGTGCAGCCGGCCGGCTGTTCGCGTTAGGCGCTGACGCGAAGGCTGCGGCTCCTGCGCTGGCCGAGGCCCTGAAAGACGAGAACGCCTACGTCCGTCGGCTGGCTGCGGAAACGTTGCGTGAGATTGGGCTGAACGCGCACGCAGTTGTCCCCGCTCTGATCGAAGCCTTGAGCGACGAAGCCAGCTTCGTCCGGATCGCCGCAGTCTACGCACTGGCTTCTGTTGGACCAGAAAGTGAATACACGGCGCCTGCCCTAGGCAAACTGCTGAAAGACCCGGATGTGGGAGTCCGGGGCGCTCTCACAGTCGCCCTCGCCGATGTCCGGGTGCAGGTGAGCAGCGCGGTTTCCAGCCTCATGGCAGCACTGCAGGACCCCGAACCTAAGGTTCGAGTGAGCGCTGCGGAGACACTCGCAGAGTTCGGCTCTGAGGCGAAGGCCGCGGTGCCTTTACTCGTCGACATGCTGAAAGATTCGGACACTTATCACAACAGGGTGGCATGCGATACGCTCGCGGCTATCGGGCCGGGCGCGAAAGCCGCAGTGCCGACCCTGCTCAGGCTTTTGAAGCACCGCGATCGGGACGTTCGCGGGACGGTAGCGGTGGCTTTGCTGAAGATAGCACCAGAGAGCGAATCCAGTATCGAGCCACACCTGCTGGCGTGGGCCAAAAAACGGATCGAGAGTCCGCCGACAGAGAACCCGTTGCTCGTGTCACTCAGTCAGATTAAGCAGCGCCGCGTGTTCGATACGGGCGGCGGTGGCGGAATGGGGGGTGGGTTCGGACCCCGTTTGGGCGGTGCGTATGAACACGGGCGACGCGGTGCTGAATTCTTTAAGCAGGGAAACATGGATGCAGCCATTGCGAGTTACACGAAGGCGATTGAAGGACAACCGTCTCCTATTTACTATGAAACTCGCGGTCGCGCCTACTATGAAAAAGGCGATTATGCCGCGGCCATTGCCGATTTTACGAACGCCATCAAGCTCGAACCCAAGTCTGACTCTGAATCTACGATCCCAAACCGCTATAACTTACGAGGATTGAGTCAAATCGCCAGGAGCGACTACGACGCAGCCATCGCCGACTTCACCAGAGCCATCGAGTTCAACGGTTACTATGCAGACGCCTATTATGGCCGGGGCCTCGCTTGGGCCGGGAAAGGAAACTACGGTGCAGCCATCGCCGATTACGACAGTGCTATCGAATTCATCCCGCCGGTGATAGAAGCCTTCACGGCGCGCGGAACTGCCAAACTGGCTCTGGGTAAAGTCGACGATGCTCTCGCCGACTTCGATGAGGCCATTAAAGCTGACCCCAACAACGTCTCGAATTACCTGCACAGAGGCCACGCGCTCAAGGCTTATGGAAAACTGGAGGCAGCCGAGAACTCATACCGCGCCGCCGTGCGCCTCGCGCCTGATGACGTCTTCGTGCTCAATATGTTGGGCTACTTCTTAGCCGAGCAGAACAAGGACCTCGCGGAAGCTCTCAACCTGACCCAGCGTGCCGTCAAGGCAAAACCGACCGATCCCTTCTTCTTACACAGTCTCGGGTGGGTACATTTCAGACTCGGTCATCTCGATGAGGCCGAACGCTACCTGAAGGAGAGTGTGGAGAGAGATGGAGAAGTTGCGCTGGCCCACGAGCATTTGGGCGATGTTTACGCGCGGCGAGGCGAAACACGAAAAGCACGGGACACCTGGAGAAAAGCGCTTTCACGGTCAGTCGAAGCAGCATCCCAAGCCCGGTTAAAAGAGAAATTGCGCACGGCGAAAGAATAGCAGCCCCACAAGCATCGTCCTGATGAGTTCGAACACGGAATCGATTTCGCAACTGCAAGAAGCCAGGCAAAGCAGGTTGAATTAAAAGCACTAAAAGACTGTGAATCGGAGCGGTGAGGAAAATTTCAAGTTATGACCGAAATCTGTAGGAAATTCTCACGTTATGCCCGACAAGAATTTCATTTAATGACCGAATCGTCCGCGTAAGTTATTGATTCAAATAGGGTGCTAATTTGTCGGTCATTAAATGAAATCGAGCGGATGAACCTATGATTTCGGATGGATTCTGTTCAATTCCTATCCATGATCATGATCATGTCCTGCGGATATCCCGGCACTCGTTTCTTTGCGGCCTCGTCCTGCGTATTCGCGTGACCCGCATGCCGATCCTGGGCCACCAAATTTGAGGTGTTGCGATCTTGTTCGGTGGTATCTCCCATTCCTCGCCCAAACTTCGGCGCCAAGTCCTCTGATAAAGCATTGCCTTGACGAATCATGCCCATTCCCTCTTCCATGCCGCCGCCTGTTTGTACTCCGTGTCCAGCATGGGAAATTGGGCCAACCATTGAGACCATCTGGTTCATCATGTGGTGCGGAAGATGGCAGTGAAACATCCAGGCGCCTGGGTACACGGCGTCGAATTCAATATCACGCGCCTGCGCGACCCCAACCAGCACAGTGTTGCCAGGAAACCATGCGGTTTCGGGAATGCGGCCACCTTCAGTGCCGGTCACATAGAATTGATGACCGTGAATGTGCATGGGGTGATGGTCCATGCCGAGATTCACTACACGTAATCGAACGCGCTCGCCTTGCTTCACTATCAGCGGCGTTGTCGCTGGACCAGCTTTGCCATTGATAGTCAACCAGTTGAACTCCATGGCTAAGGAGTTGGGAACTGGATTGTTCGGCAGAAGAGCCCACTCCTGAAGAATCAGGCCAAAATCTTTGTGGCAATGCGGCTTGTTGGCATTTTTTGGATGGACGACGAATAAGCCGATCATCCCCATCATCTCCTGCATAGCACCGTGCGAGTGATAGAAGAAAGTGCCATTCTGATGGACCGTAAATTCGTAGGTGAAGATTCCGCCCGGTTCAACCGGTGGCTGACTAATGAACGGAGCGCCGTCCATGTTCAACGGCACCTCGAGACCCTGCCAGTGAATCGTCGTGGATTCAGGTAGTTTGTTATGAAGAATCACGCGCACCCGATCACCCTCATCGATCTCGATGGTCGGACCGGGAATACTCCCGTTGTAACCCCAGCCAATCATTTCTTTCATGCCCGGGATCAGTTCTGTTTTGACAACCTCAGACGTTAAGTGAAAAACCTTTACACCGTTGTCTAACGTCCAATTCAGCTTCGGTATATCCGGAGTCTCGACCGGAGTCTTTCCACCGCCAGGCGTCGTAGGTGCTTCTTGCTTGGGCGGTGCTTGTGGTTGCGGTGGTACATGGCCCTGATGTTGCGCCGAAACAATGTTATTGCTTGCTAGCAAACCGGCCCCTAACATTCCTGATTTCTTCAAGAAATTTCGTCTGCTGTTACTCATCTGATTGCTCCTAATTTTGAACCGCCTCGACAGTTCATCTGTTATCCGGATCTCCACTCGCCTCACCTGGCGCTCTTAATTTGAATCCTTCAGTCGCTTCGCCTGGGGGCTCAGGGGATCTAATCCACCCTCAAGCAGAAAACCGCGCAGGCCGATGGCACTCTGACGAAGTTGAATCAGTGTTCGCGCATATTCAACTTCGACCTGAAACAGTGTTCGCTGAGCGATTAAGACTTGCGGGTAAGCGGCCGCCATTTCACGAAACTTGACCAGATAAGTTTGGTAAGCCTCGCGCGCTTTGGGTACGATCTGAGTTCGATACCGTTCCGCCATCTGCTGCGCGTTGCGATATTCACGAAAGCTGGACGCAAAACGTGATCGCAATATCAGTTGCAAACGCTCGACATCGCGCTCCGCGATCGCAAGCCCTGCTTCGGCCGCCGCAATTCCACCTTGATTGCGATTGAAGATCGGAACGTTGACACCTACTTCCAACCGGGCCTCCACACCTTTTCGTTCACCGGCAACGGAAGGCACAACCGGCTCGAATCGTTCGTAGTTGTAACCGAGTCCGCCTCTTAAGAAGAGATCCGGGATGCGCTCGGCACGCGCCCGCGCTACTACTGCACGCGACCGTTCGACTTCGGCTTGTGCAACCCTGATCTCAGGGCTTTGACTGAGCAAAGAATCCAGCAACTGCGTTTCGTTCAGCGTTTGAAATTCTTCTTCAGGTGTTGCAGCCAGCCGTGACGGTGCGAGTTGTGGACTACCCACCATCGTTGCTAACGTGCGCCACGACCGCTGCCAATCGTTTTGCGCACGCAGGAAATCAATCTCAGCTCGTTCAGCCTCAATTTCAATTTCCAATTGATCAGGACGATCAGCTTGACCGACGTTCGCAAGCTCCCTGGTGATGTCCACAGCCTCGCGAGCCAATTGCGAAAGATCGTCGCGAAGCTCAACCAGCCGTTGTGCGCCAAGCGTTTCGTAATAGAGGACGCGAATCGCATTCGTAACCCGCAGACGCTGGGCCTCTGCCAGGATCACGGCTTGGTCTCTTTCCCGTTCAAAGACGCGTTTGGCCTTGCCTAACTTTCCTCCCAACGGGATAGTCTGTTCGATAAATGCGCCCTGTTCCGCAGTTTCACCTGGCGACTTAAAAGCAAATTCTTCAAGGAAGTAGCCAGCGACAGGATTTGGGAATAGACCCGCTTGGCGCGTTCGACCTTCTGCTGCGCGAATCGCTGCCTCTGCCTGTGCCAATGTGGGATTTTTCTGCGCTGCCATCTGTTCCAGATCTTCCAAGCGCACGACTGGTCCAGCCGGAATGACCTCACGCCTCGGTCGCACAAGTTCCTTAACGGGCGCGGGTGTCCCTTGAGCAGTGGGCATCTCATGCCCTCCATGGCCGGCCGCCGGCGTACCTTGCGGAACGGGAGTACCCGACTGAATCGGTGGTGGCATCGGTGTCGGACTCGCAGTCGGCGACTGTGAAGTCGTCTGCGTAACCGGCGACGCTTGCGGCCGAGCTGGGCGTCGTGTGGTACGTCGACGCGCCGGCGGCGTTGATCTCTTTCTCGTGGTAGGTTTTGGTTTAGGCTTCGCCGCAGGCGCCTTTTTCATATCGTGCCCTTCGTGCTGCGGCAATGCAGAGGCGTTTATCGTTAATACAAGTGTCAACGCTAAAGCCGCGCGCCATAAATAGCGCCATTCACTAATCCAGTTCATGAATTCTCCCGTAACGTCCACTATTGCCGGACGGAAACTCTGACAAATCGAGAGTTAAAGACAGAAAACGCGGAAAACACAGGCGAATACCTGCGTCACCATTTGCGAACGAATGGTAGGTAAAGGACTAAATCCGGAAGGTGTTAATGAGGACGTGTTTTGGCCTGCTGGCTTTGCCAGGTGGTCCGTGATCCCGTGGCATCAATGCAGCATCTTAATAAGGTGCGTTTACTTGTACGCGCTGATATCAGTCGTGGCCATCCTAATACGTGAGGGTTTGCCAAACTCCGTCCACGCGATATGCACTTCGTTACCGAGACGAGCCATTCGCGGAAAACCACTTGATCGCGAGATGTCGGTTTTCGCGATGACCGCCGGCGCTCCCAACGAACCGTTCGAATCGACCCTACGGACCTTTAATTCCCCACCTTCGGATGTTCCTGATAACCAGCAGACAAGTGCAGACTTATCGGGAAGCAGTACCACATCCACGCGTCCCTGTGTTTCACCTTCATCAATTTGAATCGGAGCTGCGAAGGTCGCGCCGCCGTCACTTGAGAAGGCGATCTTTACGCGTTGCGTACCACCAGCTCCCGTGAACCATGCAACGGCCACGTTTCGACCTTCGGCCGCAACCGAGGGACCATTAACCGGGCAGCCATTGATCTCCCAATTATCTGCATGCACGGTCTGCGGGGATCCCCAACTGCCGCCTGCTTGTCGAACGGAATAGATATCTCTCACCTCGTTTTGTGATCGGTCGCGATACGCAGCGAATACGCCGTCGCTGGTCACAGTTGCTGATGTTTGACAGCATTCGCACACTCTTTCATCGAGTTGCGCCTCGTCGGAGATCTTTCCGTTCGCATCGAGCGCTGCGTAGCGTAAGGTCATACTTACAGACAGCGGCTTGCTCTCATCGTGGTCGTCTTTCATGTCTTTCATGTTGCGACCATCCAGCCATATCGCTCCCAGACGACCATCGCTTAGCGGAACGAGTGAAACGAACCCATGCTCAGTTTGCGTGTTGTCCAGGTGAGGAACAATCGGCTTGCTCCAGGTCTTACCTCCGTCCTTTGAAAGAGCAATGTTGACGTTGTAGGCATAAGTCGCCTTCCCGCTCTTAACTAACCAATGCGCCGCTAATGAGCCGTCGTTCAAGCTGATCACCGACGGGAAATCTGCCCAATTCACGAACCAATTCTCCCCCTCTCCGACCGTTCGTGGTTCACTCCATGAAGCTTGATCTCTAGTTACCATACGCAACGCGTAGCGCTTCTCGCCCACTTTCTCCACCCAACTAAGGATGACGCGACCGTCAGCAGTTGCGGTTAAGTCCGGCTCGCGACTGTCTCCAGTAGCTGGCGAATCAGCAGGACGTATGATGAGCGCCTGCGAGCCGCTGGCGGAATTGGAATTCGTCTGAGCAATTGAATCACTATTGGTGCGATTACACCCGAGCATCAAAACCATTAGCACTAGAACTGAAGAGATGTAAACCACGCGATAGCCCGTCATGTCGTTAACGCATCTCCTTGTCATTTTTGAAGTACTTCGATATGGCGTTACACAAAAGTGAGACCACCCGCAATACCTTTAGAGACTGTTCCACTAGTATTCGACCTGATTGTCAATAGACACATGGAAGGGAAAATGATGGCCTGTACTCAGCGAGATCCTGTATGCAATATGGAAATTGATGAACATGGTGCTGCGGGTCGATTATAGTTTCAGGGGCAAGGAATGGGCCGATTCATACCTATCTGGGCACTCAGAATGAATCGGCCAAGTGACGAGTTCGCGTCGTCAGCAGTGAGATCAGTGCGCGGTCGTACCACCGCCACCACCACAATCCCGTGGACAAGTCTGCGCATTCTCACATGACTTCGCGCAAACACCGTCCCCACATCGTGCACAGAACGATCTACCGTCTTCAGCTCGACTTGTGTCGATGACATTAGCGGCTCCCAACCCGAGACACAGTAAGTGCCAATCCGATCAGTGTAATTCGAAAGTACTTCATAGACCCTCCTTATTGTGTCGTGGACGGGACGCGACGTAAGTTACTTCGAACGGCGGAAAGCTCGAATTCTAGTCTTAGGTCAAACGGCAGGCAACCCGCGTCTCGACGCTTCGTCATGGGGTCCCCAATTTCGATTCCGATGGGCGACCACAGATTAATGTAAATTGGCTTTGCCCAAAAGTCGGGTATGGTACTTGGAATCGGGTCAGTGCCGTAACGCGGTAGCGTCGGGTTGTTCTCGAGAAACGATAATTCTTAGGATATTGAGACCAATGCGTTCACCCGACGCTACCGCGTTACGGTACTGACCTGATTTCTCAGCGATTTCCGACTTTTGAGGCAAAGCTACCTACAGGGCCTATTAAAATGAAAGGCGATTAGCTCCATCAGGGGGAGCTGATCTACAATCCAACACAGTAATTCTTCAGTGATCCATAAGTTCTTTTGTTCAAAGCCCCAGGAGATTAAACATGACTAAGGCAGTCCTGCGCTCGATGGTCTTGAGTTCGGCCGTACTTTGTTTGACTTTGGGCGTCGTTGTGAATGCACTTGCCCAGGATGTGGGTATCGATCCCGGCGGCGCAGGCCTTTTCAGGGCAAAAAATCCGGAAACGAAGAAGAGTGCTAAACCTGCCGCGGGAACAAAGCCGCCGAGCCGCACGACCGGATCCACGCGGCCCCCGCGCTCGAATGTAACGGAGCGTGTTGAGGAGTTGCTCGACAAAGGCAATGAAGCCCGCGACGCGCGCAGGTTTGTGGAAGCTGAAGATGCTTACAAGGAAGTCTTGAAACTCAAAGCACGCGATGCTCGCGCCGCGTATGGTTTGGGTAACGTATATTCCGACCAGCAGCGTTGGGTGGATGCGGAAGCGGCTTACCGGAATTCGGTGACGTGGGCGCCGACAAATGCCGACGCTTACACAGCGTTGAGTGTAGTGCTGGTGCAACCAAGAGCAGACGGCGACAATGCGAAGCGATTTGCCGATGCGGAGGCGTTTGCTCGCAAGTCAGTCCAGATCGATCCGAAGAACGCGATGGGTTGGGATCGTCTTGGCGTCGCGTTACAGGCGCGCGGCCTCGCGAACAGCGAAACTGAGCATTCCTATCGGCGCGCGATCGAGCTGGACCCGCAGTTTGCGGTTGCGTATGCGCACCTCGCGCGCGTGCTCAACAGGAACGGCAAATACACTGAGGCGGCGCCGTTGTATGACAAAGCAATCGAGTTGGCAAAAGATCCGGCGACGCTCAACCTGATCGCCGACTCGCTCCAGGGCGAACAGTTGTGGCCGCAGTCAGAACCCGTACTTAGGAAGGCGCTCGATCTCGACCGAACTAATCTGACGTCGCTGTTTCTAATGGGTCGCTATTTAGTCGTTTACAAGAGATACCAGGAAGCCGAGCCTTATCTGAAATCGGCAACCGAAATCAGCTCCCGCGCATTTCAACCATTCAACCTGTTGGCCCGGGTTTATCTGGGAATGGATCGGTTCAGTGATGCTGAAGCAACTTACGAGCGTGCTTCGGCATTGGCCGGAGAGGGCGAGAAGAAACAGCTCGCCGGTCTGTTTGGCTTTGAAGGTGTCGGCGACGGATATTTGAAGTCGAACCAGAAAGCTAACGCCGTGCGCGCATATCAACGTGCGCTCGAACTCGATCCGAACAATAATGGTGCTGCCCAGAAACTCGCCAGAGCTCGTGCGAACTAGGTGCCCAAGATCAATCCGACTCCCGTTCAAGAGGTCCGTGTAAATGAAGAGTTGCCCCAAGTGTAATCGTACGTTTCCAGACGAAGGTCAGAAGTTCTGCACGTTTGATGGCGGGCTGTTGATTGCGCCGCAAACCGTCGATCCGAACGCGACGATAAGAGCAACATCAATCGACCTGAGTACCGCGGCGGAAAGGCCGACCAGTCGCGATCTGCCGGATCCGAATGCGACGATCATCGAGAACTATCCGGTGACGGTGGCACTGCCGCGCAACACTGGTCCAACTACTGGTCCAACCGGAACCTCTCCCAACACTTCCGATATCGCGAAGCCACCCGCGGCGCCACCGCCAGCGCCGCCGCCACCACCGCCACCGCCCGTGGCAGTAACTCCACCGCCGCCACCGCCGCCGCCTGCCGAGCAGCAGTCGCCGACGACGGCGGAAGTGCCTGCAATGCAAACAGCGACGGCGGCCCATGCGCCTTCCGCTCCGTTGCCGCCGCCAGTCGCGCAGAAGAAGTCGAAACTGCCGCTAATTATCGGTGGGGTTCTTGTTTTTCTGTTGTTGAGCGGAGGAGTTTTGGCCGCCCTGTTCTTCTTTGTGGTCAAACCGAAATTGGACGAGATGGCCGCGGAACGAAGACCCGAACCGGTCGTTGTTACGACGCCGACACCGAGCAGTTCAGTCGAGACACCATCGCCATCGCCGGCCGCTACGGTCGAAGACACCTTCGTGCCGCCTCCGGGAACGGTCCAGTTTGTAAACTCGAATGAGAACCTCGATGGGAAGCTGGCCGAACACTATCTCGACTTCTCCTTCTACTATCCGGGCTCCTGGGCCCGCGATCCGAAGGCCGGTGTGCCGGGCGCGACAAACTTCGTCAAAGTTGAGCGAGCGTTGCCGCCTAACTTCATTCAGGAGAATTTTGTGGTGGGCTGGTATACGAGTAGCGGCACTTTTGTGGGTGACATGCAAAGTTATCCGCAGCGCGTAGCGGAATTGAGTCGTGCCTTCGAGAAGGTCTATCCTGAGTATCGCAAAGTGTCGGAGAGTGCCACGAAAGTAAACTCGATGGACGCTTACGAGTTTAGGTGGGAAGGCCTTTCCAAAGACACTGAGCACGGTGACATCAAGTTGTGGGGCCGGGTCATCTTCCTGCCGACGGGTAACGAAGGCGATACGACGGGCGCAACCCTGAGTATGCTTTGTACATCTCTTGCCGGAGAGTTATCGTCTGTGGAAGACGTGGGCGAGAAAGGTGAGGCGCCAGTGATACTGGAGTCGTTCAGGTTTGGTAAAAAGAAGTGAAAACTGAAGTTAATAAATTGAAATTCTGGACGCCGCTGCGGCTGGCGTGCACTGTAATCTCGTTTGGATTGCTGGCGGCGTTCGGCGTCTCCAGTTGCAATTCAACCGATCTACCCTCAACTCCGGCGAGCGCGAACAAAGGGAGCGCTGCGCCTAATCGTCCCCCCTCGGGTTTCATTACTTTGACGCAAGCGGTGCTGGATGCAGAGAATCCCGGCGCCAAAGGGCCGCCGATAAAGCTCAGCGATTATTCAGGGAAAGTGATGTTGGTTAACTTGTGGGCGACGTGGTGTGGTCCATGCCGGATGGAGACTCCTGAGCTGGTGAAACTGAACAAGGAGTTTAAAGATCGTGGCGTGGAGGTGATCGGGCTCTCGACCGAGGATCCTGAGGCGTCGGCGGAAGCCGTCAGTGACTTTGTTCGTGCGTACAACGTTAATTACCAGATCGGATGGGCCAAGCGCGAAGTGGCGCTGGCACTGATGCAGGGACGCACGAACATCCCGCAAAGCTTCATCATCGCGCGCGACGGACGTATCCTGAAAAGGTTTATCGGTTTCAATCCGCAGAGCACCCCGCCGCAGCTTAAGCAAGCACTGGAACAGGCACTGGCTGAAAAGAGTTAGATTAAAAGCCACGGATGACAGGGATTAAGAAATCAGTGTTTATCCGTGTCATCCGTGGCTAACTATTCTTCTCCTCCCTCTTGTTGTTGCAGTCCTTCTGCGACCTCTTTCTTCGCCTCATCTTCCAGTTTTTTCATTTCCGCTTCGACGCGTTCATGCGCCTTGTCCATTGGCGCTGGCTCATCCAGTTCATCCTGAGTGGTTATTTTATTTTTATCGATACTCATACCCTTCAGCCTAACAAGTCGGCAGTTACAGAAATGCTGGAATTTGATAACGATTTTGATGCGAGTCCGAACCTCGACAAATAGGGGGCGCCGGGAGTAGACTGCCAGCGAAATGAGTTTGTTCTTCTCGAACAAAGCGGTGCGACTGCTGCTATCAATCAGCGTGTCGGTCTGGATGGCTGGCGGCTGTCTTTTCGGTTGCAGTAATACCGGGATGGCGGCTGAACACGCGGTTGACGACTCCGCACAGATGGTCGAGGCGGGTGAAAGCTGTCACACGGTGCGTCCGGCGCCGTCGCATGACTGCTGCGCGAGCCCACAGCCAAAGCCGCAAACCACGCGCAGGGTGAACCAGCCTGAAGGTTTGACGTCGTTCGCTCCGACTCCGCGCGGCATGATGCAGGATTGCCCGCTGGTAACGAATGCGACCGCTGCGACTTCGAAAAACAGCCCGTATGGACCGGACCCCGGACGTGTACCAGTCGCAGTATTGCCGCAGTTACAAAAACAAACTCAATTCGTGGACAACACCCTCGTTGTTCCGTTCCTACCCAATCGTGGCCCTACCCACCTTCTTTGTTGTGTGTTCCTGATCTAGAGATCTGCCTGGAATTCGATAAACGTGAACGTTTGTCATGAGGCGGCGTGTGCGTTGCGCACGCCAGGCATAAATCTTTAGATACAGGAGAACTAAAATGAAACCCCGAAAACAAACCATCCTTATCATGCTCATTGGGTTACTGCTGTTTGCATTCGCAGCCGTGATGGCCCAAACCCCCGCGCAAGGACAAGGCGACCAGAAGAAGCCGGCCGAGGCCTGCTGCGCAATGGAGTCGTGTTGCAGTGGTGATTCATGCGAAATGAAAGACAATGGCGACATGAAGGACCACAAAGATGCGTGTTGTGCCGAATCATGCGACATGAGTAAGCACGACGCGAAGCACGACAAGAAGGACCATAAAGACTGCTGCAAGATGAAGCAGAAAGACAAGAAGAAGGTGGCATAGTTTTACGCCACGGATTACACGGATGAACACGGATCTGTGTTCGTCCGTGTAGATCCGTGGCTCAATGTCTGAGCTTAAATGAAAAATTTGATTTTTGCGTTATTCCTCGTCATTGCGCACGGGACATCTGTGTTCGCGCAACACGAAGGTCACAAACCACAGCCTCCGGCAAAACCTGCGGCAACGCCCGCGGCGAGTCCGCAGGCATCACCCGCAAAGGAACAACCTGCAGCGGAAGAGCCCGCCGCGGAAGAATCCATGCACATGGATCACGGCGTCTTCGTCATGCACGACGACCAGATGTTTGTTCGGGTCGGGCAAAAAGAGACGAACCTATTGCCGATGGGTCGCATGGGTTCCGGTACGTCGTGGCAACCCGCTACCAGCCCCATGCCCATGCTCCACAAGCAATCGGGTGAGTGGCTGTTAATGTTTCATTACAACTTCGTCGCTGGTCTCAACCGACAAGGTGGACCAAGAGGCGTAACGAAGTTTGAATCAGCCAACTGGTTCATGCCTTCAGCAATACGCCGTGTGGGTCCCGGCACACTCGAGCTGCGCGGTATGTTCAGCGCCGAGCCTTTTACGTTTCCGCCCGGTGGTTCGCCGCTGCTCTTCCAAACCGGCGAGACGTACAAAGGCGAGCTGATCGTCGATCGACAACATCCGCACGACCTGTTCATGGAGCTGAGCGCGAATTACACCGTGCCCATCGGAGAACGTGCAAACTGGTTTGTATACGCTGGTTATCCCGGCGAGCCTGCACTTGGGCCAAACGCTTTCATGCATCGCGCCTCAGCCTCTGAAAACACGTCGGCGCCGTTGTCGCATCACTACATGGACTCGACACACATCGCGTTCGGCGTCGTCACCACCGGCTTCACGTATCGCTGGTTCAAGCTGGAAGGCTCGATTTTCAATGGGCGCGAGCCGGGCGAGAACCGCTACAACTTCGAAGCCAATCCGTGGAACTCGCGTTCGGTGAGATTGTGGTTCGCGCCCAACAGCAACTGGTCCATGCAGGTGAGTCACGGTTTTCTGCGGAATCCTGAGGCACTCGAACCAGGCGACGTGCGTCGCACGACTGCGTCGATCAGTTATAACCGCGCGTTCGAACGCGGCAACTGGGCGTCGAGTCTTATCTGGGGCCGCAACCACGAAAGTCACGGCGACGAAATTTTTAACTTGAACGGATATGTGGCAGAATCCACGTTGAAGTTTCTCGACCGGAACTATCTCTACACGCGCCTCGAACTGACGGACAAAAATCAGCTATTGCGTGACGCTGATCGTTTGAGCCTCGGCATCACTGACCATCATCCGTCTTTTCGCATCGGTGCTTACACGGTGGGCGGCGCGCGTGATATTTGGAACACGGAGTCGACTTCGTTGGCAATCGGCAGCGACGTTACGTTCTATTCAAAGCCGCCGATCCTGGATTCCATTTACGGTACAAATCCGGTTTCCTGGAAACTGTTTTTTAGAATTCGACCTGCTCCGATGAGTATGAGCAGGATGCACGGAACGCATTGATCTCGAGGAGTTACGTTTTTATGAAGAAGAACTGGTTACTGATCATCGGTATTGTGGTGCTGGCTCTGGTAGCGATTTTAATCGTCAGTTCGGCCAGTAAGGACCAAACGCAGTCGACGGCGAAACGCACTACCCCCAACAATCAATCCACGCCGCCGCACAATCACGCCGGCGATGCTTCCGGCGCTAAAACTGTGCCGGCTTACTTCGAGGTCGCACCCAGCAAATCGAGTCTGGGACCGACGCTCGATCCGGCAAAATTCACCGGTCCAACTCGCGAAGCGTATCGCGCCGTGAAAGAGATACCGGTGACCATCGCGCAGTTGCCGTGTTACTGCTACTGCGACCAGGGTTTTGGCCACAAGAGTCTCTACAGTTGCTTCGAAGACGATCACGCGGCGCACTGCGCGGTTTGCGTAAACGAAGCGTTACTGGCGTTGAAGCTCGAGAAGGAACAGAAACTTACGCCCGCGCAAATACGTGAGACCATCGTGAAGCAGTACGCGCACTAATCTGGAAGGTTTATAGGACCTATAAGTCATATAGGTCCTATACGACTTATTTCTTTTTGATTTCGGTGATCTTCATCTCACCGGTTCTTTCGACTACCGTAAAGTCGATGCGGTCGTTGACGGCGAGGCCGCTCAGCAACGCGACGTCCGTCACCGGAAATTCCATCTGCATCGCCGGCATCAGTCCCACGATTTCTTCGTGATCGATCTCAATCGCAGGCGCCGTGGGATCCAGTGCTTTCACAACGCCGACACCATGATAAGTGTTTGGTTGGATGGCAGCCGCCGATCCGGAGGGCGACGGCGCCGGGGTTTCTTTATTAGCAGGCTGCTTACTACAGGCGCCTAAGACAAGCGCGACACAAATAACGATCACTCGGCTCTTATGAGCCATATACTTCGCTTCTCCTTTTCCTTCGCAATATACGCCACGAACAGCTTGTCCTTCGAGAACACGCCCGTTGGCAGTTCGGCGCCGGCCGCCACGCTCAGCGCTGCTCCGGTGTTCCCGAGCGCTTGCATTTTAGTCTCTGCCGTTTCAGAAGTCTGCCAGAGAGCGATCGAGTTGTTCTGGCTCGCGGTCAATGCGGGGGTGCCGCGCACGCTTTCCTGCGACAGTAATTGGCGTGGAGTGAAAGTGCGTCCCTGGTCTTTCGACTCCGCGAAGTAAATTCCCGGCGCGCTTCCTTCACCAGCCGCGAACCAGAGAACTTTCAAGCTGCCTGCGCGATCGACGGAGAGCGATGGACCAGAGACCGGGCAGCCCTGTAACACCCAATGGTCGTCGCTGACGACGATTGGTTTCGAGAAATTCGTTCCGCCATCAGTAGAGCTCGCTACTGCAATGTGCCGGAAACTTCCGGGCAGCACCTGGCGCCAGCCCGCATACAACGTCCCATCCGCTGAAACCGCGAGCGCCGTCTTGCAACACGGGCATGCTTCAGATGCGACTTTGCGATTGGCAGAGAAAGTGCGGCCGCCGTCAGTGGAGTAGCTGAGATACAGATCGCGATTGCTCTCCATGTGATGTCCTTCGCCCTTGGTCGAGGGTTTGGGAGTGTGCACGTTACGCTCGTCGAGCCAGGCGGCGTAAATTCGCCCGTCCGCGGCGACGGCGAGGGAGTGCATGCCGTGAGGGCCGGGAGCTTTATCGTCGTTGACTTTTACTTCGCCGGCGAAGCTCTGCCCGCGATCGTTTGAGACGGAGAGATAGACGTCGGTGCCGTGTTTGCTGCCGGCCTCGACGCGTGCGGTCCACAAGACGTACACGGCCCCGCCGGGAGCAACGGCGATGCTCGGTTGATCGCCACGCCACGCCGTTGCCACACCCTGCTGGCGATTAACGCGAACCGGCGAGCCCTGCATCGCGCCGTCCTGACCAAACCGCGCGAGTATTACATCGGCCTTCTTTGCATCGTGATTCACCCAGCTTACATAGAAGCTGCCATCAGCCGCAGATGCCGTTGCGGGTTCAGCCGCATCAATGCCCGGTGCAGAGATCTGAACTGCCTTCACAGCGGGGGCAAGCCCCTCTTCCTGACTTGTTCTGTTTTTGACAGTTCGAGCAGCGAAGAAGAGAAGACCTACTAACAATATTCCTCCCATCACCCAGAACACCCAGGGATGGGACCACCGTGAATAGAACAAGTCAGGAAGAGGGGCTTGCCCCCGCTGCTTCCAGTCGTTACGTGCCATAACTTAAAAACTCACTCTCATCCCAAACTGAAATTGACGCGGATCGAATGCCTGCGTCGGTTGTCCGAATGCCGGCAATGGGTTCACGCCGGAACCGAAGGTGTTGTTCGGCACTCCGAAGTTCGCGCGGTTCAGAATATTGAAACCCTCGGCCAGCAGTTGCAGATCGACTCGTTCCGTAAGCTTGAACCGCTTGCTCACCCGCAAATCGAGCGACGCGAAATCAAACCCGCGTCCCGTGTTGCGTCCCACGCCCACAGGCCGATCGTTGTTGTTCGTATCGAGATTGCGATCGTTTCCGAGCAACACGTTGAACGGCAGCCGCGAACCGTAGGTGAAGATGTAGCCAAACTGGAAACCACGCGGCGCGTCGATCGAACCGCTCGCGACAAGCCGGTGGCGCTGATCGTTGTCTGACAAACCACGATCGTCGCGGATGTTGAAGTTGTCCTGCACACTCGAGAAAAAGAAGTTTCCCGCGTCGTCGATCGTCTTCGAAAGCGTGTACGACACACGAACGTTGGCCCAACGTGCGGCGCGTTGGTTGAATGAAACCACCATGCCGTCGTAATTCGACCTGCCCGAACTCTCAAAACGCGAGATGTTGCCCCAGTTTGGATCCGGACGACCAAGATTTGGTATGCCGGCCGAAGCAGGCACTGCCGGCACATTCACATTGCGCGAGAGAATGACGTGATAGGCACGCAAGTGCAGGTAGCCCACTGACACAACGGCATTGCCCGGCAGCTCGCGTTCGATCTGGAGATTGGCCTGACGGCTGTAACTCGTCTCGATGTTTGGATCGATGCGCGTGATGTTTGGCCTGGTCGGCAAGGTTGACGGCTGCACCGTCAGGACATTCGGAAACACGGGCGCGCCAGGTTGTGTCGGCGACAACTGCACCACCACAAACTTCGATCCATCACGTTGCAAAGCGTTCGACGTAGCGCGCAGCGGAATGCGATCGTAATAAAGTCCGACACTTGCGCGCACGACCGTCTTCCGATCGCCCGGCGCCCAGACGATTCCCAATCTCGGCGAAAAGTTGTCGGTATCCGTCTGGATCGGATCCGGCAGCCACTGCACGTCATAACGCAGCCCGGCATTCAGTGTCAGATCCGGACGGACGCGCCACTCGTCCTGCACAAACACACCAAAGTTCGGATTCGACTGCACCTGGTTCGGAACTCCAAACGCCTGCTGGTAATTCAAATAATTCCCGTTCAGGAAATTATTGAGCGAGCTGAAGGAGTAAACACCCTGGACCGCGCCGGGGAAGAGAATGTTGACGCGGTTGTAAAGAAACCCGCCGCCAAATTTGAGCGAGTGATCGCCACGCTGCGTCGAGACGTTATCGACTGCTTCGAAGAGATTGATGTCGCGCCCGAGCGGCGAGAACGTTGCGGTGCCGAAATTCGCGACACCCGCGATGTTCACCGCTGGTCCGGTTTCGTCGTTGACAGGCGCATCGAGCCGGCTGTTGGTGTACTGCACGCGCGCCTCGTTCAACGTGCGCGAGCTGAACGTGGTGACGTTACTAACCACCACGGTTTGATCCGTATCGTTCAACCCCGTGCCGCGGCTGACTGCATTCAGTCCACCGACCGTGCGCGAATTGACTGCCTCGATGTGGTAGAGACTGTAGCGCCCGCTGAGCTGATTGCGCCGGTTGATGCTGTGGTCGATGCGCGTGAAGAAGTTGGTGGTATCAAAACTCGCCGGCACAACCCCCGTGCTCACCAGCGGTCCCTGATAATTCACCGCACGGAGCCGGTTGTTAATCGAATTAACTGCGCTGGGCGAGATCGTCAGCACAGCGGAGTAGTTGCGGCGTGTCTGTTCGAAGTTACTGAAGAAGAACGTCCGCTCACGTCGCAGCGGGCCGCCGATCGTGGCGCCGTACTGCGCCTGCGTCAGAAGATCTTTGGCCGGCGCGAGCGGGTTGCGAGCGTCGAAACGCTGGTTACGGAAGAACCCGTACATGCCGCCTCGCCAATCGTTAGTGCCCGACTTCGTCAGAATGTTGACTACGCCACCCGACGCCCGACCGAATTCCGCAATCCCTCCGGACGTCACGACCTGAAACTGATCGATGACTTCCTCGCTGTAGTACGTGCCGGTCAGATCCGCGGCATCGTCATTCGCCGACACGCCATCGACAATAAAACTGTTGTAAAGATTCCGCTGGCCCGCGATTGAAAGACCCTGTCCCGGCACGGCGGAGGTTTCCGCGAAGCGCTGGTTGCTGCCGGTGTTTGTTGGTGACACGCCGGGGATCAGCAGCGCCAGGTCGAGATAGTTGCGCCCGTTCAGCGGCAGTTCGTTGATCTCTCGCGGCCTGATGGTCTCGGTGATCTGCGTCCGCACTGTCTCGATGGCGGGCACGTTGGCGCCGATGTTGACTTGTGCGGAAACTCCGGCGACGTCGAGTTTGATCGGAAGATCGAGCGCCTGACCCACGGAAACAGTTAGTTGCCTGGTTACGGTTGAGAAGCCGGAAGCGTTGACCTTGAGATCGTAGGGTCCGGTTCGCAGGTAAGGGAAGCGATAACGACCTTCATCGTCGGTAATGGTGTTTAGTTGTTGTTGTGTTTCGAGGTTAGTGGCTGTCACGCTGGCGCCGCTCACGACCGCGCCGCTTGAATCCTCGATACGGCCACTTAGCGTCGCCGATGTCACGCTCTGCTGCGCAACGCAAACGCACGCAGAGAGGAAGATTAATACAGAACACAGATAGATACGGATTTTCATCGAACTCCTCCGCAAAGACGAATAAGCGCCCGGAATCGTTAAAAGTCCCAGGCTGAATTTACGCGGATTAATGGATTGCTTAGAGGAGATCGGAGGGTGGTCCGCGAGGACTGGTTTGTTTCCAGTCGTCGTTCGATGAAACGAGAAGCGACAGGTAATTGAATCTGTCTGAAGTAACAGATGACGAGATTCGCAGTGCAATCTCCGGGGCGAGAGTTCGTTCGCGCTTTTGCGTGCGGCTCGAACTGGCCGGACATGCACCGCAGTCCATTCGGCATGGTTGACTCAGCGAAGCCGATTCAGCAGCAGCAGTGCGCGATGAGTCAGTTCCATGATGTGAGGCAGTTTGGCTGTGTGAATGGTGTGGAGATTCAGTTTGAGAAGGTTGAGCGACGATGGTGATGCCATCATCTTCCATCGTCGCTTCCTTCAGGCCGCACATAGGCTCTGAGGTAGGTGGAAGAACCTGTTTCGGCGCAATGCCCGAATCGCAGTGGCCGGCCTTATCCGCGCAACAGGGCATCGTACCGGAGCCCGAAGAGGCGCTCACGACCGGCAGCAACGGCGCGGCAAACGAGAAAGCCACCAGGAGGCACAAAAGGAATCGGATGCTGATCGCAAACCGTTTGTTCCTGCTGTACTTCATGATGGCTTTCTGAACTTATTAGCTGAACTTACTGGCTCGGCTGTTCAGGTAAAGGTCTGCGCTCGAGTTTCATTTTGCACTTCGGACATTTCTTACCCGGAGTCTTCGAGGTCACGTCCTCGTGCATCGGGCAAACGTAATGAAACTGCGCAGGTTTTTTCGAGTGAGCCGAACGCTGCTTCTGTGCTGCCGTAACGACGCCGACAGAATAAACGCTCGTCCCCAACACAAGCAAGGTGACCGCAAGAAGTGGCAGGAGCCGAAGTCTTAAGAAGTTCATTTTAACCCCTGGATGCGAGCCCTTCCTGCTCACGCCGCATTGGCGCGAGCAGGAAGGTGCTTGATAGTGCCCGGAGGTAGGTGGGTCGTGCTTTTCTTAAAGCGTGCCAGCCTCTACCATGGTTGACTTGAAGCTTCTTTGGTCGCCGTCGCTTGCCTTAGTGACTTTGTACCACGTTGCTTTGTTTTTGCCGTTGCCACCCGGGAAATTCGGGAAGGCCGTCCCCGCCGCTATATGCTCAATGTACACCATTTTATTGTCGGTACATTTGTAGAGGCTCGTATCATTGCAGATCGTGCCCGTAGTAAAACCAAGGCTGCCGCCGGTTCTGAATTCTATTTGACTCATACCTGTTCTCCTTCAAGGATGGAAGTTTCATAACTTGCTTCCACTGTCTGGAAGCGCTAAGTAAATCATTGCCGGCACGCCAGTGGGTTGGAGCTAATCAGAGCGACTCCCATCGCAGCGTTACCGATTCCTCAGGACGATGTGCAATCACCATCAGCTTCACGATCTGTATGGTGCTTTTGTCTTTCTTGTTCGCAACCCTCACGAGATAGATGTGGCCCAACTTGACTGGCGCTGCCGCCTCTGGTCCTGCGTCGGTGAAAAGTTTGGACGCCTCCTGCAACGGTTGGAATT
>DASVGE010000043.1:0-15780 GCA_036379695.1 Pyrinomonadaceae bacterium | reverse complement strand
TGGCCAAAGCGGTGCCAAGGCACCGCACTCCAAGGAGGCGCACGTCTATGATAATTTTTGACCAATGTTCACTCTCGATGACCTGCGGCGCTACGCTGTCGCGCGGAACTTTCCCAAACCGACTACGTTAAACCGCGCCCTACAGCAAATGGGCTTTGTTCAAGCGGACCCGATTCGTGCGCCGGCCCGCGCCCAGGATCTGATCCTGCGGCATCGTGTCAAAAACTATCGCGCCGGTGATCTCGAGCGACGCTACCCGAAACTCGACGTCGAAGAAGACTTCTTCGTTAACTACGGCTACGTTACGCGCTCCCTGCAGGCCTTAATGCACCCACGCTCCAACTCACGCGTCCCTGCCGATGACGTCAGCTCACCCTGGGGCTACGGGCAAAAGAAGAAAGCCAGGCTCCTGCTTGATTTCATCCGCGAACGCGGGACAGTACATCCGCGCGAAGTAGACGAACATTTCTCCCATGGCCGCGTGACCAACTACTGGGGCGGCTCGTCGAACGCCACTACACATCTACTCGACGCCATGCACTACACCGGCGTGCTGCGCATCGTGCGACGCGAAAAAGGCATTCGCATCTACACGGCGCATCAGCACGCAAACGTTCCGCACAGCACGGCCGAGCGCCGCGCGCGCATCGATGCGTTAGTTGACGTTGTGGTTCGCATCTACAGTCCGCTTCCTGGTCCAAGTCTCTCCTACTACCTGCGGCGTTTGCGTTATGCGGTGCCGCAGTGGCAAAAAGATTTACCCAGCGCTGTGCATCGAGCCAAACAGCGCCTCTCTCATGCACGTGTCGAGAATGTCGATTGGTACTGGCCCGCAAATGAAGACGTCACGAGCTACGCGACTCAGGAAACCGTCCGACTTCTCGCCCCCTTCGATCCACTCGTACACGACCGCGATCGCTTCGAACTTCTTTGGCGCTGGGTCTACCGCTTTGAAGCCTACACACCCGCAGCCAAACGCAAGCTCGGTTACTACGCGATGCCCCTGCTCTGGCGTGACCAGGTAATCGGCTGGGCCAACCTCTCCATCAAGAATGGTGCACTCGAGTATGAGTTAGGCTACACCACTTCGCCGCCACGCGAGCGCGCCTTTAAACGCGAACTGGACGCGGAACTGGATCGAATGCGTACGTTCCTACGCCTCTGACCATGAGCCTTAACAGCCGTGATGCTCCATCCTGAAAGTGACCGTGCTCTCCACCAGCTTTCGACCGTTCTTACTTCTCGTTAACGTTCCGCGGAGCACTGCCTTGTTTCTTCCAGCCACAGCATCGAAGTCTGTCCGTAGAAACTCGCCTTCGAATCGGTATTCGACCTTTGAATTAACGGTCGGTGCAGTTGCGAAGGCCAATCGTCGTTCCGTTACAAAAGCGAAAACGGCCGAGGTACTGTCGGAGTTGTATTTCTCGCTATTCGTGAAGACCGAGATGTACCCCGGGTCATCCGCAAGTCCGATCAACACCACTTCGAACGAATCAAAGCTCGCGAACTCCTTCGGCTTGGGTCCCATGATGTAATACATGCCGTACGGATTGAACATCTCAGGATCATAGTCGAGGATGAAGTGCGGTTTTGGCGTGGCAGCGGGCGCCGGCACAGTCGCAACCGGCGTAATTGGCGTAATCGACGCAATTGACTCGATTCGGTTTACGAGTGCCTCAGGACTTACTAATTCGACCTTGCACGGCGGGTCTGGCTCCTCTACTTCACGCCACAGGATTAACCAGGTAACCGTTACACCGAGCGCAAACGTGAGCAACATCGCAACGACTCGCAGAATCACTCGCTTCATGAGGGTCCCTCCTTTTTGCGAGTTGAAAGATACGAATTGTCGCGGTCTATGCCCACGTTAGGACCAACGTTATCAAAGTGTGGATATCAACAGTCTCGGCTGTATTTGCAGAGTGACGCCATCTCACACGATAATCCCGCCAACATGGAACAACGCAGAACCCTATACCCCGCAATCGAACCTTATGACAGCGGCCACATCAAGGTGTCGGACGTTCACCAGCTTTATTACGAACAGTGCGGCAATCCAAACGGAAAGCCGGTCCTGTTTCTCCACGGTGGGCCGGGCGCGGGACTGGATCCCGACTACCGGCGCTTCTTTGATCCCGAAGCTTACCGCGTAATTCTCTTCGAACAACGCGGCGCAGGCCGAAGCATTCCGCATGCTTCACTCGACGACAACACGACCTGGCATCTGGTGCAGGACATCGAACACATTCGCGAGCATTTCGGTGTCGAGCAGTGGCAGGTGTTTGGTGGTTCGTGGGGCAGCACGCTTTCGCTCACTTACGCGGAAACGCATCCCGAGAGAGTGAGCGCGTTGGTCCTGCGCGGCATCTTTCTCTGCCGCCCGCAGGAAATTCGCTGGTTCTACGAGGAAGGCCAGGGCGCGAGCGCAATGTTTCCGGAGACGTGGGAACAGTACGTGCGCATCATTCCCGAGTCTGAGCGCGCCGACATGATCCACGCCTACTATCGACGGCTGACGAGCGACGATGAAGCTGTCCGTCGTGAAGCTGCATACGCGTGGTCTGTCTGGGAAGCGAGTGCTTTGAAACTGCTGCCCGACCAAAAAACGATTGCTGAATTTACTGAACCTGAGATGGCAATCGCGCTAGCGCGTATTGAGTGCCACTACTTCGTCAACAAATGTTTCTTCGAGACTGACAACTACCTACTCGAACACATCGATCGCATTCGACACATCCCCGCCGCGATCGTCCACGGCCGCTACGACGTAGTCTGCCCGGTCATCAACGCCTGGGACCTGCATCGCGCATGGCCCGAAGCCTCTTTCAAGATCATCCCCGACGCCGGCCACGCCTCCACCGAACCCGGCATCGCCAGCGCGCTTGTCGAGGCGACGGACAGCTTCCGCTGAATGAGCCACGGACAACGCGGATTGAATCCGGATTTTTATCCGTGCAATCCGTGGCTACTTCTTTGTTGAATTCCGAATACGCGCGATCACGTCGAGGCCGCTGCGGCCCTGCGTGAGAATGTTTTTCAGTGGTTCACGAAAACTCGCGATGTCCGGCTTGTCTTCATCGAGCAGTTCCAGGCACTTATTTGCATCGGCCACGATCGTCTCGAGTTGTTGACTGACTTCGTCGACGACGGAAACTGCCGCCTTGCCAGTACTCGCAGCATAACTAGCCTGGGCCAACTCAGCCTGAGTTCTCGCTAAAATCTCTTTCGCGGCATGATGTTCGATTGCCAAACCGGCTATTCGTGTGGCTACTTCAGTGAGGCCGGCTTCTTCATCCGTTGGCGAGCGCGGCTCTCGATAATACATAGCGAACGAGCCCAGCACTTTCCCACGTCCCGAAAGTATCGGCGTCGACCAGCACGCACGAAGACCGTTGGCCAATGCGAGTTCACGATAACTCTCCCAGAGTGAATCCGACGCAATATCGGTGACAGCGACCGGCTCGCCGCGGTACATCGCGGTGCCGCACGAACCGTGCCTCGGACCGATAGGCTGGCCGTCGATTGCTTCGACATACTCCTTCGGCAAGCTGGGTGCAGCGCCGTGCCGAATGTGATCGCCGTCTTCGCTCAACAACAACACCGAACAGAGCATTCCCGGCGATTGCGCCTCGATCAGCAGTACGAGCCGTTTGAGAATTTCGCTGAGCGGCGCATTGGCAGCAAGCCGTTGCAGAATTCGGCTCTGTTCGATAAGAAACTGTTCTTCCTTGTTTACACCAGGTGGATCTTGAATACCTGAATCGATCCGTGGAAGTGGAGCCGTCTTTGCTGCGGTGGCGTCGAGTATGCCAGTTTGGACCTCGGAAGAAGGTGGCGGCGTCAGAGTCTTGTCCGGATCGTCCATATTTTTACTCCGTGAAACAGATGACAGGCTTTCGATGGCGTTTATTCTACGCCGCGTCGCACACCGGAAGCCACATCAGATTCAATCAATGATGTGAATCTGTGGCTGGTAGTTTTTCACGTCTCTAACTGGAGCAAAAAAGACTTCTGTTTCTCGCTTAACAAAACGGCCGCCCGAGAGTCGAAAATTGGATACCGTCGTGTGGCCAACCAGGAACTTCCCGGGTCCGCTATAACCCAATTGGGGATTCGGGCACTTGCCAAACATTTCTACCGTGATTTGTTTTCTCATTATCGTCAAAGATCTCAAGCCGCATCCATCCGCATTGCTTCCGGTTTCAAAACGCCAAATTTCTTCCACGCTGCCATGAGTTTTATAAACGAGAATCAGGGTACTGCCACCATCGCATGAGACGCCGCATTGAACGTGCGTGAGCAATACGATTGCTTCCGGCCTTTCATCACCGGTGACATCGGTAAAGTAAACATCCTTCAGTCGAAACCACTGTCCGCCATCGCCATCACTATAGTCATAATCCCCATTAATCAGGTTGAGACTGATGTTTACTTTCGAGAAGGTCCTGTACAGGCCGTAAGATCGGTTGCTGAAGTCAACATGTGCGAAGTTTGAGGGCACGATTCGAAACTTCTCGTTCGGATCTGCCGGCTCGTTTTTTACTACCGCCTGCGGCAAAGCAGCCGGCGTGGGAGCGGGACAGTTAGTTGGCAGGGGTTGATTCGTTGGCGGCTCAGGCCTGAACAGCAGCGCAAAGAGACACAAGGAGACAAGTAACGACACGAAAGATAATAAAGTGGCTTTCATCCGTTCCGTTGAGGCCCTCCATTTTAGCGACGAGGTACTAAGCTTATGCGAACCAGTTCTATCTCTGTCGAGACCGCCCACGCGTTTGTCTCGTTCATGAATCTAATGCTTTCGAACTTAATGCTGGTGTCCAGCCGATGCCAGGAGGCTCCACTATCTGTCGTTTCATACATGAACCCCTGACCATCAAGAGCGAGCCCGTAATTGACGTCTCTGAAACGTACGCGATGCATCCCGCGATGATTCCCGAGATAGCTGTTCTTGCAATTTCCGGATTTGACCGGGTAGTAAACGCCTCCGGGAATCCAGCCCACCTGACAGTTTCCTTCAAAATGAAACGAATCCAAAGATCCAGCGCCATCGCTCATCGGCGCGCGAATGTGGTCCCACGTAACACCACCATCTTTCGTGCGATAGAGTTCACCCGACTGAATCATCCAGCCTAAATTGGAGTTGGCGAAATGGAAGCTGTTGACAGTGCCTTGCAGGTCCTGCTCGGAAACCAGGACGCGCCACGTTTTTCCGCCGTCAGTCGTATGCCAGAGAGTATGGGAGTCGGAGAACCAGCCTTCATGCAGGTTGATGAACTGCAGGTGTCGCCAGTAATCGCCTGGAGGCATCATTCCGAGACGCTCGAATCGCGATGCCGAGCTTGATTCTGCGGGGCGGACGTAAGGAGCTGTCGCTGGTTGCTCAACCGGAGTGAATAGCCAGGCAGAGCTCAAGCTGGTGCTGAGAAATACCAAAAGATTTGCTAAGAGACGTCTGAGCCGATGTTTATTCATGTGCCCTTCGCAGTCCGGCGAAGGCTGACAACCTAACGTCGAACCTGCTCGGAAACCAACGCGCAACCCTCACCGGATTACCCGTAGTAGCCACACGTCGCGACGTCCAGCTTCGCGAACCGTGGCTTAGCCGGAGTACAATCGCGCTCTACACAAAACACATGTAAGGAGAATGAGGTGAAGGCCTTCGGAAACTACATCAATGGCGAATTTGTAGACAGCAAATCGGGTCGAACGTTCCCCAACATCAATCCCGCGAATATCGACGAGGTAGTTGGGAATTTTCAGGCTTCGAACGAAGCGGACGTCGAGGATGCGTGTTCCGCGGCGGTCGCGGCGCAGGAGGAATGGGCCGCGACACCCGCCACCAGGCGAGGTGAATATCTTTTCAAAGCGGCTGACTCGTTAACCGAAAAACTAACGCAACTCGGCGAAGAGATGACCCGCGAAGAAGGCAAGACGCTGCCGGAAGCCATCGGCGAAGTCACCCGCGCGATCAATATTTTTCGCTACTTCGGCGGCGAGGGTGCCAGGCAGTTCACTTACAACGTCCCTTCAGAACGTCCACAAGTACTCTGCTACACGATCAGAAAACCGCTCGGTACGGTAGCACTGATCACGCCGTGGAATTTTCCGTCTGCAATTCCTGCGTGGAAGATCGCTCCTGCTTTAATCGCCGGAAACACAGTTGTGATCAAGCCGGCATCGCTGGCGCCACTCAGTTCCTATCGCCTCATCGAGGCACTGCACGAAGCGAAGATACCGAGGGGCGTCATCAACTACATTACCGGAAGCGGCGGCTCCGTCGGCGATGCTTTAACCAGTCATCCATCGATCAGAGGCATCTCTTTCACCGGCTCGACTTCTGTCGGCGATGCGTTGTATCGCAAAGTCTCCGATCGAAAACTGCGAGTACAACTGGAAATGGGGGGCAAGAACCCGACCATCGTTTTGCGAGACTCGGATCTGAACTATGCCGCCGACATTCTCGTCAACGGCGCGTTCTTTTCGACGGGACAGAAGTGTACCGCGTGCAGCCGGGCAATAATCGAGCGGCCGATCTACGAACCGATGGTTCAACTCCTGATCGAGAAAACACGCGCGTTGAAGATCGGCAATGGACTGCAATCCGGGATTCAGATTGGACCCGCCGTTGACGCTCATCAGCTCGAAACCGATCTCGAATACATCAAGATCGCGAAAGAGGAAGGCGCGGAACTGCTGTGTGGTGGAAATCGATTGTCTGGGGGCGAATACGACAAGGGCTACTTTATCGAGCCGGCGATCTTTACCGGCGTGACGCCAAACATGCGTATCGCACAGGAAGAGGTTTTTGGTCCAGTTTTGGCGCTGATGGTTGCGGAAGATTTTGAGAATGCGATGGAGATCGCGAATGGCGTCCGGTTCGGCCTGTCGGCGTCGATAGTATCGCGCGACCTGACGCGAGTTCATCAGTTCATCGAAAAGATCGAAGCCGGGTTGATTACAGTTAACCTTCCAACTGCGGGCGTGGAATATCAACTCCCCTTCGGCGGTACGAAGGAATCGAGCTACGGCATGCGCGAACAAGGCCCACAGGCAATCGACTTCTATTCGGAAACACGCACGGTATACCTGCGCTATGCCCAATAGCTTTATCTACAGATTACACAGATGTTGATAAAAATCTGCGTAATCTGTGGATACTACTTAACGTATTCCCAATGCCACGGCTCGTAAAAGTAAGGCCGGAAGCCAAAGCGTTCCGCGTTGCGCACGAGCCACTTGTAAGCAGGAGTATCGACCTGGATCGCGCGGTTCGCATCCTTCGTGTCGACCGGGCTGCCACCGACGTAGATATCCAACGCGCGGCCGGTAAAGTGCGGGCTGTTGACCGCGAGCCCCGCGCTGCCTGAGTTCGGTGAATTTTTCCGTAACTGGTCCTGATACTCGCGCGAACGGTAAGAAGAAACGATCTTCAGGTATTTCGACGTGGGCGCCAGTTTCAGATCCGCAGCTGCTGCCACAGACATCTGTTTGTAAGCTTCGTAAGCATTGCGCTCGACCTGACGAAGTTCGGCTGGTCGTGCAGGATCGTAGAAGTCCGCCGGCGCCGCCGTCACGAGTTGATCTGGCTGAGCGGGCGTTCGGCTTTTGAGTCGAGCGCCTTGCCATTGCGATACGAGCGCCATCAGCGCGTCTTCATCGAGCACACCGTTCGCACGCAAGCCTCGCTTCTTTTTCCATGCGGCGACTTCCTCCGCGAAGTCAGCAGTTGCCGGCTCGTCATCAGTGCTGAGAGTCTTGCTGATTAACAGATCGTATAGATACCAGCCACGCTGCTGTTTTCCACCGAAGCTCCAACTCAGTTCATTCCTGAGAACAGCATTTTGACCAGCCGCCGCAGTAAAAGCGGACGCTTTCTCAGCGCCGGAACCCGTAATCCGCACCGTAGGTTTTACGGACGCATTCCTGTTCGGACGCGACGACTGCCCGCGAGTTCCACGTGCTGCAAAAGCAATCACAGCCACGGCAAAGGCGAGCACAAAAACAGCAACAACGACGTGAAATTTGTTCTTCATAACAGCTTGCGTGAGGTATTTAAGAGATGCACGAAGATCACTCATGGTTCGATGTTAATTTTGTAAGGGCAGCTCTCCGTGGCCGCGCCCCTGCAGTTGCACTAACGACGCCTTCGCTGCCGGCGAGTTTGCTTTGGTTTGCGACTGGCTTTGCTCTTTGCCTTAACCTTTTTGGGCCCCGGCTGCACTGATTTGTGATGCGCTTCTTCTTCTGGAGGAGGAGCCCCGGCTTTCTCCAGCGATGCCGAAATCAGATCGTCGCCTGGCCGGCTGCCGTTCAGAAACGCGAACACGTGAAAGTTAGCGTTACGCTCGCGTATCACCTCGATTCGTCCCTGACTCTTCAGTCGCGCGAGTTCGCTCATGAGGAAGTTCTGCTCGGCCACACTCATGTAACGGTAATCGATATCAAACGCGAGACCCGTCGAGTGCGGCGGCGCATCGATGGTCACTGCATTGCGGTTCACTCTTCGCAACGCATGTTGATACTGCTCGGGCCTGACAAGCGAGCTAACATGTAACGGACGATCAAACTGCCGCAGATACGCCACCGCCACTTCCTCCAAAATTTTCAACGCCTGGGGCCGCAAGGAACTGAGCATGTTCATCTTCAGCGCCAGGCGATCCGAAGGGTTGTCGAGATTATAGGATCGCCCGTTGAAGTTCTTCGCCAGGGTTTGTAGCGACTCGTATTCGCGAGCCAATTCCTGACGCGGGACCGGTTGTACTTCCGGTTGTTCGAGCTGGGATTTGTCTTCTTCGTACCTGCTGAACTCGCTGTCGTCCGCTCGCTGGCCCACGCCTAACAGGACATAAGTATCCGTGACTGCCGGCACCGGAACGATCTCGCCGCGCTCGATGAACGTCGCCAGGTCGAGATAGTCCTGGCAGGTGTGAATCTTATACTTTTCGACCTCGGCAACTTGTGTAGCGAGAAACCAGTAGCGCTCTTCGTAATGCCTGAGCTCCGGCGGAACCTCCAGCACTCCCGCCCCCTCACCGCCTCGATCGGCCTTCACTCTCTCCACCGCGCGATACCACGCCTCGGCGCCCAGTGAATTCATCATGTTCGATGAACTGTTTTGAGCCGGCGCGAGACTACGTTTGGCTTTGAAATGTAAAAACGCCCACACTGCGCCGCACGTAAGGGCGATTACCACGAATATAAGAACGATTCTCCTGCCCATTGACCAATCAATATACTCATCCCATCCGTTAGCCACAAAAAGGCACAAAACAGATCAGCCACAAAAAGGCACAAAAGGCACATAAAAAAATAAGCAGAAGGATTTAACGTAATAGCCCTTCAAGCAAAATCATTTTGTGCCTTATGTGCCTTTTTGTGGCTACTTCTTCTTTGTGCCTCTTTGTGGCTAACCGAGGGTGTAGATTGTTGTTTCCGGATGATAGATGCGCCAGTCGAACCAGTAGTCCTCGAGTACGAAGACCTTTTTCAGTTGGCGGCCGCTCAATGGTCCGGCGATCGCCTTCCCTTCGAAGTTCCAGGTGCTGCCGGTCTCCGCGTCTACGAGTTGAAACTGATTGTTCTCCGTCTTTTGAAAGAACTCCAGACGTCGCTCATCGACCGTGCGCTCGAATGCACGAACGGAACGCTTGTCGTCACCAAGCACGATCACGATGGGGACTGAACCCACCATGTCGATGATCGGACTCTGCTTTTGTAACGTCGTCAAAGGATAGGCGACTGATTTTCCACCGGCACTGACGCCGATGACGAGCGTGCGCGGGGCGAGTCGCTGATCGATGTCGGTGCCCTCGACGACGCGCATGCTCCCCACACGCGCTTCCCAGTCAGGCTTCGCGTACTGATTGCTGGCGAGAATTCTTTCGTCAGGTTTTAGCACCCGGCCTTGCGGCTGTTCGCGTTTCCAGATCGAGAATGAAAGCTCGTCGTGAAAAACTCCGTTGAGTTGCTTCCCTTTCAACGGCCCCTGAATCGCTTTCCCGCTGACCTGTTGCCACCACGATCCCGTTTCTTCATCGCGCATGATGAAGTTTTGATTGTTGATGCCTGCAAGCCGGAAGTGAAGCACTCGCCCATCGACTGTCGATTCCCACACCAGACCGGTGTGACAGAGCGTTCAATACGTGGCCACGATCGGCGTGCCGCCAACCGTGTCCTCCACGAGGTGATGATAGGCCATGAGCCTGATTGGATAAGCCACCGACTCTCCGTTAAGCGTGACGGACAATACGCGATCTTCATCGGTAACAAAGCCGGCCTCGGCTAACCTGGCGTACGCAGGATTCGGCAGTGGATTGAACATCCACTCGAAGTGGTTCTGCCGTGCGAGCCAGGTAGCGGCAAACGCCGGCAGCAGAAGTAACACCAACAAAGCGCGGCTCCACCAGCGACCACCGAGCCACAACCTGATCGCGAGCAGAAGGATGAGCCCCGATGCCAGTAACGTCACCCACGGCGACCAGCGACGCATGAGATACGAGATCTCCACGACGCGTGGCGTCTGTCCTTTGAAGGGCATGATCAGAAAGACCGGCGTCAACACGATCGCCAGCACCGCAACGATCAACAAGAGAAGCGCAAGCCACGCAAGTCTGCGTCGAGCTTTAGAGTTAGCCATAGTTTTCAGGTTATATCACCGAGGCCAGTGTTGGATCTATAACATGTTGCTCCTCCAGAGCAAGGCACGTTATTGGGGCACGGCTACTTCGCCGAAACGCTTTGCGAGTGAGGTGAGATAGGAATCCATCGTTGCCGTGTGTCCAAAAACGTAGCGCGACATAAATCTAAAGAGCACGTTCGACACTTCGCCGTCCTCTCTAATCGTGACGCGGGTGCCGCTGTTCTCCGCGGCAAACAGGTAGGTCCACTGGCCCGAGTAACCAAGATCCGTATCGCGGATCCTCGTCACCATGCGCTGGCCCGGAACGTCTTCAACCAACTCGTAGTTGACGGTGCCATTCTTTCCGACTTCACGAAAGTAAACTGGTCCACCTTGCGGCGCTTCAACTTCCATCTGCTTCACATCGGAGCGCCACTTCGGCGCCGAGCCGAAGTCTCGCACCACGGCATAAACTTCCTGTGGCGACTGGCGCAAGAGAATCGAGCGCGAAGCGACATGCGACTTCGGTAGTCTCGACCCAATCAACGCGGCAATTCCAACCAGCACGATCAATCCTGCGACAACACCTACGACGATAAAGATCAGAAGTCTCATGGCCTTCCTTTCTCGTTAAGTTTTGCGTGTGGCCCGCGCCATTATAGAAGCGCGAATTAGTTCGTCAAATCGAACGATTTAGCCACAAAAGGCACATAAGGCTCAAAATTTGTTTTTGTGTCTTTTCTGCCTTTTTGTGGCCGGCTTTGTGGTCTATATTGTGCGCCATGTCAAACACTCAATCTAACCCCATCGAAAACATCATCGTGCTCATGTTGGAGAACAGATCCTTCGATAACATCCTGGGAGCGTTCCAGCCTCACAGCGACGGGTTCGAAGGCCTCATTCTCGACGGCAGCATGTCGAACACTTACAACAAAACAACGTATCCCGTGACCAACAACTCAAGCGGCGATACGTTTACAACTCCAACACCCGATCCGGGCGAGTCGTTCCCGGACATGAATCTACAGCTCTTCAACAACACAGACGGTACCGGCGACGCGAACATGGGCGGCTTCGTCAACGACTGGATGGCCGGCGTGAACGGCAACAGCTATCCCGGTCTTCCTTCAGGTAAGGAATGCTTCTTCGCACCTGACTGGCCGAGCTTGCCTCGCTGCCCCGATAACAATCCCTGCTCCGGGCCAAACCCGAGCGACATCATGTTTTACTACACGACCTCTGGCGCTTCACCGCAATTGCCGGTGACGGGTTGGCTGGCGCAAAACTTTGCCGTCTCGGATGCATGGTTTGGCTCGAGTCCGACACAAACTTTCCCGAATCGCTTCTTCGTCAGTTGCGCCACCGCGGGTGGCTACGTGAATGACCTCGATTATCTGTGCCAGCTCGAAATCTGGCCCAACTTTCCGAGTATCTTTGAACTGCTCGACGGTTCAGGTGGTCCGAATCCTGCCAACTGGAAGGTCTACTTCCACGATTACGCAATCTCGACCATGATCAAATACGTGTTCGAGGCGTACGAGCAGGTACGTAACTTCGACACTTCTGATTTTGGTTCAGACACGAAGACGCCGACGTTCTTCGACGATCTCAACAATCAGTCGCTCCCGAAATACTCGTTCATCGAGCCGCGTTATGGAGGCATCGACAACCTGCCTCCGAATTCCAATCATCCGCCTAACAACGTGATCGAAGGCGAGATCCTGCTCGCAACTGTCTACAACGCGATTGCAAGCAGCGACTACTACTGGCCGCGCACACTGCTAATCATCACGTACGACGAGCATGGCGGGTGTTTCGATCACGTCGTACCGCCGGCTGCCATTCCGCCGGGTGGAACCGTACTGCGTAACCCGTCAACGTTCGGCTTCGATCGCTATGGTCCACGGGTGCCGGCAATTCTGGTGTCGCCGTACATCCAGGCGGGCACCGTGCTGCGCCCGAACGGATTTGCCTACAATCCGGTTTCTAATGGGATTACGACGACGAATGGCGTCACGCCATTTGATCACACTTCGATCATCAAGACGGTCTGCGAGTGTTTCAACATCCAAGGCAACCTGACACAACGAGACCTGGACGCACCGAGTCTGCTTCCAGCACTAACGCTGTCGTCTTCAAACATGAACAGTCCCGGGCTGGTCGCCGTACCCTCTCCACCAGCTATCTCAGTCTCACCCTCAACAACTCTCTTGTCCGAGATCTTTCACGCGATCGTGAAGCGACTCGCAGAGATTTATTAACAGATCTTACGGCACAAAGAGGCACAAAAGGCTCAGAAGATTTTTGAGCCTTATGTGCCTTTTTGTGGCTCATCATTTTGTGCTTCTTGTGGCTACTCGTAGCGTAGCGCGATCATCGGATCGACGCGGGTCGCTCTGCGGGCGGGGATATACGAGGCCAGCATGGCGATGAGCAGGAGGAGCAGGGCTATGCCCACGATTGTTAAGGGATCATTGGGGCTTATTTCGAAGAGCATTGAACGCATCGTTCGTGTGAGCAGTAACGATCCGATCAGACCGACAGCCAGGCCAATGCCGACTGTTATTAGTCCTTGTCCTAAGACCATTTTCAGAATTCCGCCAGGAGTGGCGCCGAGCGCAATGCGCACTCCGATCTCCTGTGTGCGCTGCGCCACCGAATAGGCCAGCACTCCGAACACTCCGGCCATCGCCAGCAACAACGCAGCGAGCGCAAAGACACCAACCAGCGTCAGGTTAAAGCGTCGATTGTTGAGCGACTCGGAGAATACTTGCGTAAAGGTGGTCATCCTTGCCGGAACGGTAGGATCGAGTTGAGTCAAGACTCTGCGCACAGACGTGGTGACCGCCGCAGGATCAGAACTGGTCCGCAGCACGACGTCGAACTGTTCAGTCGATCGTGGTCTCTGCCGGTAATTGACGTAAATCGTCGGGCGCGGTGCTGTCTCAAGACTGTGCTTACGTACTTCTCCTACGACACCGACAATCGTAAGCAAACGCAGATCGCCATCCATGTTGCCAAACTCGACAGTCTGTCCGATCGGATCCTGCCCGGGCCATTTCTGACGCGCGACGCCTTCGCTGATGACTGCCGCGTGGGGCGCGGTTGGTCCATCACTGTCGGTAAACAAACGTCCCCTCAGCAGCGGAATTCGCAGCGTCTCGAAATACCCGTCACTGGCAACTACATAATCGGCGTTACCGAGCTGCTCTTTATTCTTGAAAAGATCTTCCGCGAACTTATTGAGGTCAGCCAGAAAAGTCGGGTCGGGCTTATCGATGGAAATCTGTGCACTGCGTTCAATCAACTCGCGCTGTTTGGGGGAAAGCTGTTGTGGGTTTACTACCACAAACGTTCCGTCAGGCGAGTCGGGCTGTTTAAGCGGAAGCACATTTGTTCCACCAACTGCCTCAACACCCGGCAAAGCTCGTATGCCGGAAATCAGTTGTCCGAGAAACTGCGCGCGACGGCCTTCATTTCCTGGTTCGAGATCCGGCAACTTGAGATCGAGATTCACGATGTGCTCGGTCTCGAACCCCGGATCGATCGAAAGCACGCGCAACATACTGCGTCCCAACAAACCGGCGCCGGTCAACAGCGTGAGTGTGATTGCCACTTGACCGGCCACGATCAGGCGGCCTAGAAGCCGACTGCGAGCGCTGGTTCCCTGTCGCCGTCCCGCTTCGGCCAACGCACTGCGCACCTGTCCTGAAGTGGCGCGCCACGCCGTAATCACGCCCAGTCCGGCTGCCACCGCGAAAGAAAGCGCGAGCGCAAACCCGAGCACGTACACATTAACTGAAACTTCGTCGAGGCGAGGAATCTCAGGGGGCGCCACCGCGAGTAGCGCTCTGACACCGAAGTAAGCAGCTATCACTCCGAGCAACCCGCCCGCGCCGCAAAGGATCAGCGCCTCGGCAAGAAACTGTCGCAACAAGCGCCAGCGCGATGCTCCGAGTGCGACGCGAACCGCCAGCTCATCGCCACGCGCCGAGACCTGGGCCAACGAAAGATTCATCACGTTGGCACACGCCACCAGCAACAGCAAACCGGCAACCCACAACAACACCAACAAGGCTGGTTGCACGTCTTTGGTCAAGGCGTCTTTCAGTGGCAACAAAGCGACGTCCGACATGTTTTTCTCGTCGAGGCGATTGTCCTGCGATACTCTCCGCGCCACCGCGGAAGCATCAGCGCGTGCTTGTTCGAGAGAAACTCCGTCGCGAATGCGGGCAATAGCCTGCCAGTTGTGCGCGGTGCGACTTGGCAGACGCACATCCAGCTCGCGCGGCATCCAGACCTGGCTGTCTTCCGGAAAATGAAATCCCGCCGGCAGCACGCCGACGATCACCGCGGGGTTGTTTGAGACCGTGAACTTGACTGACGCGAGGTCACGAGTTTCGTGCAGTTGGCGTTGCCAGAAAGAGTGACTGACAAGGACTGCCGGCGCGGCGCCGAAACTCTGCTCATCGGGAACGAAGAGACGGCCCAGCAGCGGTTTCACGCCGATCACGGAAAAGAAGTCAGCGGAAACAGAAGCCACGCGCACGCGATCGGGTGCGTTGCCGACAGAGATGGTTGACTCACCCGAACGCATCGCCGCCATGGCTTGTAGCGAATGCACCTGGGCACGCACGTCCTCGAAATTCGGATCAGCGAATTGCATCGTGCGGCCTTTTGCATTCGTCTCCCACACGCGCACGATCTGCTCAGGCTTGGGATAAGGAAGCGGACGCAAAAGGACGCCATTCACGACGCTGAAGATCGCGGTGCTCGCGCCGATGCCGATCGCCAGCGTGATCAATGAAACGAAGGCGTAGACGCGGTTCTTCCACAGCACCCGGAATCCGTAGCGAAAGTCTTGCGAGAGATTCATCTCATACTCTCCATTTCAGTCCGTACTTGGACCGGGTCAGTACCGTAACGCGGTAGCATCGGGTCAGTCTTCATCTTTCAGTCCGTACTTGGACCGGGTCAGTGCCGTAACGCGGTAGCGTCGGGTCAGTCTTCATCTTTCAGTCCGTACTTGGACCGGGTCAGTACCGTAACGCGGTAGCGTCAGGTCAGTCTTCATCTTCAGTCCGTACTTGGACCGGGTCAGTACCGTAACGCGGTAGCGTCGGGTCAGTCTTCATCTTTCAGTCCGTACTTGGACCGGGTCA
>DASVGE010000042.1:0-15895 GCA_036379695.1 Pyrinomonadaceae bacterium | reverse complement strand
GGTGCCAAGGCACCGCACTCCAAGGAGGCGCTCAATCTTTATCGCTCTATAGCTACTGCGACGGCGTTTCCACCGCCGAGACACAACGAAACGATTGCTCGCCGCGCGTCACGTCGCTTCAGTTCGTAAAGAACGCTTGTCAACAAACGCGATCCCGATTGTCCAATCGCATGGCCCAACGCGACCGCGCCGCCATTCACGTTAACCTTCTCCGGATCGAGTCCGAGTTCGCGTGTCACCGCCACCGCCGCCACCGAGAACGCTTCATTCAACTCCACCAGATCAACTTCACTCGGCGACCAGCCAGTCTTCTTGAACAACTTACGCACAGCCTCAACCGGCGCCATCATCACCATCCGCGGCTCCACTCCCGATGTCGCCTGCGCCACGATCCGCGCCATCGGCTCAACACCCAGCTCACGTGCGCGACGCAGCGACGTCACTACCAGCGCCGAAGCTCCATCGTTAACACTCGGCGCGTTGCCCGCCGTCACCGTCCCGCCCTCAGCTTTGAACGCCGGCTTGAGCTTTCCGAGCACTTCCACTGTCGTGTCTTCACGCACCGTCTCATCAGTATCAAACATCAGCGCCGGTCCCTTCTTCTGCTTAATCTCAACCGGCACGATCTCGTCCTTAAACTTCCCTTCCTTGATCGCAGCGGCAGCTTTGCGATGCGAGTTGACGGCAAACTCATCCTGCTGCGCGCGACTGATCGCATACTCTTCCGCTACCACCTCACCCGTGCAACCCATGTGATAATTTTCAAACGCACACCACAACCCGTCATTGATCATCGAATCGACAAGCTCGCCATTTCCGAGTCGGTAACCCTCGCGCGCTTTCGGTAACAGATACGGCGCGTTGCTCATCGACTCCATGCCGCCCGCAACCACGATCTCTACGTCGCCGAGTTGCACACCCTGCGCCGCCATCATCACCGCCTTCAAACCCGATCCACATACCTTGTTAACAGTCACCGCCGAAACAGTCGACGGCAAACCGCCATTCAACGCCGCCTGGCGCGCAGGATTCTGGCCCAACCCGGCCTGAATCACACATCCCATGATCACTTCATCAACATCTTCAGCCTTAACACCAGCTCGCTTCACACTCTCGCGCACAACGATCGCACCAAGCTCAGTCGCGGAGAATCCCTTCAGCGATCCGAGGAACCGTCCCACCGGCGTGCGCGCGGCGCTTATGATTACTGCTTCGTTCAATTCCGGCATTTCAAACTCCCTTATGTTAGACTTGGCCCGATATTAGACTTTATTTCGTGATTCATAAAGCATGCAGGCACTCATTCTCGCGGGTGGCAAAGGCACGCGCCTTCGCCCTTTAACAGTTTACACGCCCAAACCGATTGTTCCGATCTGTAACCGACCCTTTCTCCTTTATCAAATCGACACGCTTAAACGCGCCGGCATTACTGACATCACGTTATCGCTTTCGTATCAACCAAATAAGATCGAGCATCTGTTGGGCGACGGCTCTGATTACGGCGTGAAACTGAAGTACACCGTTGAACCGCAACCCATGGGCACGGCGGGCGCTTACAAGTTTGCTGAAGACCTGATTCGCGAACCAACAGTTGTTTTTAATGGCGACATCCTTACCGATCTCGATCTCAAAGCCGTCATCCGTGAACACACCGAACGAAAAGCGACGGCGACGATCGTGCTGGCGCCGGTTGAGAATCCGCAAAGTTACGGGTTGGTCGAGACGGAGAAAGACGGGCGCATCCGCCGCTTTCTCGAAAAGCCAAAGGCTGACGAGATTACGTGTAACACGATCAATGCGGGCACGTATGTGCTCGAACCAAAGGTGCTGGATTATTTACCTGCCGGCGAGAACTATTCGTTTGAGTATGGCTTGTTTCCCGATCTGCTGAAGCGCGGCGAGGCGTTCTATGCACACATTCCGTTGCGCACGTATTGGATTGATATCGGGACGCCGGAGCGGTATTTGCAGGTACACGGCGATCTGCTTAACAACCGTGTCAGCCGTATTCACGTCAAGGAACGTCGCGGGAATTTTGATGCTGCGACAGTGGCGGAGATTGATGAAATATCGATGATTGGCGACGACTGCCAGATCAAACCCGGCGCGCAGATCATCAACTCGGTGTTGGGCCAGGGATGTTTCATCGAGGAACGCGCGCGCGTGGAAAACAGCGTCATCTGGCCGCACACGCGTATCGGGACGACGGCACAGTTGAACGGCGCAATCGTGGGCCGTGGTTGTCACATCGGTCGTTCAGCGGTAGTTGGACCAGGAACGGTACTCGGCGACAAGACGTCGTTAACCGACTACACGTTCACCTAAATCCATCCACACATTACGCAGATTCTTTTTTAATCTGTGCAATCTGTGGATAAAGAATCGGAGAGCAATCGTGAACTGGGAAGTATTTCGAGCGTACGACATTCGTGGCATTTATCCGACAGACATCGACGAAGAGGCGTATTACCGAATCGCCAAAGCGTATGTCTATTTATTCAAACCAAAGTCGATGGTGGTCGGGATGGATGCGCGTTCGTCGTCGCCTCCTTTGAAAGCCAGTCTGATCCGAGGTTTCCTCGATGCAGGCGTTGACGTTGTAGACATCGGAGAGATCACCACCGACATGCTTTATTACGCTGTCGGTGCCTCTGACTACTCGGGGGGCGTCGTTGTCTCCGCCTCGCACAATCCAAAAGAATATAACGGCATGAAAATGGTGCGAGAGAAAGCCGCCGCAATCTCTTCCGACACCGGCCTGTTCGACATCCGCGACGCACTCAAAGCAGGCAAAGACGCCGAAGTCACTTCCGACAAAAAAGGCACTTGCACCGAACGCGACATACTCGACGACTATCTCGCGCACGTGCTGAAATCCATCGATCGCAGCAGCATCAAGCAGTTCACCTTTGTCGGGAATGCCAACTTTGGTTACGTCTGTAGACCGGCAGCGAAGCTCGCGGAAATACTTGGCCTGAATCTCATCCCGTTGAACTTCGAGCCCGATGGCACGTTCCCGAAAGGCCCGCCCGATCCGATGTTGCCCGGCAATCGCACCGAGACCGAAGCGCTCATCAAAGAGCGTGGCGCTCCGTTTGGCGTCGCCTGGGATGCGGATGCCGACCGCGCGATGTTCTTCGATGAAAAAGGGGAGTTTATTTCGGGCGCCTATATCACCGCGCTGCTGGCAGACATTCTGTTGACGAAGTATGGCAGCGATAACACCATCATCTTCGATCCGCGCGTCATCTGGCCCACGCTCGATACAGTGAAGCGAAAGGGTGGCAGGCCAATCATCTCAAAAGGCGGTCACGCGTTTATGAAGGATCGCATGCGGCGCGAGAATGGCCTGTTCGCCGGAGAGTTGAGCGGCCATTACTATTTTCGTGAGAACTTTTATGCCGACAACGGTGTGATTCCCTTCCTGCTGGTGCTCGAACATCTCTCGACGCACGACAAACCTTTTTCGGAGTTGATGGCCCAATACAAGGCCGGTCATCACATGTCCGGCGAGTTGAATTACAAGGTCAAAGACGTTAAAGCGACGATCGAGAAGGTGAAAGAAGCGTTTCACGGCAAGGGCACGGAGGATTTCACCGACGGCTACTCGCTCGAAACTCCCGAGTGGCGCTTCAACATTCGCGGCTCAAACACCGAACCACTCCTGCGCCTGAACATCGAAGCACGCAAAGAGGAGCTGGTCGATCAAATACGCAAACAGATTGAAGAGATAATCAATGCCTGATCCGCGTAAATCCGTGGCTAAATATTGGAAACATGCCTGAGCTACCTGAAGTAGAACACGTCGTCAGAGCTTTATCGGCGGTCGTGACGGGACGGCGCATCCTCGCCGCCGAACTGAATCTCAAAAGAATCGCCCCCGGCATCTCGCGGCCCGCTTTCGCTCGTCAGCTTCGTAACGCTGTTATCACCGGAGTCGGCAGGCGCGGCAAGTTTATCCTCTTCAAACTCGAGTCAGGCCACGTGCTGACGACACACCTGCGCATGACCGGCAAATTCGTCTCGCTTACCACCGAGCAAACGTTGCCGCCTTACGCGCACGTCGTCTTGTATCTCGACGACGAGCGGCGGCTTGTGTACTGCGATATGCGTCAGTTTGGACGCATGAACATCTTCAAAGATCCCTCGCGCCCACCGAAGGAGCTTCAATCACTCGCACCCGAACCACTGTCTGACGAGTTTACCGAAGACTACTTCATCCAGACCTTGTCGCGCTCGCGTCGCCCGTTGAAACAACTGCTTCTCGATCAGACTCGCGTGCTCGGCCTCGGAAACATCTACGCCGTCGAAGCACTCTTTCTCGCGGGCGTGAATCCGATGAAGGCAGCGAACAAGTTGTCGAAGCCGCGTGCGCGCAAGTTGTACCAGGCAATTCGCGAAGTGCTACAGGGGGCAATCGACGCCGGCTCGACGTTGCGAATCGATCTCGCGGATGGAAACGGGAGTTACTTCGAAACACCCGAGCGCTTCTGGCGGGTTTATGAGCGTGAAGGTGAACCGTGTGACAGGTGCGGCACGCGCATCAAACGCGTGGTCCAGGGCGGCAGGTCAACTTATTTTTGCCCCAGGTGTCAGAAGCGGTAAATCGCCACGGATTTTCGCCCCATAGTAACAATTTATGTTACCCGTCGCGTAACAGTTTGCGGCACCCTTAGTTTTCCTCATCCATTCCGGAATACGGGAAATTGTCGGCCAGCACGGCCCGCATTTTCACGTGGCCATACAGCACTTCCAGGTAGCAGATAAAGCGGTGCAACAGCGGTTTCGCGTCGAGATTGTTCTCGATAGCGGTGATGACTTCGAGGGCCAGGCTCTCGTAACCGCGCCAGTCCTTGTACATCAGGTACTGCATGCTGCCGTCGCGAAATTCGAGAATTCGGACCGTAAGCTCGCGCATCACGTCAGGTTCGTTGTTCGCTTGCGCGAGACGAACAAAACGCATCAGCGATGACAGGTCTTTGCAGAGGGTGAGCGACTGCTGGAGACGCAGTTCGACGTCGTTGAAAAGCGTGGACGCATCGAGGCCGGGCTTGAAAACCTGGAGCAGAGTGATGGTGGATTGCTGGAAGCAGTTCGTTAATAAACCGTGAGCGTGCAGGATCTTACCGTAGACGATGGGGATGGATTGCTCGGTGACGCCGCGCACCAGTTCGCGCTCAAAAATGCGGCGCAGGTCGTGAGTGATGCCGTAAGAGATGCCGTCGAGGACCTCGTGCAAACGCTCGTTACCCTTGGCCAGTCTGATAGCCCTGGTATCGATGTAATCGGTGAGCGAACGGGTTTCGAATTCGAGCACTTCGAGCAGTGAGAGGCTTTCGAGGAGAGTGTCGAGTTTGTGAAGATTGTTTTCGATGCGGGCGAGCCAGTCGAAATAGCGAAGCATCTCGCTGAGGATAGTTTGTGAGATTTCGCGCAGTTCCGGATCAATGATTTGGGGAACGACCGAGTCGATTTCTCTTTGCAGATTTGCCTGAACCTCTAGTTGGAGCTTGGTCTGAGGATCAGCGGGAATCGCATCAGTCAACAACGGCAACTGAGGATCAGGATCATAAGTAACGTAGGCGAGGGATGTGGCCATGAGAACCTCCACCCCCGTCGTCGGCAATGCCCGTGCCACTAGCCATCCGTCTCGCCTATGTTAAGGGAATGCGCGTATAATCGCGCTCATGAAAATCAAGGTTATCGTGCATCCGGCGGAGGAAGGCGGTTACTGGGCCGAAGTTCCCGCGATCCCTGGATGCGCGACACAGGGCGAAACCCTTGAGGAGTTGCTTCAGAATATTCATGAAGCAGTTGAGGGTTGCTTGTCTGTCGATGTTTCTCAACTGCCGACAGGCACGCAGGATCGCGTAGTAGAAATTGTTATCTGAACTCTGCGACGGGCACTGAGACCTCACAAGATCTTAGTGGTGCTCGTATCGAAATAAAAAGTAGGCATTAGTAGCCCCTTTCCTCATCTTTACCGTTGTGTAATTCATCGAGCCGGCGCTATCAAACTGAGCACTCATAACTTTGATTCTAATTCACGGCTCGAGGGCGTCGAAGCGCAGGCCGCTGGAACCTTCGCCGGTGCCGATTTTTTTGCGGCGTCCGATCCAGAGGTGGGTTGAGCCGTCCTGCCAGCGGGTTACCTGGTGATGGCGGGTGACGCGGACTCCTTCGCGCGGGATTTCTTCCTCGAAGATTTTCAGGGCTCTTTGGTTGTCGGGATTCAGGATGCGGCCCTGGGCGGCGGTGAAGTCCGAGGCGCCATTAACTTTTCTTACTTTGCCGCGCTGCAGGCGGAGGCCGTCGCTGGTTCTCACCGGCAACAGCGGGATCCAGTTGTTGGGAACTTCTGTCGCCAGCCTGTAAACCAGCTTACCGTCAACGCGTGGCTCAGGAGGAGGTGGCGCTGTGAGTCGTTCCTGCTCGAATCTGTTCAACGCATGTTCCGTCGCGCTTTCGATGACACGCTCAACGCCCCAGGCCATGTTTGCCATCTCGTCACGCAGGAACAGCACCTCTTCAATCGGACGACTCTCGACACCGCTGAGCAGCGACGGAGTCAGCATGAAAAGGTTCGACGCCGACCCCGCCACTCCGCTGCCACGCAGATGTGAATGCTGAAACATCCGCCACAGCGAATGCGGCTCCGCAAGCTCACTCGAAGGTTTGATAAGCGTGCGGACACCGAACGTGTCAGTGATCACTAACGATCCGGTTCGATAGAGCGCTCCGACATCCAGTTCAAGCGGAACAACAAACCAGTCGTTGCCATAAGTCAACGCAAACTCCACAAGCAGCATGCGCGCGAGATCCGTTGGACCAGCATCAACCGATCCGAAGTCAACCTGCGCGTCTTCAAACTCCCAGAACCGCGCCGTCGGCATGCCGGCAAAACTGACCGGCGCCGGAATCGCGGTGCGAGTGATCTGTTCGAACGCTTTATCGTTCACGCCGCCGAGCCGGAGTTTCGGATCGACGTCAAAAGCGTACCAATCGAGGTGTCCTTCAAAATATTCCTGCGCTGTTAAGCCGCGCTCGCCGTCGTTGAAGCTCCCTGAAACGGAGAACGCATACTCCATGCGTTCCGGCAACCACGACGGATTGGACGTTTCCGGCTCGCTGAAAAATGTTTCCGACTCTTTCAACCACTGTTGCGCGGCCTGTTCGATCTCCGAGCGATCACCCGGAGTCACCTTCAACGCCGGTGCGATGAAGATCCGGCCCGGAGTTGAGCGAAACGAGGCGGCGATCTTCCGTCCGTCCGCCGCACGCGACGACATTAGATCAACAAACGCAAGACTGTCGCTGTCCAATATAGCGCGTTGCTCTTCAGTAACCGTGAACGGAAACTCGCGCACAAAATCGTCGCGGTAGTTTTTGGTAATGTTTCCTTCCGCAGACATTCGATCGAGGATGCGAAGGAATTCAAGACCTGTTTCGACCGCGAGCCGAAGTTTTGTGGTTTGCGGCGCGAGCGCACGGACCGGCTCTCTTTCAACCAACGTTTCGAGCGGCATGCGCGCACGATCGTAAGCCGGCGCGTTGACACTGCTGCCGGGAGCGATGGCGCCTGAGTGATAACGAGTGATGCGCGCCGACTCGCCTTGCCAGCGCGCCATCACTGGCGAGCCGTTGTCTTCACCCTGAAACTCTCCGAGTTGCCATTGTCGAGCGAGCAGCCAAAGCGGATCGTACACACGCGCCTGCAAGCTGGCCTTCATCTCGCTGTTGCGGCTAACCGGCTCCAATCGCATCCATGTGGTAATTGACGACATAAACTGCTACCTGATCGTGGTCAAGTCGGTCGATACAGCATCGCCGAGCAGGTTGTAAGCGAAATAAAGTGCGGGCAGGTAATGCCCGACTTCGTTGAGCGTGCTCAGATCGACCGCACGTATCCGCGCCAGATCGAGTGTTTCCAACAACACTTGCTGCAAAGACCAGATCGTCCACGGTGATTCGAGATCGGGTGGCACTGCCAGCAGGATCGATTGTGGCGGCGCGGCACTCGGTTGATCGTATTGAAGCGAGAGGCCGGTGACTTCCGTCGTTCCCGGCACTACTTCAACCCACTCATCGATGAGCAACCCCGCCAAAGGCTTGCGTGCATCAACCGGCGCAACAGATTGCACTGCTATCGAAAGTTTTCCACCCGGCAAACTCTTTCCGTCCTCGAGCGGCAACGCTACCCAGCGATCGTCATCGGCGTGTGGAAGCTGCGCAATCGTCAGTTTCAGTTTTTCGCCTGTGTTGAGTACTTCAGCGTAATTGAGCGCAGCGTTGAGTTGGTTCACCGTCTCACGCACACGGCTCATGCGCCGGAACCACGTCGCTGAAGCCAAAGGATCGCCGCCTTGCAGTTTGTCGCTATTGTCCAGCGCCTTCGCAAGTTCATCAGCATTCGCCGCCATAAAACGCGGCAGCACGATAAAAGCTTTACCGAAGACGAGGTGCAGACGATCGAGTGCGTAGTTGCGTTTGTCATCGGCGGTTTGCGAACCGGCCCTGAATCGCGTTTCGAGCGCTTTCAATTGGTCGAGACGTTGCGCGACTTCTTTCTGGATCACATCCGCCTGCGCCAACAGCAGCTCGCGATCGGGCGGTAAATCACCGCGCGCAGAGAGCGGCATGGCGCCGGCAATGCCAAACGCTGCCGCACGCACCAGCAGATTACGCAAAGAGTCGACGTCGGGTGGAATTGGTTGAACACTGAAATCGATCGAGAGTTGGCGCAGCGACTGCACGGCGCTCGCCGCGCGTCGATCCAATTCCAGAACGTCAGCGTTAACTTCTGTCGTTTCCGACGGCGCGGTCAGGTCTGCCGGATCGAGTGCGCGCACACCCGTGAACAGCTTGCGTGCCGTACGCAGCACTTCGCTAAACTGTCCATAACTCAACTCATGCGGCGCCCAATCTGCTTTGCGTTTAGGACTCACGCGCAGCATCGATCCGGCTGGAAAACCATTTTCCTTTTTCGTTATCGCAAACAGTATGCGTAGTTCGAGCTCTGCTTGCTGTCCGCCGGCGCCACCATCGGAAGCGTAGATGTAATCGAGCGGTGCGAGTTGTAGTTCGTCGAGACGAATCACTTTAGTCTCGACAGGTTGTAAGCTCGTTGGATCGATTCGCTCGACGAGGCAACGCACGTTGGCGGGATTGACGAGCAGTTTCGCGGCCCACGCGTTCAAATGAGGTTCAGCATTGGCGCGAAACGGATTCGCGGGCGCGGCCCACGTGTTTGGTAGTTGTGGATCGCCGCTGAACAACGTCACGATTCGATGTGTCAGGCCAATACCGGAACGCGGAGTGCGAACTACTTCGAGTTCTGGCGGCGGCGTTTCCCCACCCGCGATCGATTCTACTGTCGTTGCAGTTCGCAACGGATTTCCGCGCACCGCCTGATGCACGCTCTCGGCCATCAACGCGTCGCTGACCGCATCGACAGCTTCCTCCAACAGCAGTAGTTCACCTTGAACTGCTTTGAAGTCGACGTTGTTGAGATCGAACGGCGGAAAAGGAATTCGCTGCTGACCAATTCTCTGACCAAACGGAATGGTGCCGATGTTCCACTGCGGTGGATTAGTCCCCTTCCCTTTTTGCCAGCGACGCATCAAGGCCAAACCATCGACGACGTTGTTAGCTGCAATCTGTTCGACTGGTTGATTGGTCTGCTCCAGCTTCTTAGCCACTAACGGCGCGAGCTCGCGGAAGAGCGCAATGAACTGCGGCTTCCCAACCTCCTGCAAACGCCGCTCGAAGCGATAACCAAGCAGTGCGCCGAGAGGTTGTCCCTGTCGTACGCCGTCGAGCAGCCAGCTTGCCAGGCGCACGCGTTCGGACGACAGATCGATTGCCAACAGATCAGTTGCGCCACTAGTCGCATGAGCGAGGTGCCCGCTGCGCAGGACTGCAACCGTGGCCGCTTGTGCGAGCGAAGGCGTGTGAATGAAACCGGGATTGTCGGACATCTGAAACACGGGACCTTCTTCGCCCGGCGGCGTTGCGACCGGCGTTTGCGCAGCCGCCGGAATCAGGTTCATCACCCAACCGTATCCGCCAAACAGCACCCCGCTCGGCTCGCGCTGCCGCATGTCAGCTAATCGCTTGGTCGCGAATGAAGTGATCCAAGCATCAAGACGGTGCGAACAAAGATCGAGTGTGCCAGTCATTAACTGTTCGAGTTTCGCCACATCAATGTTTGGTGATCGGAGATGTGTGAGACTGGCGCGAAATTCTTTCAGCGACGTCAACTCCGGATCTCGCGCTACATCCGGATCACCGCCCGAAGAAGTTGTGCCAAACAGGTAATTCCCGAGCTGTAACGTCTCAGTGGCTGACACGCTGATCGGTGTCTTCATCTGGTCCCAGATCGTTTGCGTGACCTGACCTTCCTGCAGGTTGAGCAGTTCCGGCTCACGGCGATCCGGTCTCAAGGGCGTTTTCTTCACGAGCAATCGCAACGCAGCGGCGTGGTATTCCAGCAACATGGAATGGCGCAGGAGCAAGTGAAGAAGAGTGTGTGGCGCCGGTTGTTCAAACTTTTCACCTGTGAACCAGGATTTTTTGACGAAGTCGCGAATGGCAAGCAGCGAGTCGATGTAGTTGGGGGTAAGCGAGGTGTTGTGATCCGCCTGAACGAGTGGACCTTCGAGTGTTGCCAACGGCGGCGAAAAGACTGCCTTTTGCAATCGAGGTCGCCACGACACTTCCAAGGTTTGCAATACCGCGGCAGCCAGTCGTTCCTGCGTCTGGAACCATGTGGTCGTCGCCAGTCGCTTGTTCTCGATAAAGCTGAACCTTAGTTGGCGTGCCCGGGCGGCGGCGGCTCGTATTTGCTCCTGTCTTCTGATGAAAGCCTGGCGGGCGGCCTGCTGGCGCCTGATGAACTCCGCTCGTTGTCGCGGGCTCATATCCGGATCGGGCTCTTCGATCTCCGGTGGCTCTTCGAGCTCGGGAATCTCGGGCAGCTCCGGATCCCAAACGTCGGCATAGAAATCGGCAGTCAAAAACACCCAGAGGTGCTCAAGGTATTGCCGTCCCATCAGGTGTCGCATGGAGTAGCTCGACGACAGGCCATCCATGCTCAACACTTCTTCGAGATCTTTGACGAAACCATTTTCCTGAGGCGTGTCAGGACTGCGACCAAGGCGCGGCACTTCAATAAAATTCCGTCGCCAGATGTTTCGCATGCGCCGCAGAAAAGCGCAGAGGGCAATGTCGCGGCTCGACTGCGTCTCCTGTCCGGCCCGTGGTTTCCACTCGTTGAGCGAAGTGACCGGCAGTACACCGTAAGGCTGACGCCCGATCCGCAAGGCGGGCAGCGGTCCATTCGCGCGGACGAATTCGATGAAGTGGTTTCGTGCCCAGGTAATGTCGTCGTCACCCAGCGGGCTCTCGTTCGTTTTGCCGACGCCGAGCATCTGCAACAGGAAGTAACCCCACGTCGCCGACCAGAGTGCGGTGTTCATCTGTTGCGCGTCCAGTTGGTCTTTCTGGGTGGCGTTGGGAATGTTTGTAAAAAGCGGTGTGGTGAGTCCGAACGCAGTGGTCAAAAGATCGGCATTCGACTTATCGCCGCGTTTGATTGCAGGCGCGCGTACTTCAGTGGCGTAAGTTGTCTCCTGGCCGGGATCTTTCGAGCTGAATCCTGACGGCGCGTCGGGCGTGTTGTTTGAAGGCGTACCGGGACGCAGAAAGCTCAAGCCGCTCGTGTAGTGATGAGCGTCGAAGAGTTGAGTGAGTTGTGGTGTCCAGTCTTTCGCGGCGTCGAGCGTGTCACGGATGCCCATGACGAGTAAAAAATCGAAGCCGGCGGCAGCGATTTCTTTCGTGAGCTTGATGCGGATTCCCATGCCCGCCTTTTCGGCGGTTGCGAAATCCACCATCCACTTCATGCCTTCGTCGAGTCCGAATTGGTCCACGGTGACCGACTTTGACGGATTTGGACCAGCAGGGAGTGGATCGGAGATCGGGAGGCCAGTCTGGTTGACGACGAGATTCCCGTTTTTGTAGCCGAGCACGATCCATTGATTCGGGAGTGCGCGCGCGTGAGGAGCCTCGGTCCAACTTTCCGGCTTTGTTTCGAGCGTTCGAAAGACCGGAGGTTTCGGCAATGGGAGACCGTTGGCGATTGGGGTTCGGGAACGGTCCAATGGATTCTGTGGCGTTAACTGCCGCGCGATCCACGCTGCACGTGGCGGATCGAAACGATCAGCCAACTGTCTCCACGCGGCCTTGCGCCGTTCTTCGGCGGCGGGATCGTCTGCGGTGCCGGTGCGCCAGATCTGCTCCCAGAAGTGTTTGCCCCAGATGACTTCGTCTTCGGTGAGTTTTGTTTCGTGCGAATCGATGTGCACCTTGTCTGGATAGACGCGAACCCTCAGTTCGACACTCCCGTCAGCTTGCGGAAAGAAGCGCGTCTCCAACCGCACGGGAAACAGTACCAGCGGCCGCGCTGGTCCAAACGAAAGACGCACGTCGACGTTCGGCGTCGTCTTTGGAATGTTTGGAATGTCAGGATTCGGCGTCTGCATGTCAGTTCGGTTGCCTCAAAATCAACATGCGATATTTCTTAACAATTCTTGACTCCAATCGTTGACCAGGTCGCTACCGCTCCCTGTACTGACCCGGCCCAAGTGCGTTTCCAGACTTCCCTCTCCCTCTCATTCTCACCGGGCTTTAGCCCTGTGAAAGCTTCTTTCGCCAAATCGGGAAACCGTTTAAACGGTTTCCTCTGATGCTTCACGCCTTGCACCGGGCTAAAGCCCGGTGAGAATGAGACTGCATATCAATGCTTGATGATGTCGCGTGCGTGGATGGCGATCCGTACCGGGCGTTGCAGTGTTATGTACGCCTGGTGCGCGGAGTTCTTGCCCCAGCTCGCGTTGTCGATCTTCTCCTTGTCGATGTTTGGAAACTGCTTTTTGATCGAGTCGAGCGTCGCGTGCGACAACTGCTTCAACTCTTCTTCACTATTCGCCAGATGTCGCCAACTCAGATCCGACCAGGTCGCGGGTTTCGCTGGCGCTGGTCCATCAAACTTCGCCTCATCCATGCCAAAGCGCGGCTCAGTCGGCTGTTGCTGAATCACGAAGAACCAGCCCTCGGCTTTGTGCGGCGGCTCGCCTAACGCTTCCGCCTGGCTCAACGAAAACCCGAGGAAAGTGACGTCAGGTTTGAGCGTGCCACGGAAAAGTGGATGCCGTTCTTCGCTCGCATTAGGCGACAGAGTCAACTTGTTGTTTTGTGAGATCGCAGGCGCGGCATAGATCACCGTGTTTGGATAACGCCGCAGCAACTCACCACGAATGAGCAACACGAGTGTGTCGCCCGTCGTTGCACTATTCTCACCAAGCTTTCGGTTGCCCCAATCGGTGATGCGTGCGATATCAACTTTGTCGTCGTCAACTGTGTCCCAGAACTGTTGGAAGTACGTGCCGCGTTGATCTGTCGGGTAATTGCGCCAGAGTAGTTCGCGACCCATTTCGGTGTTCAGTCCGACGAGGAACGATTCAACAAACGGCGGATTCGGCTGCAACAACGCGACCGTGTTTGGCGGCACGTGCTCCAAACCGGGAAAGAGAAAATCCTGAGAGATGTCACGCAGCGCTTCGTACATCGGCTGCGGAAACTTCGGCTCGTCCATAATCGGCTCGAGCGGATCGTCAGTCTTCGTCGTGTCACTCGCTAAAACAAGCGAAGCTTCAACTCGTGCCTTGATTGTGTTTTCGGGATTGATACTTTTCAGTAACGACGTGCCGATCTCGGAGAGGTTCATCGCCGTTAAGGCAGCAGGTTTGGGTGGCGGAAACGCCTTTTGCAAAAGGTGCGACTGAAGGTCGTTCGCCGCTTTGCGAAACGCAGCCGCAGTTTTACCGTCATTCGCTGCGCCACGGCCGAAGTTCGGGAGGGTGCGCACTGTTCCTTCGGGAGCGATCGTGAAGTCGTTGCCGAGTCTCGGTGCTGCTCCAAGCGTTGGCGCCACACGCGCGAAACGGACAGCGTCGTTCAACCTGCTTCCCTGTGGTCCAGCCTGACTCGCAACCTCATCGAGCTTTACTAAATTCACTTCACGCATTTGAAACACGGCCACTGGGGTGAGCGTGTTTAGTCTGGCCACGATGCTGATCGGACGAACCGCTGCGTCGCTTTTGAAGCGTGTATTGATCGTGTTTCGCGGACTGGCCAGACGGCGCAGCGGCGCGGAGACAGCGCGGTCCGGCATTGCGGAATTCGTGATCCTCGTCGCGAGCAGCGCTCGTTGGGTATTCGGTACGTCAACAACTACACGTCCTTGCGCTGACGCAGTGATCTTCAACAACGTTTCCGGAGAGAAGCGTTTGAAGTGTTTGGTGTAGAAGACAGTGTTGACTGTGCGACTCAGTTGCGCCTGTCGCCTGATTTGGTTGATGCGTTCGATCTCGCCCAGTTGTTCCCAGGCGGACGCCATTAACTGTTCCTGCTGAGTTTGGACCACCTGCGTGCCGAGTGCGGCGACTGCGCGATGCCTCGGATCGAGATTCAATTCGTCCAGCCACGTTATCGGTGGCGGAGCGGTAATGCTCACGATGTGTCGCGCAGCGTGCCAGCAACCGTAAATCGGTGGCGCGACTTCCGGATCTTTACCGGCGCTGTCTTGTTGCGTGATGAGCCACGGCTCGTCGAGAACTTTTTTCAGCTCGGTTTGGAATGGGGTTTTCGTGGTGTTGGGCCAATCGGCGGTTGGGCTGTCGAGAATTCTGAGCGCGCCTTCGAGTTCGAGCGTCGTGTCTGCGGGGACAACCTGCCTGTTGCCAAAGGCGCGGCCGATGATCACCTGGCGCTTGCCTAAGCCTGGGATCTCGCGCAGGTCAGCGGGTTTTAATAGGCCGACGAGAGCTTCGAAGTCGCCGCTGGTGCCGGTTCTGAATTCCCAGTGGTAGTAAACCGGCAGCAGCACGAGCGAAGCGCCGCGCTCCCAGGCGGGTTTCAATGCCTTTTCTTCATCAGGTTGAAACGGTTGGCCCAGACCGGCTTTTCTTCCGAGCTCGAATGCAGGAACGACACAGGCGATGTAATGCGTCAGCGGATCGAGCCGTCGCGGACAGAGCAACCGCGAGACGGTCAACGCGGGATCGCCCGCAAGCGACTTTTGCAATGAGGCGGTGTCCGGCGAACTGCCGGCAACTTGTGCGTGTGCCCACGCCCATGACTCTGATAGATCGGGAAGTTCGTCGTCGGGTTTGGCGGGCGTTTTGATCTCGAGTCTTGGCAACGTTTGGTTGCCGCCTGTTTGCAGTGTCACGCCGTTATGTTTTTTGACGACGACGAGGCAGATCCATGGACGCAACGTGCCGGCGGTGTTTGCTGTTGCCGGTGTGAGTAGCCATGGGAAGTCGGGCCGATCGAATTCGATTGCAGGAAAGTAGTTTGGTTCGAAGTCGAATGAGAGATGGCGCGGCTCAGTGCGCACGATTTGTTGCTGATCGATGCCGGTTACGTCGCCTGGTCCGTACAGTCTGACTTTTTGGCTGACGGGGTCGGGAAGGTTGTTGATATGTACCTTGACGGAGACGGAAACGACGCCGGGTTGATTCGGCGTTCCATCGACAACCTTGATGCCGGACGCAGCGCCCTGTCGCACCCAGGGGAGGAAGACGTAACTTGCAGTGTCAGCCATAAACCGATGAGTTCTACTTGGATCGGGTCAGTACCGTAACGCGGTAGCGTCGGGTATGCGCCAAAAACCGACCCGACGCTACCGCGTTACGGTACTGACCCGATCCAACCATAATTCTGATCATCGACAACCTTGATGCCGGACGCAGCGCCCTGTCGCACCCAGGGTAGAAAGACGTAATTTGCAGTGTCAGCCATAAAAATCTACAGACGCACTTGGACCGGGTCA
>DASVGE010000041.1:0-6504 GCA_036379695.1 Pyrinomonadaceae bacterium | reverse complement strand
AGTCTGGCGAAAGGTCTCTTCGAGTTGGCTCACAAAGCTACTGGTCATCAGTCCCGAGAAGGAGGCCCATGCGAGCACGAGGAACACTGGTCCCCACGGTTTCGAGCGATAGGCAGCCCAGCCACCGATCAGGAGCAAAGCGCCCGCGACGTAATCCTCAAACATGGTAGTGAAGTTAATGGTCCAGTGACTGATCCCTCGACGCGCGGTTTCCAGCAGCGGGAGGAGTACGCCGATCGCAAACGCGGCACCGATCTCAAATCTCATGCGGCTGAGTGTATCGCAACTTGCTCCTCAGCTTGAGATTGGAATGACTACGCCGAAGGCGTTCGCTAATTTCAGCCCAGGGTTGGAGCGCCAGCGACAACCCTGGGGATCAATTCATTACCCCACGAATCAACCCTGAAAGGGTTCGGCAGGTGTGGAACCCCTTCAGGGTTTTATGAAATTTTGATGGAGTACCCAGGGTTGTCGCTGCGCTCCAACCCTGGGCTCAAATTAGCGAACGCCTTCGGCGTAAATTGCTCGGGATCTGTAAGTCACCGGCTCTTCACTGAAAAACGTGAACCGGCCTGTCGCTGGGTACTCGAGCGGGAATGAGCTTGCGCAGGTTGTGAGCATTTGCTTTGGGGTCAAGCAGTCCTGTGCGCAGGAAGGCGATGAGTTGGCGAAATTCGTCAGGCGACAATACGACCGGCGTTGCGAGAGCAGGATCAATGCGCGCCAGCACCGGAGCGATAGGTCCCTGTGGACCTTGCAAGTCGACATCGACACCTGCAACGACCGGGTCATAACTCGGCGCTGAACCGATCGCGTCCAGGTGATAACGAACTGCATCTTCCAATCTCGTGAACGAGCCGTTGTGAAAAAACGCCGGTTGCAAAGCCAGATTCCGCAGCGGCGAAGTTCTAAACGCATAGCGGTCATTTGCGTTTCCCGTAACTTGCTCCAATCCAAAATCCTCGTTCGCGCCGGGCCCGTCAAACGCGACATTCCCAACCGCGGGTGCAATCTGAGGAATGCCGGCAACATGCTGCCGGAAATCACTGAACATCTCATTTGACTGCCCTGAAACCGCATGACAGCTAACGCAGTTGCCTGGTCCAAAGAAGATCAGCGCGCCGCGTTTCTCATCTTCGGTCATAGCATTCATCTGCCCGCGCGCAAATTTATCAACCGGCGCATCTGCGAACACGAGCGTGAATTCAAACTCCGCGATCGCGCGTGCGAGCATTTCGTAAGTGATCGGCGCGCCTGACTTCACCTCCGCGAAGCTTTGCCCAAACAACTTTCGATACTCACCATTCGCATTTAACCGCTCCACAACTGCCGCGCGTATGCCATCGTTAGTACCAGGCACTGAGGCATGGAACCCCGTCATCTCAGGTTTCTCGGTCGGCGGAATGAAAGCCTGCGCCGTAAGCAAGTGAGGCAGACCCGACAGCGAGAAACCTTCCGGTAACGGAAACTGAAATCCGGCACTGTTGTCGAACGGATCGCCCGCGACTGAATTAAACCGCGAGTTCCACATCAGCGCCGGGAAGAAGACGTTATTCAGAATCAGCGGCGTGCGTCGTTGGTTGCGTGGACCAGTACGATCCGGACCGACGATGTTGTTGTTTTCGACGCCAATGGCAATTGACTGCGAGTCGCCGAAGCCCAACGGCGCCGCATGACAACCGGCGCATGAGTTGTCGTCATTCAGACCGAGCAAGCTGTCATGAAAAGCGAGCCTGCCAAGGTCCGCGAGCCGGTTGTCGATCTTTCGACCGAGCCTTTGTTCGAGACTCAATCCGACTCTGCCTGTAAACCCGTGTTGCGTGAGTACCGCGGACAACTGCTCATTCACAGTGCTCGCCGAACTTCGCGGAGTTAGAACTACTACTCCGACAGCTGTCAACGCGAGAAGTAGTATCGTTAGCTTGCTCATAAAACCACTCCTTCGGGACGACCTATTCACACGCCGGTATGTTTGGATTCTCTTCGGCGAACATGCCGGCAGGATTAGGCAGCCAGATCGCGGCCCTCATCGCCCAGATGGGCAAACCTTCTGCCATAAACTCCCATTCGTCGTCGTCACCCGTGAATCCTTCCGGCGGTGTCGCTGTGCAAGCTACCGGGATCACGTACTCCACACCCACAAGCCGCAGATTGTTACCTTCGCGGATGTAGTGAAGGGCTTCCGGATGCTCGATATCGAAGTTACAGTCGAGCAACGACTCGTTCAGGTATTCGAGTCCTTCGCCCTCCGCACAATGCAGAAATTTGTAACCATCTTCGTCGGCGCGATCGAAGTCGTGGTAACGGGCAGTTGCGTTGCGAGCCCGCGCGAGTTCGCGCCTGAGCTCAGAAGAGAGATTGTCTACGGCTGGCGTCGCGGCAGTAGAGCTACTGGTAATCATCGCCATGCTGCCGATAAGCAGACAGCAGATCGCTATCAGGACTGGTAAAAGTCTTTTCATGTTTTCCTCCAGATTGGTCTTGCGTCTTATGAAAGGGGGAATGTCACTGCGTTCTCATCGAAACACGTTCCGGCAATTTCGGATCGCGATTACGGCGGATGAACGGAATCAGCATCGGCACTGAACGGCGGTAGCTTTCGTATGAGTCGCCGTGTTCGCGCACCAGGTCGCGTTCCTCTAACTGAATCGCCAGCAGGATGTACGCCGTCGTCGCAACTGAGAAAAGCAAGTGCGCGAAAGTCATCGTCGGCGTGCTCCAGAAGGCGAACAGCCAACCGACGTAAAGTGGATGACGGACGAGCCGGTATGGTCCTGGTGTCCCGAATCGCAATGTGGTGTAAGGCTTGCCGCGGAGGTACAGCCAGACCTGGCGCATGCCAAACAGATCGAAGTGATTGATCAGGAATGTCGAGACCAGCACCAGCGCCCACCCGAAAGCAAACAACACGCGCAGGACTGACCGGCCGAACGGATCTTCAACTGACCATACGACGCCACCCAACGGCTGCCACAACCAGAACAACAGGATTAGAGCAACACTCGAGAACAGTACGTAAGTGGATCGTTCCACCGGTGTTGGCACAATGCGCGTCCACCACTCCTTGAACCACTTGCGCGCCATGACGCTGTGCTGCACCGCGAATAGAGTCAACAGACCGGCGTCGATCAGCAACGCGATGACGAAAGGTCTGGTCGGCGTGCCGTCGAGCGTTGTCGGAACGCCCAAGTTGCCGATGAAACCAACCGCGTACAGAAACGTTCCCAGGAATAACAGGTAGCTGAGACTTCCGTAGATGAAAAATGCGATCCGCTTGAACATGGCCTGCCTCCGTGTCTGGCTCGTAAATGAATGAAAGCGTTCTCCTGCGCGGCATGATGGAGTTTGAACTAACAGTTGGCTATGGGAGTTTCGTCCCGATTGGCCTCTGTCGGGGCTACAGAACCGGGACATTAGTCCCGTTGCCTGATAAAATCTGGCCCCCCGCCTTTGTTGCCCAGGTTCGCAGCCAAACTACATGACGAGGAATCGATAAGTCCTGAGGAAGTTCATAGGAAGTTATTAGGAAAAGTCGTGCCGAGCCTCATGACCCAGCTCTATCGTTTTGGGGAGTTCACCCTTGATGCCGAACAGAAGGTACTGCTGCGCGAGGGCAAGCCGTTGCTTCTGGCGCCGAAGGTTGTGGAAACGCTTCTGATTCTGGTTCAAAACAGCGGCCGGATCATTGAGAAGGAAGAGTTGATGACGCGGCTCTGGCCCGACACTTTTGTCGAAGAGTCAAACTTGACCTACACCATCGTCCAGCTAAGAAAGGCGCTGGGCGACGACGCTCGCCACCCTCGCTACATCGAGACGATCCCCAAACGTGGCTACCGCTTCATCAGTCAAACAGAGATAGAGAACAAGCCTGTTGCTTCAATCGCCGTCCTGCCTTTCGTGGATATGAGCCCAGAGCGCGACCAGGATTATTTCTGCGAAGGACTGGCCGACGAGCTTATCAACAGCCTCGCCAACTTGCCGAACCTGCACGTCGCCTCCCGGACATCGTCGTTCAGATTCAAGTCGCGGGGGCTCGATATTCGCGAAGTCGGTAAACGACTGAATGTGAACACAGTGCTGGAAGGAAGCGTCAGAAAGGCGAAGGGGAAAATCCGCATCACCGCCCAACTGATTAGTGCAATTGACGGTTATCAACTCTGGTCAGGAAAGTACGACCGCAAACTCGAAGACATCTTTGCCGTTCAGGAAGACATTGCCCAAAGCACCGTGAAGGCACTCAAGTTCGTGCTGAGCACGGATGAGCAACGCGCCTTACAAAGAGGCCGGACGACTTCCATAGAGGCTTACGAATATTATCTGCGCGGACGCCAACTCTTCTACCAGATGCGACGCCGCAGCCTTGAATCCGCCAGGCAGATGTACCTGAAAGCGATCGGGATCGACGATCACTTCGGTCCTGCTTATGCTGGAATAGCTGACTGTTCCTCGTTTCTCTACATGGATTGGGGAGGTCTTGAGTCTGACCTTGCAGATGCCGACCAGGCGAGTTCGAAAGCCGTCGAGATCGATCCAAGTCTGGCGCAAGTGCATGCCTCACGAGGAATCTTCCTTGCACTGAAAGGCCGGTATGCGGAAGCGGAACGTGAATTCGAGACTGCGCTGCAACTGAATCCCAAGTTGTATGAGGCCAATTACTATTACGCGCGCGCCTGTTTCTCGCAGGGAAAACTCGACCGGGCAGCAGCGTTATTAGAGCAGGCTGCAGCAGTTCGTCCGGAAAGCATCGATGCACTGTCAATGCTGGGCGGTATATATAGAAGACAGAAGCGCGAACAGTTGCAGCGGGTGACGTTCAAGAGGTGTCTCGACGCCGCCGAAAATCATCTTGAGTTTTACCCCAGTGATATCAGGCCACTTCTTTTAGGAGCAACTGCGCTCATTGAACTGGGAGAGGCAAAGCGCGGGTTAGACTGGACGCGGCGCGCCCTCGAACTCGATTCGCAGGACCCGAACGTTCTCTACAACGCCGCCTGCGCATTCTCCATTTCCGGTGAACTTGCAGAAGCAATTACCTGCCTGGAGAAGTCGCTTCCGTTTTGTGCTGATCGCAAATGGCTCGACCACGATAGCTATCTCGATCCGTTGCGTAGTCTTCCGAGATTTCAGGAGCTGTTGCGGGTCGGACCCGATCAGCGCCGCAACGTCATATGAAAAAATCCACGCAGCGAATCCGGTACCTGCGCACACCGGACGGAGTCAGGCTCGCCTGGGCTGACGCAGGTGCGGGACCCGTGATGATCAAAGCCGCAAACTGGCTGACTCATCTTGAATATGAATGGGAGAGTCCGGTCTGGCGACATTGGATTCGTTTCTTCAGCGATCACTTTCGCTTCGTGCGTTATGACGAACGCGGGTGTGGCATGACTGAGTGGAAGGCCGGCGACCTCTCGCTCGAGCGCTGGGTCGAGGATTTGGAGGGTGTGATTGAGGCGGCGAATCCGCAGGAGCCGTTCGCGCTGCTCGGAATTTCTCAGGGAGGTCCGATTTGTGTCGCGTATGCGGTGAAGCATCCGGAGCGCGTGTCGCACCTGGTGCTCTACGGTGCGTACGCACGCGGTGCGTTTCGGCGTGGAGACCGTGATCGGGAAAGTTTCTACCGCGCGATGATCGATCTTGTCCGGCTGGAATGGGGTAGTGATAATCCTACCTTCCGGCAGGTCTTTACTTCGCGATTCATTCCTGAAGGCACCGACGAACAGCTCGGATGGTTCAACGATATCTGTCGCAAGACGCTGACGTCGGATATCGCGGCCCAACTGCTTGAGTCGCGAGGTATGCTCGACGTTACGGGTTTGCTTGGCGAGGTTCGAACACCGACGCTGGTGCTGCACGCGCGTGGCGACGTCGTTGCGCCGATCGCGGAAGGTCACATTCTCGCTGCCGGAATTCCGGGCGCGCAGTTCATCGAACTCGACTCGAAGAATCACATCCTGCTGGAGAACGAGCCGGCGTGGGAGCGCTTCTGCGAGGAGGTGTTGGAGTTCACGGGACTCAAGCGACAAACTGGTGAAGAGGACCACGCGTTTGCGTCGCTGTCGTCGCGCGAGCGGGAGGTGCTTGCGTTGATCACGCAGGGTCTCGGCAATGCACAGATCGCGGAACGTTTATCCATCAGCGAAAAGACTGTCCGCAATCACGTCTCGAATCTTTTCGACAAGCTCGGCGTCTGGACCCGCGCTCAGGCGATCGTGTTTGCGATCGAACGCGGGTTCAAGGGGTGATAGCTGAAGGCTTTTGCCCGAAGTTGGCATCTTGAAGAGTTGGCTTTAGGGTTTTGGTAGCTGCTAACTGGTAGCTGCTAACGTGAGACTCCACGGGGCAAGCCCGTGGCATCTTGAAGAGTAGGCTTTAGGGTTCTGGTAGCTGCTAACGTGAGACTCCACGGGGCAAGCCCGTGGCATCTTGAAGAGTGGCTGCTAACGTGAGACTCCACGGGGCAAGCCCGTGGCATCTTGAAGAGTGGCTGCTAACGTGAGACTCCAC
>DASVGE010000040.1:0-8423 GCA_036379695.1 Pyrinomonadaceae bacterium | reverse complement strand
GATTGTCTACTTCGCTACTGAAGCGGCGAAGCGCAAGTACCTGCCGAAGATCGCCGCGGGTGAGTTGATTACTGCTTACGCGTTGACCGAAGCGGGCTCGGGCTCCGACGCAATGGCAGCGAAGGCCACCGCGCGATTGAGCGAAGACGGCAAGGAATACATTCTCAACGGCGAGAAGATGTGGATCACTAACGGCGGCTTCGCCGATATATTCATCGTCTTTGCCAAAGTGGACGGCGACAAGTTCACCGCGTTTATCGTCGAACGCCAGCCGGGACTGACCTCGGGCGCCGAAGAACACAAGATGGGTATTAAAGGTTCGAGCACCACGGCGCTCGTCCTCTCTGACGTGCGCACACCCGTCGAAAACCTGCTTGGCGAAGTTGGTAAAGGTCACAAGATCGCTTTCAACGTGCTGAACATCGGACGCTTCAAGCTCGGCGCGATGTGTGTTGGCGGCATGAAGTTGATGGTCCACGAGTCAGTGCGTTACGCAAACGAGCGACACCAGTTTGGCAAGTCGATTTCATCGTTTGGCGCGATCAAAGCGAAGCTTGCCGAACAGGCGATTCGCACGTGGGTGGGCGAGTCGATGATCTACCGCACGCTCGGCATGATCGAAGCGGGCATCAGTGAAGTTGACTCGAATAACATGGATGCGAAGCTGCGGGCGATCGAGGAGTATGCCGCCGAGTGTTCGATCATCAAGGTGGCGCTTTCTGAGTACTGCGATTTCGTGGTTGACGAGATGGTCCAGATTTACGGCGGTTATGGCTATTCCGCCGACTATCCGGCCGAACGCGCCTACCGCGACTCGCGCATCAATCGCATCTTCGAAGGCACGAACGAAATCAATCGCATGCTGATTCCGGGTCGATTGATGAAGAGCGCGCTCAGCGGAAACCTCGCGTTGTTGCCGGCTGCGCAAGCGCTGATGGATGAAGTGTTGTCGCCGCAGATGGCGAGTTTTGACGACGACGACGCACTGCTCGCAGCGGAGCAGAAACTCACCACCAACGCGAAGAAGGTGGCGTTGATGACGCTTGGCACCGCCGCGCAAAAGTACATGATGAAACTCGGCGACCAGCAGGAGATCCTGATGGGAATTGCCGACATCATCATGGACACTTACGCGATGGAGACTGCGATTCTGCGTGCACGTAAGCTTGCCGCGTCGCAGGGTGAAAAAGCAGCGGAGCGCTATCTCGACATGACACGCGTGTTCTGCAACGACGCGGTTGGACGCATCGAGTCACGAGCCAAGAGCACGCTGGCGGGCATGGCTGAAGGTGATGAACTGCGGACACTCCTGGCCGCGCTGCGACGCTTTACGAAGTTGCAGCCGATGAACACGATCGCCGCCCGGCAGCGCATCGCTGACGACATGATCGCTGCTAACAAGTGGATCTACTAAAAACGGGCCACGGATAAACACGGATAACACGGATAAGAAAATATCCGTGTCATCCGTGTTAATCCGTGGCTTAAAACTATGCGTGTAGTTCCGATATCACTGCCAACGCCGTTCTACATCGGTCCTGTAAACGTCTACGTGATCGCCGAAGATCCGTTGACGATCATCGACACGGGACCGAAGACGAAAGAGGCTATCGAGGCGTTGCGTGCGGGACTGCGCAAAGCCGGCTTCCTCGTTTCCGACCTTCGCCGCATCGTCCTCACGCACGCACACGAAGATCACTGCGGGCTCGCGAGATCTCTGCGCGATGAAGCGAAGAATGCGGAAGTCTTCGTTCATAACTGGGAGACGGGGCATCGCCACAGCCGTCTCGAATACGAAGAGCATCGTGTTTTGCTGGAACGCGCCGGTGTGCCGGACGACGAGATCGAGCGTATGCGTGGCATGTACGATCGCATGCGCAAGTATGCCGACTCGTTCGCCGACGACGAATACACCGCGCTTTGGGACGAGGCCGAGCTGGAGTTTGAATCCGGCAGCCTGCGCATTCTTCACACACCCGGTCACACACCCGGATCGTGCTCGTTCTTGCGCGAGGCGGATCGCACGGTCATCGCCGGCGATTGTGTGCTCAAGCGCATCACACCGAATCCGGTCCTGTCGCCCGATCCGATCGACCCGTCGCGTCGCTTTCCTTCGCTGGCGGAATACATGGTTAGCCTGGCGCGCTTGAGATCGTTATCGCCGACGCTCGTTTACGGCGGTCACGGCGAGCCCATCCGAGATTATGAAGAGCTTTTCCATCGCTACTTTCGAGCCTTCCAGGACCGCCAATCACACGTCATCGGACTGGTCGCGAAGGACGGCGTGACTGCCTGGGACGTCGCGCTTAAGATGTTCCCGACCGCCGACGACGTGCACCGGTTTCTCTCCGTGTCCGAAGCGGTCGCCCACCTCGACATGGCACACTCCGAAGGAAAGATCGCGTTCGAACGGAACGGCCAAAAAGAAGTTTACAAACCCCTGCATTAAATTCTTGGAACCGTACCTCCGGCGACGCGTGAAAGGCACAAACTCTTCCGGAGGAAACTCGAAAATGAAGGCTAAATATCTGCTCGGTCTTCTGCCTGCTCTAATTCTGACCGCCGGGCTCGTGCTGGCCCAGCAACCTGCACCACCCGCTCCACCGGAGCCGCCCGACGAACCACTCGAACAAAACTTTTCCTTCTTCGTCAGCGGCGACGGATTTTTGGGTGTCTACGCCGAAAATATCAGTCGTGAAAACATGGGCCGCTACCAGATGAACCAGGTGCGCGGCGTCGGCGTGACACGGATAGTTAAAGACAGTCCCGCCGAAAAAGCCGGGTTACGCAAGGACGACGTTATCCTGCGTATCGACAATGAGAACATCACCAGTGTTCGCAAGTTGAATCGCATCGTCTCCGAGTTGGCTCCCGATCAATCCGTAAGAATCAGTGTCAGCCGCGGGGGCTCCGAACAGGACGTCACCGCCACGATCGGCAAACGCAGTAACACGAGCTTTGCCGGAGACTTACTTGGCGACGAACCGCGAGTTTGGAAGTGGGAAGGCACGGAGCCAAGGGAGTTCAAATTTGAAGGGCCACTGAGAGATCGTCTTTTCGAAAACAACGGCGGCGATCTCACTTTCATGCTCAACAACAGCCGCAGAATCGGCGTGAGCACGATGGAGTTGACCAAACAACTCGCCGACTATTTTGGCATCACGGGCGGCAAAGGTGTGTTGGTGACTTCAGTGACTGACGATGGCCCAGCAGCGAAAGCTGGTGTCAGAGCCGGCGACGTGATCACGGCAGTTGAAGGCGAAGCGATCGATTCACCCGGCGACATCTCGCGCGTGATTAATCGCAAGAAAGAAGGCGATGTAACGCTGACCGTGATTCGTAACAAAGCGCAGCAAACGATTCGCGTGACGCCGCGCGAGGGTGGAGCTTCCGGAACGCTCGGACGCCCACAGACCGGACGTCGCATCGTGATCCCACGGATCGAGATTCCGACGATTCCGTCGATCAACATCAACCTGCCGAACATCCGCGTGACGCCGCGAATCCGGACGCGAGGTGAGGTAGGCCCGATCTAGTTAAGAATAAAGCCACAGATAATCACGGATTTCATTCACGGATTTTAATTTAATCTGTGTCTGAAATCCGTGTTCATCTGTGGCTCAGTCTGGCGCTTGCGCCGGACGCGTTGGTTGTGTGATGATCGCAAAGCCATGGGAGCCGTCATATACAGCCCTGATCTTTTGAGGAGTGCATAGAGTGAAAGCGGAATTACAGAAGTTAATCGCTTTGCAGAATCTTGATACCAACATACGCAAACTAGAAACAGAGCAACAAGCGATACCCGAAAGGCGCGCCGAGATCGAGAGAGAGTTCGATCAGCGCGCCTTTGAAATTAGGGCGCTGGAAAGCCGTCGCGACGAAGCAAAACACACCCGCGCGCGTCTCGAAAACGAGGCGGTCGAACAAAAAGGCCGGGCCGAGCGTGCCGAACGAAACCTGATGTCGTCGAAAAAACAGGACGAATACACGGCGGCAATTCGCGAGGCAGACGCAGCACGCAAACAGATCTCCGCCCTGGAGACGCAGATTCTCGAACAACTCGAACAGCTCGAACAGGCAGAAGCAGCTTTGAAGGAACGCGCAGACGAGATTGTGAGCCTGAACTCTGACCGCGAGTCGCGATTGAAGGCGTTTGACGATGAGACCGCAACCATCGGCGACCGTCTCGCCACCGCGCGCAAGGAGCGCGACGAGGTGTTTGCGAACCTGCCGAAACAGATGAGCGGGATGTACACCAGGATCAAGACTCGCATTCGCGATGGCGTTGCCGTTGCGGAGGCGCGCAATCGCTCGTGTACGGCGTGTTTCATGTCGCTGCGGCCGCAGGTAATGGCCGAAATTCGTCGTGGCGAAGAAGTGATCACTTGCGATAACTGTGGTCGCATACTCTTCTTTGTACCGACCGATTCACTTCAGGCAGATGCGGCAGCGCCTCAGCCGAACGTTGCCGTTACCTAGCAGGTCTGCTTTCAATTTGCTCTTGATTCAAGGGGGTGTTTGCATGCGCGTCTTTGTAACCGGAGGTGCCGGCTATATTGGAAGTGTGGTTAGTGAGCAGTTGGTGAACGATGGCCACGAGGTTGTGATTTACGACAATCTCTCGAAAGGTCATCGTGGGGCGGTGGTTGAAGGCGCGCGTTTTGTGCAAGGGGATCTCCTCGAAGCTGGCCAGCTTCGCCAGACACTCAACGACAATCGAATCGAAGCTGTGATCCACATGGCGGCGTCGTCGCTCGTGGGTGAGTCCGTTGAGCAGCCGTCGAAGTATTACCACAACAACGTTGTCGCAGGACTGGTGCTGCTCGATGCGATGCGCGACTGTGGGATAACGCGGATCGTCTTTTCGTCAACCGCGGCAACGTACGGCGAGCCCGCGGAACAGCCGATCAGGGAAACCACTCCAACGAATCCGACCAATACCTACGGCGAAACAAAACTCGCGTTCGAGAAGGCGATGCACTGGTATGAGCGAGCGCACGGCCTGCGCTACGCTTCGTTGCGATACTTCAACGCCGCCGGCGCGACGGAGAAGTGCGGTGAAGACCACGATCCTGAAACCCATCTAATTCCGATTACTTTACAGGCTGCCGCGGGCAAACGCGCTCACGTCGAGATCTATGGCGACGATTATCCGACTGAAGACGGCACCTGCATTCGCGACTACATTCACGTGATCGATCTGGCGCGCGCGCACATTCTCGCGCTCGACGTGTTGAGTGAACGGAGTGCGATCTACAACCTGGGTTGTGGTGGCGATGGTTACAGTGTTCGGGAAGTAATTGATACCGCGCGGCGCGTGACCGGAAAAGAGATTCCCGTCCGTATGGGAGCCCGGCGCCCCGGAGATCCCGCGGTCCTGATCGCCAGCTCCGATAAGATCAAAAGTGAACTCGGTTGGCAGCCACAGTTTCAGGATCTCGGATTGATCGTCGAATCAGCCTGGAAGTGGATGCTCGCCCACCCCAACGGATATATTTAGCCACGGATGACACGGAAAAAATCCGGATTTTTATCCGCGTTTATCTGCGGCCTAAAATATCAAACTCGAACTTCACATCGTCATCAACTCTCACCAGTCCATGAAACGCTGATGTCGCCTTCACCTTGAAATCGTCGCGGTCGATGCTGAACTTGCCCACGGCGCGTAGCGTGTCGCCCCTCAAAGTAACCACGGTGGGAATCGTGACTCGACGCGTGACGCCGTGCAGCGTGAGATTTCCATCGATGTTTACTTCATACCGATCGCCGCCTCTTGCCTTCACAGTCACGTTCGTGCTCTGAAAGGTAATGTCCGGATACTGCTCCGGATGCAATACGATCTCTTTCAATTCTTTGTTGATGATCTGCTTCTGTGGCTCCGTGAATTCAGCGCCCGTCTCGTGTAACGAAGCAGCCTTCACTACGAGCCGGAGCGATGCCGGTGTGATCGTGTCGGGAGTAAGCTCGACCCGTCCTGTGAAATCGCTGGCCGCCAGGTGATGACTCTTGCCTTTAAACCAAAGCAGCCCACTCCGTTTTGCATGGGCCATGAATTTGCTCTGGCTCGCGTCGAGAGTATAGGTTACCGTTGCAGGCGGACCTGCGTATGCAACGGTACCGATGAGTACTGCTAAGATCAGCCCGATAATAATGGTTCGCATGACGCAAATTATCGCATGGCAAAAGAAGAAGTAAAACGAACGAAGCAAAAACAGGGAACGGCCATTAGTGTCGAGGAGTTTCTGAGCCTCGAGCGCCCCAAAGGCGATCTCATCTTGAAGGTTGGCCGCGAGCAGGTTTCAGTTACGAGTCTGGACCGTATTTACTGGCCCGACGAAAAGCTCACCAAGTTTGACCTGCTCACCTACTATATAAAGGTCGCCGATTACATCATGCCCTACCTGGAGGAGCGACCGGCGATACTGCAACGCTATCCACGCGGCATCAAAGCGCCGATGTTCTTCCAACAGGACCTCGCCAGCGCGCCCGAATTCATTAAGACGGCGCGGCTGACAAACCAGGAAGGGCGAGAGCTCGACTACGGCGTCTATTCGACTCTTGGCTCATTGCTTCACTTCGTCACTCTCGGAACCATCGAACAGCATCCGTGGCACTCTACCGTCAAGCGACTCGACAAGCCCGACTATATTGCGATCGATCTCGATCCTAAACGCGCCCCGTGGGAGAACGTGTTGCAAGTTGCGTTGATGGTGAAGGAGGTAGCGGACGAGATCGGATTGCAGGTTTTTCCAAAGACATCGGGATCGTCCGGCATTCACCTTTACGTGCCGCTGAAGCCGACGAACGAGTACGACAAGGTGGCGGAGTTTGCGCGACTGTTCGCGAGTGAAGTCGCGCAGCGCGCGCCGAAGATCGCGACGGTTGAAAGAACGATCGCGAAGCGCAAGAGCACGCAGGTTTACGTCGACTGGATGCAGAACGCGCGCGGTAAAAGTCTGGCGGCAGTCTTCACCGCCCGCGCGAAACCGAAGGCGCCCGTTTCGATGCCATTAACGTGGAAGCAGATCGAGAAAGGCGTGAAAATCACCGACTTCACCATCACAAACGCGCCCGAGCTCTTGAAGAAGGGCGACCCGTGGGCCGATTTCTTCAAGTCACGGCAAGCGCTGAAGTTTTGATAGCAGCCACAAAAAGGCACAAAAGCCACAAAATAAAACCCATCATTACCTGATCATGTGCCTTTTTGTGGCTAATCGATTTTTTCTTGACCAATCGCGCCGGGAGCGCTTATCCTTGCCCCGCGTATGAGTCTTAGCCTGTATCGCTATTATTACTATTACGGCCCGCTCTCCTACTGGAGGGACGGTCAGGCGATGGGCTGTCGGCGTGCGCAGACGTAGCACCTAAGACAAGTTTCAGAAACCGGCCATCATCCTCCAGGGATGGTGGCCGGTTTTTTTTTGCCGCGAATCGAGGTGAACCAAAGTGATTACAACAACTGAACCACAACCCCCACTACTCGACCACGTCGACATGCGCATGGTCGTGGCAAACGGCGACGACATCCGCGATCGCAACGCGATCGTGAAGCTCGACCCGGACCATCCCGGCTTTCGCGACAAAGATTACCGCGCTCGTCGCAACGCCATTGCGCAGATTGCCACAACGTACATCCCCGGCTCTCCCATCCCAGCCGCTCCTTACACTGCACAGGAGCACGATGTTTGGCGCACGATCTGGAAAGCACTCGGCCCGGCGCACCGCGAGCACGCCTGCGCGGAGTATCTTGAATGTCTCGATCGGCTGACGTTCGATCCGGATCGCATTCCGCAACTCGACGAGGTCAGTCAAAAAGTTGAGGCGATCAGCGGTTTCCGGCTTGAGCCTGTGGCCGGTCTTGTCGAGCCACGCGTGTTTCTCGAATCGCTGGCCCGCGGTGTTTTTCTGTCGACGCAGTACATTCGTCACCACTCGACACCGCTGTACACACCGGAACCTGATGTCGTTCACGAAATCATCGGTCACGCGGTGACGCTCGCGAGTAAGCGTTTCGCCGAACTCAATCGCCTCTTCGGTGAAGCCGTGCGCCGCACCGACTCAACCACCGAACTCGACCGCCTGGCGCGCGTCTACTGGTTCACCATTGAATTCGGAGTGTTGCGTGAGAACGGACAGATCAAAGCCTACGGAACGGGCCTGCTATCGTCAGCCGGAGAGATGGCGGAGATGCACAAGGCCGAGCTGCGACCGTTGAATCTCGAAGTCGCCTCGAACCTCGTTTACGATCCAACGCACTTCCAGGCGTTCCTGTTTTGTGCCGATTCGTTCGACGAGATGTACGAGACACTCAAAGACTTTCTGATTCGTTGGTAACTGTAGGGCGGGGGCAAGCCCCTCTTCCTGACTTGTTCATTTCTTGAGCGTCTAAAAAGGGAACAAGTCAGGAAGAGGGGCTTGCCCCC
>DASVGE010000039.1:0-6971 GCA_036379695.1 Pyrinomonadaceae bacterium | reverse complement strand
CTGGTCCAGGCCGGCGCGGGAATCGTTGCGGATTCGATTCCGGAGCATGAGTATGCGGAGACGGTGAACAAGGCGCGCGCGATGTTTCGTGCCATCGAAATGGCGGAACGTGGATTATGAACCGCGGGTTGTTACGGATTTTAAAGCAGGATTTACACGGATATATGCAGAGAATTGGACTGATTCTTGTTTGTTTGGTGCTGGGGGCGGCTTTGGTGAGGGCGCAGTCGAATGCGCCGGTCGAGCCGCCGAGAAAAGCGAATGCAAGGGCAGCGACTGAGGCGCCGCCGGCTGTGGAACCGTTTGATGGCGCGTCGCTTGAAAAGCTGGCCGGGCAGTGTGTGACCCTGGAGACGGAGGTGGGCGCGATTGAGATAGCGATGATACCTGAGAATGCGCCCGAGGCAGTCAGAAATTTTCTTAATCTTTCGGCTACCGGCGCGTTTGATACGACGACGTTCAGTCGCGTCGTGAAAGGGTTTGTGATTCAGGGTGGGAATCTTCAGACGAGCGAGAAGTGGGGCGCCGAGCTTGCCAGGCGAATGATGCGCAGGCTTCCTGACGAGCCCGGGTTGGTTAAGCACGTGCGCGGGATTGTTTCGATGGCGCGTACGGAAGAAGCGAACAGTGCCACCACTCACTTCTTCATTCTCGTCGGTCCTGGACCACATCTCGACAGCAAGTTCGCAGCCTTCGGCACGGTGACGAAAGGGATGGAGGTAGTGGACGCAATCAACCAGGCGCCCGGCGAAGGTGAAAAACCTGAGAAGCCAGTGAAGATCAATCGCACGATAGTCAGTCCGTGTAAAAAATAATCCGTGTTCATCCGTGGCTAAATAGATGCTCTTAGTTATCGACAACTACGATTCGTTCACTTACAACCTCGTCCAATATCTGGGTGAGCTTGGTGAGACGGTTGAGGTGCGTCGCAACAATCGCGTCACGATCGATGAGATTGAAAACAGTTTGCGGCCGGAGCGAATCGTCATTTCACCAGGTCCGGGAACACCGGACGGTGCCGGGATCACGCTCGATGTGATCGCGCACTTTTCAGGGAAAGTGCCTTTACTCGGTGTGTGCCTGGGCCATCAGGCGATCGGACAGGCGTTTGGAGGGAAGGTGATTCGCGCGCCCGAGTTGATGCATGGCAAGGCGTCGAGAGTTTCTCACGATGGCAGGAGCATCTTTACCGGGATGACCGATCCGTTCCTCGCCGGGCGTTATCACTCGCTGATCGTCGAGAAAGAGTCGTTGCCGGATACCCTCGAGATCTCAGCGCAAACGGCAGACGATATCATCATGGGGTTGCGTCATCGTGAATTGAAGGTTGAAGGTGTTCAGTTTCATCCCGAATCGATCCTGACTTCCGAGGGCAAGCAACTGCTCGCCAACTTCCTGAAACTTTAGCCGATGTCTCATCAACTAAGTCATTTTCTGGGGCGGCTGGTTCGTCGTGAAGACTTGAACCGCGAAGAGGCCTTCGAGCTGTTGGAGGCATTGCTTGACCCTGAAGCGACTGACGCACAGATCTCGGGAGCGTTAGTAGCGTTGGCGTCGAAGGGCGAGACGGTTGCAGAGTTGACGGGCATGGCCGAAGGGCTGCGCTCGCGAGCCGTTCGACTTGTTTGTAAACACGATTGTTATATCGATACGGCCGGAACGGGATCGAGTCGCGCCAAGACTTTCAACATCTCGACCGCTGCGGCATTTGTGATTGCGGGCGCGGGGTTGCCGGTGGCGAAGCATGGGAATCGCGCGGCGAGTAGCAAATCGGGAAGCGCGGATCTGCTGACGGCGTTGGGCGTGAACGTTTCGGCGATACCGCTGGTTTCCGAGAACGCGCTCGACGAAATCGGGATCTGCTTCATGTTTGCGCCGCTCTATCACGGTGCGACTGCGCGAGTCGCGGGCATTCGTCGCCAGCTCGGGATTCACACGACGTTTAATTTGCTTGGGCCGTTGAGTAATCCGGCGGGCGCGCCGAGACAGGTTATCGGGGTGTGGCGCAAGGATCTGGCGGAGAAGCTGGCCGAGGTGCTGGCGGCGCTCGGTACCGAACGAGCGTGGGTGGTCCATGGAGATGATGGCTTGGATGAGATCACTCTTGCAGGAAAGACGCACGTCGCAGAAGCAGTAAATGGACGTGTACGGACTTTTCAGATCGGGCCGGAGGATTTCGGATTTGAGGTTCGTGAGCTCGATCATTTGCGTGGTGGCGATACGGATGCGAATGCCGAGATCGTGAACGCAGTGCTGGAGGGGGAACGCAGGGACGAGGCGCGTTCGTTGGTGATTATGAACGCCGCGGCGGCGCTGTTCGTGGGTGAGGCTGCTGTGGATTTACGTGAAGGGGCGAGGATGGCGGCGGAAGCGATTGATAGTGGCGCCGCATTGCGCAAGTTGGACCTGTTGATCGAGGCGACGATCGGGTAACACGGATTTACGCGGATTGTTTTACGGATTTAGTAATGGATGTGCTGACGGAAATAATTAGTCGGAAGCGGGAACGTGTTGCGGCAGCGAAGGAAAGCGTTCCCGTTGAGGTACGGCGGCGCGAAAACCCACATGCATTGCGTGCTGCGTTGCGCGCGGAGGGAATCAACGTCGTTGCTGAGTTCAAGCGTCGCTCACCTTCGAAAGGAGTCATTCGAGCGGATGCTAATCTCAGGGAGATTGTACGGAGCTACGAAGCCGGTGGGGCGATCGGAATCTCGGTGCTGACTGAAGAAGATTACTTCGATGGCTCACTCGATGATCTCAAAACCGTCAAGACAACAGTTGCTCTGCCGGTGCTGCGAAAGGATTTCGTGTTCGACGAATACCAGGTTTACGAATCTGCTGCCGCAGGCGCGGATGCGATCCTCTTGATCGTCGCTGCTTTGGATGACGAGACGTTGTCGCGACTAAGACGAGTTGCGGAAGACGAGTTGGGAATGGACGCGCTGGTGGAGGTCCACACGAGCGAAGAAATGAAACGAGCGGTTGACTCCGGCGCTACGTTGATCGGCGTTAACAATCGCGACCTCCGCACGTTCGAAGTATCGCTTCAAACATCACTCTCGCTTGCACACGAAGCGCCGTCAGGAGCTTTGCTGATCAGCGAAAGCGGCTTGCGTGGTCCAGACGATCTTCGGCGTCTGCGCGAAGCTGGTTACCACGGCTTCTTAATCGGTGAGACATTAATGCGCGCCGGGAACCCGGAGCAGGCGCTACGCGGGCTGCGACCTTAATGACGTTCATCAAAATCTGCGGCATCACCAATATTGAAGACGGGCTGGCTGCTGTTGCTGCCGGTGCGGATGCTGTCGGATTTAATTTCTACAAACCAAGCCCTCGTTATATCGCGCCGCAAGCCGCACGCGAGATCATCGAACAGCTTCCCGCCTCGGTTCTTACTGTCGGCGTCTTCGTCAACGAAGAGTCACCCGAAGCCGTGATGAACATCGCAAACGAAGCTAATATCAAAGCACTGCAACTACATGGCGACGAATCTCCAGACTACTGTCGCGAACTCGCCGCTCACACTTCGGTGATCAAAACCCTCGCCGTGTCAGACAGCTTCGACCCGAAACTGGCCCAGGCCTATCAGGTCGACGCGATCATGCTCGACACGCGAGACAATCGTTTGCGTGGTGGCACTGGCCGCGTTTTCGACTGGTCAATTGCGCAACAAGTCCGAAAACTGATTCCGAAGCTCTATCTCGCCGGCGGCCTGTCGCCTGAAAACGTCGAAGAAGCCATTAACCGGATCCATCCCTACGCCGTGGACGCCTGTAGCGCGCTGGAAGACCGGCCCGGAACCAAGAACCACGAGCGCCTGCGCGCTTTTATCGACACCGTTCGGGGTGTTAATGCTTGACGTTTCCCTACATTCGCGGAGTATTCTAAGGATTGCCCCTGAACCTAAAACTTTCAGACTGTCCTCCCCAAACAACTTTGTTTGAATCGTTGCCCCCTCAACGTGTGACTATGACTCCGAAGCCCGAAAAAGACCCTGTTACCAGACCTTCCGAGCGCGCGCGTGGCCGTGTGCTGCTGATCGCCGCCGACAAACAACCGGAATTTATCGATGCTCTCTCCGAACGAGGCATCGACGTTTTTGGCGTCTCAAATGGCGCCGCCGCCATGGTGTCCATGACCCGAACGCGGCCTCATCTCGTCGTTGCTCACGCCGCCGCGCGTGGCCTGAGAATCAAGGAGCTGGCGAAGATGCTGGCGCAGTCTGAAGACGGAATTCCGCTCATCCTCGCCGGCTCCGAACCTTCTTCGGTTGCCCTGCGTCTCGGCGCGATCGTCGAGGGTGCATTTGATTACTTTACGTTACCCGCTGAACTCGATCTTTTGATCGAGAGAACGCAACAGCTAGTGCTGCTGCGACAGAAGATCGATCAGTTGCGCGCAGACGCCGATTTGGATTCGCTCACGGGTCTGGCCAATCGACGCCGGTTCCGTGTTGCGCTCGCACGTGAGGTTGAGCGCTGGCGTCGCTACCGCGTGCCGTGCGCGTTGCTGATGCTTGATATCGATCACCTCAAGGCCGTGAACGACAAGTTTGGACATCCGGTTGGCGACATGGTGATTCGCCAGATCGCACAAACGTTGAAGGAAGTCTCGCGCGACAACGACACGGCGGCGCGACTAGGCGGGGAAGAGTTTGCGTTGTTACTTGCTGGTGTCGATCTCCAACAGGCAGTAGCCGCTGCCGAGCGATTGAGAGCGGTGCTGGGAGCAAAACGTGTCGAGGGTGTCGGTGCAGTGACAGTGAGTATCGGCGTGGCGGGATGTCCGGAGAGCGCGACCTCCGAAAGAGTGCTTTACTCCGCCAGTGACGGTGCGCTCTACGTTTCGAAGAACGCGGGCCGCGATCGAGTCTCCGTTGCGCCTCCATTGCAGGAAAAGTTGCCAGGAGTATGAATGGCCTCATCAATTCCACAACCTGATTCGCTTGGTCACTGGGGGAAGTACGGTGGCAGGTTTGTGCCTGAGACCTTGATGGCTCCGCTCGAGGAACTAACCGCTGCTTACTTCGCGAGCAGAGACGATCAGTTGTTTCAGTCAGAGCTCCAGGATCTTTTACAGAACTACGCCGGCCGGCCCACGCCGCTCTTTCGCGCCGCCCGCCTGACGGAACACTGCGGTGGCGCAACTATCTATCTCAAGCGCGAAGATCTCCTGCACACAGGCGCTCACAAAATCAACAACACGATCGGCCAGGTGCTGCTCGCGCGTCGCATGAACAAGCAACGCATCGTTGCCGAAACCGGCGCGGGGCAACACGGTGTCGCGACGGCCACCGTGTGCGCGCTGTTCGGTCTGACTTGCGTCGTCTACATGGGCGCCGAGGACATGCGTCGCCAGGAGTTAAATGTCTTCCGCATGCAACTGCTCGGCGCGGAAGTCCGCGCAGTCAACGCCGGCTCGCGTACTCTGAAAGATGCGATTAACGAAGCATTGCGCGACTGGGTGACGAACGTTGCCGATACATACTACCTCCTCGGCAGCGCGCTTGGTCCACATCCTTATCCGCTCATGGTCCGAGACTTTCAAAGCGTGATCGGACGCGAGGCACGTACACAGATCCTCGAGCGCGAAGGCCGCTTGCCCGATGCTCTGATTGCCTGCGTCGGCGGCGGCTCGAACTCGATTGGTTTATTCCATCCGTTCTTATCCGATTCAGAGATCCGTATGATCGGTGTCGAAGCCGGTGGCTCAGGCGATGAGTTGGGCCAACACGCTGCTCGTTTCAACGCCACGGGCGGAGGACGGCCAGGCGTATTGCAGGGAACGATGAGTTACGTCTTGCAGGATAACAACGGGCAGGTTGCCGCCACTCACTCGATCTCCGCCGGTCTCGACTATCCCTCGATCGGACCCGAGCACGCGTTTCTGCACGACGCCGCTCGGGTTGAATACGTCTCCGTTTCTGACGGCGATGCCCTCGAAGCGTTTCAACTTCTTTCCCGTTTGGAAGGGATCATTCCGGCGCTCGAATCCGCGCACGCCATAGCACACGCGTTAAAAGTCGCGCGAGATATGCGACGCGATCAGATCCTGATCGTCAATCTGTCGGGACGCGGAGATAAAGACGTGAACTCCGTGCGCGAAGCGTTGGAGCTATAACAGCGTGGGACGTATCGCAGACGTTTTCAAGAGCTTGAAGCAGCAGGGGAAGAAGGGCTTCATCCCGTACATCACGGCGGGCGATCCCGATCTCGCCACCACCGAAGAGCTCCTTGTCACACTTTCTCAAAGCGCGACGCTGATTGAACTGGGCGTGCCGTTTAGCGATCCGATGGCGGATGGACCCGTAATCCAGCGTGCCTCAGAACGCGCTCTCAAGCACAACTTTAGTTTGCAGGAACTTTTAGATACGGCTGCCCGCGCTCGGAAACGCACCGGCGTTCCGATCATACTTTTCAGTTACTACAACCCGCTGCTTCAGTTTGGTTTGAAGCGCGTCGCGCAAGCCGCAAAAGATGCGGGGATCGACGGGGTTCTGGTTACCGATCTCACGCCGGAGGAGTCGGGCGAGTTTGAAGCGGAGTTGCGCGTTCACGGATTGGACATGATCTTTTTGATTGCGCCGACGTCAACTGACGAACGCCTGAAGCTGGTTGCCGAACGTGCGAGTGGGTTTATTTATGCTGTTTCTCGCGCCGGCGTTACCGGTACTCGGGACAGCGTGAGTGCCGAAGCTGAAAACCTTGTTAGTCGCATGCGACAGTTTTCAGATCTTCCGATCGCCGTGGGGTTTGGTATCTCGAACGCAGAGCAGGTCGCCGATGTGCAGCGTTATGCTGATGCGGTCGTGGTCGGGTCGGCGATCGTTGCAGAGATGGAACGGCTTGCTGGTTCACCCGAGCTCGTGGAACGAATCGGCAAATTTTTGGCGAGATTTACGTACCGATCGGTTTAGACCCCTCCTTGGAGTGCGGTGCCTTGGCACCGCTTTGGCCAATGTTGGGAGCCAG
>DASVGE010000038.1:0-11810 GCA_036379695.1 Pyrinomonadaceae bacterium | reverse complement strand
AAGTACTTGCCCCGCTGACAGTCAGCCTCAATCTCATCGAAGACAGTCTCTTCAATGTCGATCTACAAAAACAGTTGAAAGATCTGTCCGTACGTCTCGGAGCCCTGCTTGAGGGCCAGCGCGACGAAGGATTCATCGGCGTGCTGGTCCAGTTTGCCGATGTGCTCAGGACGGCTCCCGAGAGTGAAAAAATCTCAGCATTGTTTTCCCGCTTGTTGCAGACCGCCAACGTCAACTTGTCCATCTGCCCGATCGCAATCTCAGAGATTGCGCCCGCTGTTCAGAGCGCGGTCGTAACACTCGGCGGTTTGATGAGTTTGGAGTCGATTTTGTCAGAAGCTGAGCGCCTGACTACTTTAATGGCGGCTCAACTCGATATCAGTGCGGTGACAGCGCGACGCGATGAACTCATTACTTGCCTTACCGGTGGTCCTACACCGCTGGCGCAGCTCGTGGCGAGTATAGACGTAAATAACCCCGCCCAGGTGCAGTCGGCCTGGTCTGCCATTCGAGCGTGTTCGCGAAAACTGGCGGACCTGGTCGATCTGTTTAGTACAGGCAGCGCTTTTGGCGAAGCCACCTTGCTTTATCTCGACATGCCTCGCCTGCAGGAAAAAATCACTCATGCTGCCGGCTTGATACGCAACGCCGATCTGGATCCGCTCGAGCGTACGCTGCGGTCGCTTCAATCCTGCATCGCTCCAGCGATGACAGTTGATCTGTCCGGTGTGCCGACGTTTTCGCTCGACGCTCTGATTTCAACGATCGAAGCCCGTATGACAGATATCGCCGCCGGTATCAAAAGTTTCGATCTCTCTCAATTTACCGATCCTTTGACCGCGGGGATTACGAGAGTGACCGCCATTCCGCAAATGCTCGATGCAGCGATTGCGGAGGTAACGGTTGCCATCCAGGCGGCGCTCGGGCGCATTAGCGACGCCATCGCCGCCTTGCCTATTCAGTCAATCGGGAATGCGATCCGCCAGGTGCTACAACCAGTGACGCAGGCGCTGGAATTCATCGGGGCTCTGGTTGACACCATCAAGACCGCTCTACAGACGGCGGTGACAGCCCTGATGAGCGGCCTGAATACCGCAGAACAAACAGTCGATACGTTTAAGCAGCAGATTGAGGAGCTATTCAATGACGCGGCGGCTTTTATCGATGACCTGAATCTGGATCAGGTGCTGGTGCAAATTGCGGAAAGCGTCAAGGCCTTCTGCGAGCTTATCGAAAAGGCACAGATGAAGCCTTATTTCGATACCGCGATAAATGTAATCGATTCAACCACCACTGTAATCGAGAATACTCCATTCAGTTTGCTGCCGGATTCCATGGAGCAGGAGGTCGTCGATGTTCTGCGACCGATCAAGTCTGTCAACCTCAATGGGTTCAAGATTGAGATCGAAAGTCTGCTGCAGATCGAACCGGGCGGTAAGTTTAAGCTGCGACCTGATATTGAGGCGGCGGTGGCGGAGATTCAGAAAAAGTATAACGACCTTATCGAGGAGTTGAAAAAACTGGATCCTCACAAGGTGGCGGAACAGGTCGACGGAGAATTGAAGAAGCTCACGGAAAAGATCGAGGCCATCAGTCCCCAGGTGGAATTGCAGCCGGTGCAGGATGCGATCGATCGTTTGCGAAGTGTAATGTCTTCTTTCGATCTGAACGCCACGCTGCAACCGTTGCGTGACGCATTCGACAAGTTGCTCGAGGAAGCTCAGAAATACTCACCCGCAGCTCTCATCACTCCGCTTGAAACGAGACTGGATGAAGCGCGTGAACAATTGATAGAAGTCACAAAGCTGCAGGAGGCGGCCGAACAACTCGATCTGCTCTCCACGCGCGCTACAGAGTTGCTGAGTAGTCTCGATCCGGCCCAGCTCGAACCACTCATTCGCGATGGCATGCGCGAGGCGCTTCGATTGCTCGAAGAGTTTCCGCAATTCCAGTTTGGCGGAAGTTTCGGCACGCTTATCACTTCACTCTTGAACGGCATGGGCCTGCGTGCTGACCCGCTGGCATTTGACGCAGTGCTCGCTTGGCTTCAGGGAACACCAGGGAGCAATTTTCTCGTTGATCGCTCACGCCGGATCGCTGCAGCCATCGCGACCACACGCGCTTCGGTCTCAGCTTTTGATCCAGCGGCGCTTGCCGCCAGTCTTGTCCCACAGGTGCAAGCTATTAGGACGGCCATTGCGCAACTGCCCGCGGGCGCTGCGCGCGCCTCACTCGAAACCGAGCTGGAGCAAATCGATCTAGCCAACGTCCTTGGCGATCTGGCGCGTAACCGGGAACGCTATCTCGAAAGTCTGGACGCAAGCGAGGGAGTGGCTGAGAACATTAGCCGCACCGGACTTTCTGAAGTGGACATCAAGATCAATGGTTTGCACGGCGCCTTCGCGCCACTCGCGCCGTTTAAAAATCTCCTGCACGACATTCTCGCTCGTCTCGGCATCACCGGACTCGATCAGGGTCTTGGTGAAGTCTTGCGCAGGTTCTTTGCTGTTGCTCCACCGGAGCGTATAGCGGGTATCCTCGCACCGCTTTTCACGGCGCTTCGCGAACGAATCATCGCTCTTATCGAGACCATCCTCAACCCCATTAAAGCAGGCGTACAAAGTTTGCTCTCAGCTGTCGACAGGATAGATCTCACTCCGCTGCGAGAAGCGGTTGACGGTATTTTTCAATCGGCAATCCAACAGATTGCCGGTCTGCATCCGGATGTTTTGCTGGGTGATGTAGTAAGCGCCTTTGAAGGCGCCAAAACTCAGGTCGTCGGATTCAATCCATTGGTTGATCTCGAAACCGCGCTCACCGCGCTGCGCGAAAGTAGGACGCGCATCCTCGGCAAACTAAACGCCAGCGAGATCATGGCGACGCCACTTCGAATTTACGACGATCTTATCGCCGTGTTTGCTCAACTCGATCTGAAATCGTTGCTGCAGCCCTTGTTTGATCTAATTGAGACCATTGCCCGGCAAGTTGATGAGGGTCTCGCCGGAACAGTGGATTCGTTTGGCCGTCTCCAGGACGCGCTGCCGGACACAGTCGGCTCCACTGCAGTGACGGTCAGCGCCTCGGCGAGTGTGGGTTAGGGGAAACAAATGCCATTCGTACTCACGCACAAATCGATCATGTTGTTGGCGCGCGAACGGATCGCGCAGGTTCGTGATGCGCTTCAGGCGAAGAAAAATACCACAGGCGTGGTGCACACAGACTTCGAGGCCAGGATGCTGGAGCTCGCCAAGAAGACTTACCAGATGATGAGCGAGCCGCCGCACCCGACTACCACTCTCCCGGGACAACCCTACGTGCGTCCGCTGGGAGATCAAATATCGAAGTTTGCTGTGATGGGTTCGATGGGTCCTGATATCACTGCCTTTTCAGCTCTTTTTGCGCCCGGGCAGGGATGGATCTTTGATTTGATGCACAAGGGCAACCCCGATGAAAATCGCGAAATGGTTGCTGCCGGGACGTGCGAGTTTGCTTTCAAATTCTGGCAGCTTGCCTCGACTGCTATCACGGATGAAGCACAACTCAAAATGATTCGTGCTTACGTGTTGGGCCATCTGTGTCATATGGCAGGCGATATCATTTCACATCCCTTCATCAACGATCTGGAATGGCACCAATCTACTGATTCGCAGAACAAGCTGTCGCACGGCGACGGCGAAGGATCGAACGACGCAACGGTGGCCCAGAAAGTCCTGCGGCGCCGGAGCTTGCGCGAAGGCGCAGCCTGGGACGCGTGGTGGCCCACTGTCGACGAGGTGCCGCATGAGTTTTTCTCCGTCTACGCCGATACACTCGAGGAGATTTACCATGCGCGCAGCAGGCGTCCCACCGGTTTCACTGAATTCGAAGATCGTTTTCGCGAATTTGCTCCGCCTTCATTAACCGGAGCATTGGTTAAGGATGGGTACACTGCCTACCGCAATGGGATCGTCTCCATCGGTTATGGATATGGTACGTGGAGCTGGGTGGCTTTTTTGTTGCCGGTCACGATTCCATTAATCGTTCTGCCGGTGATCACCGCAGCGCTTCCTCACTCCAAGCAGCTTTTCCGCGATGCGCTATTAAATGACAGTAGGGCATGGTTCGAAATGCTAATCCCGGCGGTCGCCTTCGGTGGTCTGGCTTCGTCGATCTACGGTATCTGGTTCGCTTCGCTCAGCAGCCAGGGCGTCGAAGGGCGCGAGGGCGCCGGGATTGCCGCGTCAGTGTTTTCGGTTTTGCTGGGAGTGTTGGGGCTGGTCCTGAGCCCTAATGAAAACTTCCCAGACTGGTTGCTATGGATCTTGTTCCTGGGAGTGCCCTCGGTCATCGCTTTAATTCACATGATCGTAGGGATTGTTGACATTGCACGCCACGGGTATGGCTTTCGCGGCGCGTTGTCGTTGATTTATGGCGGGCCAATACTGGTTTTCCTGCTTGGGGCGCTGATTTACTGGCTTCTATACAACGTGCTTCTGGAGGCGCTGGGAGTCTCAGAGCGTGGACTAGACAGTCCGGCGTTTTGGGTGGCGCTGCTCATCTGGAGTCTATTAGTGTTTTTTGGCTCGGTGTTTTTGGCGTGGCGCAAGTTACGTGATGCAAAGATTCCGGAGTATCCGAGATCTCAGGTCGAGAAACCTCATCACGTGCGCTTGTTTGACAACATGGCGCTCTACTCCGAGCCTGGAATTGCAACTCCAACACTGGCGCAAAGCTTCTTCCCGTCAGCTAAACGAAAACTACTCAAGCTCTGGTGGGAAGGACCCGGCGATCTGTTTATTCGCTCGGATCGCTACCAGCTTGTGTTCAGCTTCGCGGAAGACGGGACTAACCCACAGACGGTGCCCGCGCCTGTCGCTCCTATGACTCTCGTCGAGTTTATTCATCTGCTCGAAAAGCGGGTACTAGACTCCGGTGGTGTTGCGGGCAAGCTGAAATCCTCTGTCGAATTTCCCGCTGATATCGACTACGAGCTACCCGCCGGCGCCGTATTCGCCGATCACGGCGATGATCAATATAGCGCTGAGGATCACGACGAGAAGGCCCGCGAGTTTAAGAAACTCAAAACAACCCAGGATGCAAGCGACTATTTTCTTTACCACGCTCCCAAGCCCGCGCAGTCTATTCGTTTCGGCAAAAACGGACCGTTGGATAATCCTTTCGGGTTGGATGAAGCGGCTCTCAGGCAGGCGGAAGATCAGAATGGCTTCACGTATGTGTTTGATCCCGTCGCCGTGGGCGACAGCGATACGGTGATGGGTTTCGCCGCAGACTTCGCCGCCCTCTTATGTCTTGGGGGCGCCTCGCACATGGACGCAACGGCCACACCCGCAACCAAAATCCATCAGGTCTTTCGCAACTGGTCTTTGGATCGCCGCCGTGAAAATGAGTGGCGAATGCTGGTAGCCGGCGGCGCCATAAGTGAAAAAGGAGAGCACCCGGAAAAATTTGATTCGTTAATGTTGCGTCCACTGGACCCTGATGCATATACCTCGCCCCTGGCGGCAGTCTCGCCTGCGGTTGTGGCGGAAGGAGAACGCATAACTCGCGAGATGGGTTGGGTGCCGTTAATGCGTCAATGGCTCAACCTGATTCAACATCCGACCAGCGATCCGCTGGCCGAGACACGACTCAATCCTGACAATCCCACCAATCGCGCCCTCAACCGGGGCATGGCATTTCTACTCGACATGTCAGATCCGGTGGCCGTTCCGTAGAGGAGAGACAACCATGTCGGATGACCTGGACGACGCAGGCGAACGACACGACAATCCGTTTCTTCGAAGCGAGGTTCACCTCGATCGGCTGGGCATTCCGTCGAGCGTTTTTCTCGGCGTGCTGGACGACGCGATTGTCCACGCGTCGGATCCCGCCCGCGCTGACGCCCCGGCGGTTGCTCTTCCCTGGATTCCCATGGGACCTCGAAATGTCGGTGGGCGGATTAACGCACTGGCCCAGGATCCACGCGAACCGGCAACAATCTACGCCGGCAGCGGCATAGGTGGTATTTGGAAGACAGTAAACGGAGGCGACACGTGGAAACCTCTCGATGATTTTCGTCCGCCCGATCCGCCTAACGTGGCGCGCCAGGCTTTGCCCATTGGCGCTATCGCTATCGCGCCGAGCGACCGTAGCGTTATTTATGTGGGAACGGGGGAGCCAACCCTCGGAGTCAATTCAACAACCGGGGCCATCATCGACTATGAAATCTCCGGCACCGGTTTATATCGCTCCACCGATAGCGGAACTATATTCAATATGATCGATCGTGTAGATCCTGGTCCTATCGGAGCGCCGCCTTCGGTCATCGGGGCGCGAAGGTTTGAGCGCATCCTTGTCGATCCGTGGGAGCCTAGCCGTTTGTGGATCGCCTGTCCGAAAGGACTCTGGCGTGGAGAACCACCGCCGGCAATTGCTCCTCCCGGCTCACCGCCGGTTTTCTCTCAGGATGTTATTACGCCCGGTGCTCCCGTCGCGGCAAGTCAGGATGCGAGCGATATTGTGATCGACTTTGGCGGTCGCAGCGGCGCTCGCGATTTCAATCCAGCCACTGATCCACCGTCCGCCAATTTCACTGTCTATGTTGCTTTGCGCAGCGTGGGCATCTTTCGCCGCACTTTCAATCGCGCCACCGCAGCCTATACGGGTGCTTGGGAATTACTGAGTGAGGGCATTGACGAAGTAAACTTTCATCGCATCAAGTTAGCTTTATGCGCCGCACGACCGGAGTTTCTTTACGCAGTTTTCGCCTTGCGCGATCAAACAGCTTCGCGTGTTTATAAGTCGACGAACCGGGGCACACGCTGGGAGAAGACCGCCGTCAGAGCGGACGATGATGGCAAACAGGCATGGTATGACTTGATCGTTGAAGTGCATCCCGAACGTCCCGAGATTGTCTTCACCGGCTCGGTCGAGGTTTTCCGCAGTGTGAATGCAGGCGAAAGTTGGCAAAAAGTTCTGGTTTGGACAAACTACGATAAAGGCGATCGCGCCCAGCACGCCGACCAGCATGCACTCCTCTTCGATGGGCTTGATCCGCGAAAGATCTGGGTCGGAAATGATGGCGGCATTTCCATGAGTCGCAATCTGGGAACGACCTGGCGCAAGCGTAGTCACGGTATCCTGGCCACTCAGTTCTATGACATCACTGTACATCCTCAGTTTCCATTCATCATGGGCGGCGGTTTACAAGACAATGGAACCTGGGTGAGCTTCGGCGGTCCTACCTGGTATCACATCTTTGGAGCGGACGGTGGCGCGATGGCTTTCGATCCCACTACACCGCAGAGCTTTTTAGCGACCTGGCAGGGACCAATGGACGGGCGGCAGCACGGTTTGATGCGTTGCGTCGTAAATTCTTCAACCGGAGCAATGGGAACATCCAGCTCAGAGGAATATTTGAGTCCATTGCCCGATGTGCCGCTCGTTCCGTTTGTTGCTCCAGCCACTCCATTCACCAAAATGAAATCCGTCTACTCCTACCTGACGACCGGGTTTCAAGCCAACCATACAGCCACTTTTGTCGGCGTTCTGGAGCATCATCCAAGTCGAGCTAATCACGCAATCGTGGGGCGCAAACAAGGTGCTTACCTTACGATCAACGGTGTGGCGTTCTCGCTGCTCAACACCGGCGCCTTTGCGCCTGTGACGGCGGAAGTTTCAACCGTGGCATACGCTCCCAGTAGCCCTGATACTGAATGGTGGATCGGCACCTCGCGAGGCCAGGTGTTTAGGACCACAAGCGGTGCGATTGCTGCTCCGGGAGTGCCCTTGATCGTGTGGGTTCCGGTGGTGCTTCCAGCCCTCGGCGCCCGGTGGATCTCTGATATCGCTATTCATCCGACAGATTCACGGATCGTGGCGGTGACAGTGGCGGGAAGTCCGGGTCGTGTATATCTCACGGGCGACAGGGGCGTTACCTGGCATGAGATTTCAGGCCGCGCGATCTTGCCGACCGGCCCTCCCTCGCCGGCTGCCGATCAATTGAGTCCGTCTCCCATTACTTGCGTCGCGTTTGATCCACAAAGCCCCGCGCTGGGAGCAGCTCAAACGCTTTACGTCGGGACGCTCGCCGGCGTTTACGTGATTCGAAACGCCACCCCTCCTGTTGCCGCAGCGCCTGCCCCGCCCGCGCCTGTGTGGCGGACATTCAACAACAACTTGCCGCTGGTGCTCATCCAAGATATTGCGACGATGGTGGAACGCGACGCTGGCGGCAACATCACACGCACGGCATTACGCTGCGCTACGTTGGGCCGTGGCATCTACGAATGCGATCTGGCGGGCACTCCAGCGGCCCGTCTCTATATTCGGAAAATTCCAATCGATGACGGCCGCACGTATTTCGGGCCGGCGGTTTTGCCTAACGATCCGCGCCAGCTTCCTATGCCTCCTTTCACCACTGATCAGGCGTTTGATATCCGCGTGGATGCTCCGCCATTCAATAGACTTCCGGGTGTGACAGATCCGCTGGCGTTTGAAGAGGTGATGGACGGCGTCGAGTTTGACGAAGACCTGCGCCACGATAACCTCGTACCCGGTGAGCGCAATCTGGTCTATGTTCAGGTGCACAATGGCGGAACTGACACTCTGGATGACGTCCAGGTCCATCTATTCTTTGCCGATGCAGCCGCGGCGCCCGCGGGCGCTGCGTGGCAGGCGGTTGGGCCACCTATTCCTCTCACGGTTGGCCCAGCTCAACCAGCGGTCGCACGTTTCGAATGGACACCCCCCTCGAACGTGCCGAATCCGGTCGCGTTGTTGGCTTGCTGCTCGCACGTTCCACACGACACGATTCCCGCTTTGCCGCCTGCATCGGTAGACCCGGCGAACCCCGCCCTTTCCATTGGTGCGGAGCGCCGCGCGGCGCTCCGCATCGTTGCGGTCACACCTTTTGTTGGAGATGTTTACATACGCGATGGAATAGACGATGACGGGAGAGCAGGGTCCGTGGCTTGGGGTACTCGCAGCCCGGACATACTCGTGAAGCAAACGCCGGAGCTCTTTCCGGACGTCGAATTCAGCGACCTGGGAGATCGTCACGCGGCCGACAAAGTAAAAGGCGGTGTGACAAACCACATCTACGTGCGTGTTCATAACCGCCGCGGCGTTCCACTCTCGGCCAGCGTGGATCTTTTTCGAGTGCCTTTCGACACCATGCACCAGGGCAACACCTGGATCCAAATCGGCGCGACGGTAGCAGTCGACGACATACCTGCGAACGGTTGGAAATTTGCGCCGGTCATTGAGTTCGCTAATCCTGCGGACCCTGATCCCTCGCCAAGTCATCCTTACAAAGTTTTTTTGCTGGTGGCGATAGTCAGTCGTGGTGACGACGCGGCGCCTGCTAGAAACGCGATTACTAACCAGGATCTATTTTGGCGATTCTTTCTCAGGGATCAGGTCGGCAACAACGCCGCGATGCGGGCCTTGCGATTTGAATCTTCGTAGACCAGGTATTCCATGACATAGTTGAGGGAAGGCTCTTGCCAAATTCCTGGTATGGCTGGCAGTGCCGCGTTTGAACGGACTTTTGGCATATCGCAAACCGGTCAAGAAGTCGTCAACTGAAATTCAACGAATGTGCAAACAAAAGATAGAGTAGCGGTTGAGGTTTCGCTTCCCATCCCGATGCACACCGGGCAGATCATTATGTTGACGAAGCTCCTGACCGGTGCCGGTTTGCACTTCTATGGTTTCAAAGACGGCACTCCAGTAGAGAACTGGCACTCACCTCGGTCTGGTTCGGCTTAAGCGGTTCGGATCAAATCGTAGACGTTGACTTCCCGAGTTAGCGCGAATATGGTCTCACTTGTAGCAGGCCTATGCCTATAGAAAACCAAGCAAAGCTCTGGACCGGATCTCAGATGCCGCGTCGTTTGGCGGCAGACCCAGAGACACTGACGGAACGTTACGGACGCTTTTCCGCACATCCTTTCGAAAGAGGCTTCGGAACGACCATTGGTAATTCGCTGCGCCGTGCTCTGCTCTCATCAATCGAAGGAGCTGCGATTACGGCAGTCAAGATTGAAGGCATTGAGCATGAGTTTTCATCGATCAAGGGAGTGGTGGAAGACGCCGCGGACGTTATTCTCAATCTCAAGCAGGTGCCGTTCAAGCTTCACAGCAGCGAGCCCAAGACACTGAGGATTTCGAAGGAAGAGGCGGGCGAAGTCACGGCAGCGGATATCGAAACTGATGCCGACGTGGAGATTCTCGATCCGACAGTTCACATCGCAACGGTTCAGGAAGGTGGATCGCTGAAGGTCGAGATGCGCCTCAAGCTCGGTCGCGGCTACGTCTCCGCCGATCGGAACTTCGACGAAGATCTCTCGCTCGGCTACATTCCGATCGACTCAGTACACACGCCGGTCAAGAAAGTTAATTACACAGTCGAAGCAGCACGTCTTGGTGGTAATACAGACTTCGACAAATTGACGATTGAAGTTTGGACGGATGGTTCAGTGAAGCCTGAAGACTCTATCAGTCTGGCGGCGAAGCTGATCAAAGACCACATGTCGATCTTCATCAACCTGGATGACACAGCCGATTCTGAGACCAGGGTGGTCGGGCGATATCAGCCTAACGAGCAGTTGGACCTTTCGATTGATGAACTCGAACTCTCAGTTCGGTCATACAACTGTCTGAAGAACGCCGACATTCACACAATTCGCGACCTGGTCCAACACACGGAGCGCGAGATGCTGGCGACGAAGAACTTTGGCCGGAAGTCGCTCAACGAGCTCAAAGAAATTCTCAACGGCATGGGCCTCGACTTCGGAATGGACTTTGACGAGCAGGGCAATCCGATTCCGGGAACAGGCGGCCGTGACAGCGCGGATCTTTCAGCGTTTGAGGATGAAGACGAGAGTTCTATATACGATAGACATTTAGGTACTATCGGAGCTTTGGTTGGAAAACTGGAACAAAAGTCTCCCTCTGGAGTGCTCCGAAACGTTCGCGAAGAAATACTTGGGGAATCAACCGCGCGGGAGTATGTAACTCAACGCTATCATGCCTTGGTTAATCGCGAGTTTCTTCACGGTCTGTCGTCTGAAGAGCAGGATGATCTTGATCGTCTTGAAGCCACTCTGGAAAAAATGGAAGCGCCTTACTATGAAAGGATCATTCAGCGTTTACAGAAGCTGATCCAACCGAGCAACGCTCACTTTGATGACGCTCCAGCCGCTATGAGTGAAAATAACGAAGTCTGAGTTATTTCCAACCTCACGCTGGCGAGTAAAAGAAAGTCATGCCACGCTTCTCAAGAAGAGCAACTGCGCCTGTCGTAAAGGGAGGCTATCGCTCATATCGTCCGTTTGTCCGTGAGGACTTTGAGCGTCAATGTGCGTATTGCCTGCTCTCAGAGATCATGGCAGGCGGTGAGGAAAACTTTGAATTAGATCATTTTCGTCCGAAGAGCCGCTTCAAGAAACTTGTAAACGACTTCTACAATATTTACTACTCCTGCCATCCGTGTAACCACCAAAAGCGCGACGCCTGGCCGGTACCGGAGCTTGAAGCGAAGGGCGTCTCAATTGCCGATTTGTGTACAGACGAATTCAAAACGCATTTTCGAGTGAAGGCCGACGGAACATGGGAGGGAAAAACAAGAAGCGGCGCTTTCACAATCAAAGCGCTGAGACTCAATCGTAAGCACCTGATCACGATTCGCCAGATCCTCGCCAACGCAGGACACGCAATTCATGAGGAGACGGTAGACGAAGATGAACTGCGACGCCTGCTCGGACCGCCTGACAACGCATAGATCACAGATTTGAACTAACATTTCGTCGAATTTCTCTTGGGTCGGG
>DASVGE010000037.1:0-8486 GCA_036379695.1 Pyrinomonadaceae bacterium | reverse complement strand
TAACAGGCTCTTTGAAGATGCCGGTTGACACTGGCTCGCCGTTCCGCAGCACGAGCCGCGGCAACCCTACATTGACCGAAATGATTTTCATGGGAAGCCCCTATTCCGCACAGTACCGAGGACGACTGGAATGAATATTGGTCGACCTGTTCATGGCGTCATCTTTCCAGCAGCGCCATCACATGACCGTCAGGATCTCTCGCCAGGAAGCCTTTCCTGAATCCAAGACTCTTGTCGTTCATAGATACCACACCCGCCGAAACCAGGCGCGAGTTCTCCGCGAGCAAACGCTTCGCAAACGTGTCGGCGGTGTTAACAATCAGGCTTGTCTGCCAGTGAAACAGGTCCGGCGCGCGCGCATCAGCAGGCGCAGGCCGCCCATCACGCGGCGCAAGATACTCGAGAAATTCGATGCCTGGCCCCCCGCTGCCGGCTCGAAGACTCGTAATGCGTAACCTTGCGCCGAAGACGTTGTTGAGATGTTCCTGCTCCGTCCCGTAATTCTCACTCGTGCCCGCAATGCCTAGACCAAGTGCATCTCGATAAAACTTCAGACTCGCTTCAGTGTCGCCAACGACGATGGCCGTATGATCGATTCCCAGAAACAGCTTGTCCTGCCGTTGCCATTTCCGGTCACCTTTCTCCGGTGGAAACTGAAGTATCTCGAGCCAGTGCCTGTCCGGATCGCGAAAGTAAAAAGCCCTGATGCCACCGGCATTCTTGTTCCAGTCAGGCAAACGTTGCGGACCAGTAGAAGCATGCTCCACTTTGTTTTGGCGCAGCAGCGCGTAAGCTTTGTCCATGTCGCTGGTGATGATCGCGATGTGTTGGAACCAGCGATCGTTGCTGCGCGAATCAACCGGCACCGGACGACCCTTCGGGGTCAGGTATTCAGTCAATTCAATATACTCATCACCGAGCCGCATTCGCACCACACGCATGCGCAAACCAAACACGCCTTGCAACCGCTCGTAATCCTCGCCGGTGACTTCCACGTCGGAAACCTTCTCGAACGACAGCACTCTCGAATAGAAATCAACGGACCGCTCCATGTCCGAAACTGTCATGCCGATCGCGCCGACCTGCTCGACAACGGGAACTGGATCCGCTCCAGCAAGGAGGGGGACGCGCGCGCTGTTGAAGGCACGCGCGTCCGTCGGCAGGTACTGACCACACAGGGCGGCCAGCGCAAGCAGTAAACCGAGAAGAGTTACCTTGGTCCGCTTCATTTCATTCGCTCCAGGAGGTGATCGCCGACGCGCAACGCGTTAGCCATGATCGTGAGCGCGGGGTTCACCGCGCCGCTCGACGGAAAGAAGCTCGCATCAACGACGTAAAGATTGTCGAGCTCGTGTGCTTTGCAATTGCGATCGAGCGCGGAGGTCTTTGGATCGTTGCCAAAACGCACGGTGCCGTTCTGGTGTGCGACTGCCGCGAGTGGCAAACGCTGGCCCAGGTAAAGATTTCGCGCAACCAATCCCTGGTGACACTCGTGCCCGTGAACGTCGCAGTTGGTCTGTTTCATTGCTTTCTGCAACTGCGCCTTCAGGCGATCGTGACCTTCGACGTTGTTTAGTTTGTAACTGACGCGGATCTGACCGTCGCGATCGACAGTCACGCGGTTGTCCGCGTCGGGTAAGTCTTCGGAAGTGAGCCAGAAATCGAGCGAGTGCTTCGCCATCAGATCGAGCGTCCATCCCGGAGCGATCGCAGGCGCGCCGGCTTTCAAGGTGTCCGCGTCGAGTTTGCCGACGAACGAGATATGCCCCATCGGATAGTCCCAATCCCTGGAACCGAAATAGAAGTCATTAATCGCGAGGGTCTTTTGAAAGATTGTCGGGTTAGGACATTTTGAAAGGGCCATGAGCACCGAATTGATGTGGCCCATGTAATGACGACCGACTACGTCGGAACCATTGGCGAGACCATTCGGATGGCTGTCATTAGCCGATCGCAACAGCAACGCAGCAGAGTTCACAGCACCACACGAGACAACGACGATATCGCCGGAGTACTCCTCGCGAACGCCGTTGCGATCGACGATCACCTTGCTGACTTCGCGCGCGTTCCCATTCGTCTCCAGACGCAGGACCTTCGCATTCGTAATCAGAGAAACATTCTCATGCTCGAGTGCGGGATCGACGCAGATCGTTTGAGCATCAGACTTGGCGCCAATCAAGCATGGATGACCGTCACACGTATTGCAGCGAATGCAGAGACTCTTTCGCGCGTTCTGCTCGTCGATCCGGATACCCAACGGGACGTGAAAAGGCTTCAGACCGGCCCTTTCGAGATCGTCGTGCAGATGTTGAATGCGTTGTTCGTGACTGACGGCCGCGTACTTGTAAGGCCCGCTGGCCCATGGTTCCGTTGGATCCTCGCCGCGGTTGCCGTGTACCTGGTAAAGATGCTCGGCCTTTGTGTAGTAAGGCTCCAGCTCGTCGTAGCTGATGGGCCAGGCAGGGGAGATTCCGCCGTGATGCCGAATCTCACCGAAGTCTTCTTCTCGCAGACGAAAGAGAGCCGCGCCGTAGAACTTCGTGTTACCGCCGACGAAATAATTTGTGTGCGGATGGAGTTCCTTGCCTTCGTTGTCGCGCCACGCCTCTTTCGTGTTGTATTTGCCTTCGAGGTTTACGGCGCGCGTGCTCCAGTTGTCCTTTTCACGCGGAACGTAATCGCCGCGCTCGAGGAGAAGAATCTTCTTGCCCGAGGGCGCGAGGCTGTAGGCGAGCGTGCCGCCGCCTGCGCCCGTGCCGATGATGATTACGTCGTAGTGATTGTTGCTCGTCATGATGCCACTCCGAGTTACTGCAAGTTCATCGAATGCATCGCATCGTTCAGCAACGGCGCGGTGCCGAAGTTCACACTGAAACGCTTGCACCAGATCGTGACTGCCCGATACTTCGCCAGGTCTGTATCCGCCGGCAGGTCATAATTCTGATCGCCGATATTTCCTTTCAAAGAACCGAGGTCCACGAAGCCGGCTTTGGTAACTGTGTCGTTGTCTTTGGCGTCTGGAGCAGCGACGAGGTAGACGTGTACGTCTGGACCGTTCGATGTTTCGAAGTTGGTCAGTCGCAGCGTCTTCTTGCCGTCAGAAAGCTGAAACACCGTAGCCATGCCTTTGGTTTCGTGTGCGCCACTGTGAAACTGTCCTGACGCGAGTTGATTGTTGGCTGCTGACGCAGTCGGAAACTGTTCGTTTACGGTTTGATTGATGAAAAGCCGCTCGGGCCGGAATGCATACCAGGCGCTGAAGCCGGCAATGATCAGGGCAAGTAAAGTCACTTTTAATCTATTCGACATGATTCAGATTCTCCTCTTCAGATTTCGCAACCACCTGTTGGTCGCGCATGCGGGCGAATCCTTACAACCTGATTTTCAGGCAGCCAGCGCGGTGGGAGACCATTCACTTTCCAGCAGATTTCGGAGTCGCCACCGGATGTGAACTGTCTCGAAAAATCAGATCCGATCCATGAACTTGACTCATTCCCTCCGGCTTCGCCGCCGGATGTGAGGCGAGGCTCTGCCTCGCCGTTTAACTCTAGTTTGCGAATGGGCTATGCCCCCGGTTCGGGCTCTGCCCTCAAGTTTATAGGCCAAAGGCCGAACCAGGGGCCTAGCCCAAGCCTTAAGTGAATTTTAGCGGCGAGGCAGAGCCTCGCCTCACATCCGGCGGCGAAGCCGGAGGGAATGAGTCAAGTTCATGGATCGGATCTGATTTTTCGAGACGGTTCACATCCGGCGGCGAAGCCGGAGGGAGTGCGTCAAGTTCATGATCGGATCTTGATTTTTCGAGACGGTATCTCACATCCGGCGGCAGAGCCGGAGTGAAGGAGCCAAATTCTATGAGGGGTTCTTGATTTTCAAGCGGCGCCGCGTGTCTTCAGACGAATTCTATAAACACGTGTGTTTGACGTGATGAAGAGTGTCGAACCATCTTCGCCCCAGGCGCAGTTGCCGGTAGGTGTTCCCAGATCAAAGCGGCCCAGCAAGGTGCCGTCAGGCGCGAAGATAAACACGCCACCGGGGGCGGCGCTGAAGATGTTGCCGGAAACGTCTACCTTTAATCCGTCAGGCGATCCGGGCCGGCCTTTGGCTGCTTCGGTCGCATCGAACAGAACTTTCCCGGGCGATAAGGTGCCGTCCTTCTTCACGTTGAATACGTACCAGACCTTGCGTGCTGAATCTGACACGTAGAGCTTTTTCTCATCGGGAGAGAATGCGATGCCGTTGGGTGCTTTGATTTCGGTAGTCAGCAACGTCAACTTGCCGTCGCGTGCGAGGCGATACACACCCTGGAAGGGAAGTTCTTTTTCCGGATCGTCGAACGTCTTTGGCAGACCGTAAGGTGGATCGGTGAAATACAAGTCGCCGTTTGATTTGTAGACCAGATCGTTTGGACTGTTCAGGCGTTTGCCTTCGTAGTTATCAACCAGCGTCGTGCGCGTACCGTTTTTCTCGAGACGGCTAATGCGTCGATCGCCGTGCTGGCAGAACACAAGGCGCCCCTCTTTATCGAACGTCAATCCATTCGATCCGGGTTCGCGGCCGGTGAAAGGTTTGGTTCCGCTATATCCGCTTGGTTTTAGAAAGTCACTGTCTCCTTCTCCAGCTTTCCATTTGATGATTCTGTTACTCGGAACATCTGAGAAGAGCAGGTAGTTGCCCGAGCGACTCCAAACCGGACCTTCCACCCACGTGTAGCCATCGACGATCTTTTCAAGCGCCGCGTTTGCCGGCACGATCTGATCCAAGCGCGGATCAAGCCGTACAATCGCTTCTTGAGTTGTCTCCGGGCGTACGCCGGGAATGTTCAGGCGAATGCGATACAACCCCGACCGAGCACACAGGTACAAAGTCTTGCCGTCTGCATCGCCCCAGGCCATGTTGTGGACATGACGCGGCGTAACGATGGTCCCAAGGTGTTTGCCCGCGGCCGAGATCACCCACACGCCACCGGGTGCAGACACGTAGAGATTGCCCTTTTGATCGACTTTGATTCCGTCGAGACCGTCTTCACCCGCGGCATTCGTAAAATCGAAAAAGAGCTGCCCGTTTTTCAGCGTTCCGCCGGCCTGAACTTCGTAGCGCATGATCGCCTTGTGCCTGTCTCCGATTTCGCCGGCAGGCTCATCTTCTTTGCGCAACTCCTGACCCGTTAATGACCGCGGCCAGTTTCCAACATACAAATACTTCTCATCAGGCGAAAGTGCGATGCCGTTTGGTCCAGTGAAGTCTTTGCTCACGAGTCGCAACTCGCCTTTGTGAAGCGAATAGACGCCACTGAACGGAAGCTGCTTGCGCGCATCATTGAAGAACTTTGGAAAACCAAACGGCGGATCGGTAAAGAAGAGCGTGCCGTCCGATCGGTAAACGAGATCGTTCGGACTGTTAAGCCGCCGGCCCTGATAACTGTCCGCCAGCACCGTTTGCGTCCCGTCGTTTTCATCGCGCACAACACGATGATTGCCGTGCTGGTTGATCGTCAGGCGCCCTTGCGGATCGAGCGTTAGTCCATTCGATCCCGGCTGGCCATACTCCGCGATATCTGCGGCGGAATAACCGCTGGGGGTGCGATAAGTTTCGAGCTTGCCATTCGGTGTGTATTTATAAATCGTGTTTGCGTTCGGATCGCTGAAGAGTAAGTAGCCACCATCTTTATCGATCCACACCGGACCCTCGGTAAACTTGAATCCTTCAGCCAGTTTGAAGACCTTCGGGTTAGGGCCGGCGATCTCATCCATCGCCGGATCGTTGCGCACAACCTCGACATTCACTTCACTTGGCGTCAGCGCCACCGGCCCCGGTTCAGTCTTATAAAATGCGAGCCGCGCGTAACGTATGTAGATGAAGTTGGTCGGAGGATTTGAGAGTGGACCATTGACGCCGAAGATTGCGAGCTGAATCTGTTGGCCGGGTTTGACATCGCGGCCGACGACTAAATGATTCTGCGCGTTCCAGCCCGCGATTACTGACCCGCCTGACTGGCCCACAGCCCGCGACAGCTCGCCATCCACCCAAATCTCAGCGTAGTCGTCCAGTGAAGTCTCGAATACAGCCGTCGATCCGGTCGGATCGAAATCGCCGACGCGCTCGGGAATCGTCAACTTGATGCGATACCAGTTGAAGCCCAGGCGGCCATTGCCACGTCGTTGATCCAGAGTTGCCGGGCTAATCACTTCCCACTTCGAGTCGTCGAAATCCGCACCGCCCGCATGTGGTGTGTAGTCGTATGTTTTGACTGGTGCGCCTGTCGGCTGCTTGTCTGGTCCAGGCCCGCGGAAATCGGTTTCGACGATCTTCGTGTCGCTGTATCGCCATTCGCCTTTGACTGTCTTCACGCCGTCCACTGAGCCGAGGTCGATCGTTGCGGCGGGCTTACCAGCCGGGACATTCGGATTCGCGGCGTGCGAACGCATTGAGCCCACGTATAGCGATGTGACCAGGGCAATCAGCAGTGCAACTCTGAGTGTTATCTTCATGGCTTAACCTCTCGGGCTCGCGAACTTGCCTTCGCCTCCGCCACCAGGACATCCGCGCCAGCGATTGCCATCTCCTCGTCCTGTTGCGCACTGGCAGCGCCGCTCACGCCGACCGCACCGACCACCTGACCGTCGACGATGATCGGGATTCCGCCCTGGAGCGGCGTGAAGAGATTATCAGGCAAAGCTACCATCGCGGTGCGTCCATTCTTGATGATGTCTTCGAAAGTCTTCGTGGGCCGTTTGAAGAGCGCAGCGGTGCGAGCTTTGCCGATGGAAATATTCGCGCCGGCGGCGGCCGTTCCATCCAGACGTTCCAGTGCCATCAAGTTTCCACCGTCGTCAACCACCGCGATCACGCCGCCCGGCGCGTTGTGCTTCTTTGCATAGTCAACGGCGGCGGCTATCACTTTTTTGGCGCCTTCAATTGTTAAAGTTTTCTTTTCCACCGTCTGCGCATTCGCGAAAAGCGCAGCGCTTAATATAACCAAAGCGGCGATAGTTATACGTGATTTCATGTTCTTCTCCCTACATTCCCGCCTCAGGCGTGATGGTGATACGAAAGAACTCTTTGTTCCGTCCGACCCAGCGTTCATCTCCAACGCGGTGTACTACGCCACGTTCATCGTCACCCGTGTTCGGGCCTTTTTGCCGTGGCCCCTGGTTTGGACCAATGCCGATTTCCTCATCTTTCTCCGTACCCGCGTCCCACAAGTAAAACTGATCGGTGATGTCGCCACTGACGGGCATGTCTTTGGAGTCGAACAAAGCGATGCCGTTTCTACCAGGCGCGTAGAACCAATCGTTCGACTGCCCGAACATCTGCGTCATGAACAGCTTCATCCCCGGCGCAGCCGTAACCGTAAACTCGTATGAATCACCGGGACGGATTGGTCCGGCAGCCATTGCGCCAACGGGTGTATTGAAGACGCCATGCAGATTAGAACTGTGATGCATAGCTACCAGCGAGGCCACTAATCCCGACGGCTCGCCGTCTTCTGCCTGCATCTCGAGGCCGTTCTTCGCGGCTTTGCCTTCGCTGAAAAGCGCGCCGTTCTTCTCGCTTAATACGAACATGCCCGGTGATAGCGCAAACGGAACCTTCTGTCCGTTCGAAGCCGCCATCCCTTCGGGGTTAGAAATGTTTTCCACGCGGACTGTGAATCTGGTTGCCTCGACCTTGCGCGTGGCAGTTGCGACCGTGAACTGGGCCAGATAGCAGACAGCCAACAGCGCGATTGCGAATTTTCGACGTTTCATGATTTCGATTCTCCTTTATTAGTTAACTTCGAAGTTGCACCGGAAGATGCAACGGTGATTGTTGTGGTGATGCAGCTTGGCGCAGGCAACTACGCGGCCTGGCTTCAAACGCTGGTGAACTTCAGCCGCCAGCAACATTCCCACCGGCGGCGCGACAAAATAGATCCAGAGAGACATCCAAACCTGTGCACTAACTGCGGAACTGAAAGTCCGAGCGGGATTCATACTCATGCCGGAGATTGGCGATTCGATCGTGATGTACGTTGCGACGAGAGCACCGGCGAACATGCCTGTCCATCGTGCTAATCGTTTACTGCTGGAGACGGCAAGAACCACCGACATCAGAATGAAGGAAATGACAATCTCGGCGAACAGTGCGACGACTGGTCCATTCGAGCCGGGAAGCGTGACGGCATAATTGACCGACTGATGCGCCACCAGCCCACTAAAGGCGAGCGATGCGAGCATTACCCCGGCGATGCCACCGGCGAATTGAAACAGTGTGTAGAAGGCTGCATCGCTCGCTTCGATTTTTCCGAGTCGAAAGAAAGTCCACGTCACTGATGGGTTGAAGTGTGCTCCCGATCTTTGGCCCAGGGGTGAAAAGATGATTGCTATTGCCGTTGCGCCCATCGCCGTTCCCATCAGCAGTCGACGCAGCAAACCATCGTGAATCGTTTGCGCAACCGGCGACGACGGGTGGAACAGCAGCACAGTGAACGCACAGGCGGAGAACAT
>DASVGE010000036.1:0-31891 GCA_036379695.1 Pyrinomonadaceae bacterium | reverse complement strand
CTTTTGTTAGCTGAGATCGTGAAGCTCCACGGGGCAAGCCCGTGGCATCAATTACCTTTTAGATTGTCTTTTGTTAGCTGAGATCGTGAAGCTCCACGGGGCAAGCCCGTGGCATCAATTACCTTTTAGATTGTCTTTTGTTAGCTGAGATCGTGAAGCTCCACGGGACAAGCCCCGTCACCGCCCGTGGCATCTGGTACCACCAAAGGGCGGCAGTGAGTGCTGCCGCCCTTTGGTACAAATCAGCCGATCCTCGTTAGCGTAAACACGCGCGGCCGGATGAAGGGATGCCGCAGCCAATCAAGCGTGGCGGACGGGTTGCCGTCACACCTGTCTCCAATACCATCGCCATCAGAATCGCGTTGGCCTGGATTCGGATCGAGCGGACAGTTGTCCTGTGCATCTACAACGCCGTCGTTGTCATCACTGTCACATCGATCACCTACTCCATCACCATCCGTATCGCGCTGGTTTGGATTCGGCGTGAACTGGCAGTTGTCCTGATCGTCAGGTACGCCGTCGTTGTCATCATCACTGTCGCAACGATCGCCGAGACCATCACCATCCGTGTCGCGCTGGCCGGGATTGGCCACTAAGCGACAGCTATCATCTCCATCAAGCACTCCGTCATTATCGTCGTCAGGATCGCACGATTCGCCAGACCATCGCCGTCGGTATCGTTTCCTTCACATGGTGTCGGACTCGGCATTGGTGTCGGAGTCGGTACGCCAGGGCAAGTATTGTTTGCACCATCCATATTCCCCGCGATCACGAAAAGATCGCTGCCTCGCGCCGGCCCCGCCGTCAGCGCTTAGAGAACTATTTCATCCTTAGTCTGGTCCAGGGTAACTACCATATCAACAATGCGTGCTTCTCATTAGAGACCGCCAAGCGAAAATTCTTCATTGACATTACAAATTCTTGCGTATAGTCTGCCGCGCGTAATTGTAGGAACTTCCTTGCTAATTCTGTGATCCGGAGTCCTCCCGGCGTCTCCGGTATCTTTGACTCATCGAGTAACTACTGCGATCGCAATCGTGACCTTTCCACCTCATTAAGGAGATTCCCCAGATGGACGTTGAGATACAAATAAACAATACCCCAAACGCCAATGCGCGATTTGTCACCTGGGCGCCCGCTCCATGCCGTATTCGGATTACTAATCCGTCGGGTGCGCAGGGTGGCGGGACGCCGCCCATTCGTATCAGTGCACGCACGACCGCAAACAGCGGCGCACTGGTCTTTCGTCGCGGAACAACAGGCCAATTCGCTACCAGCTTGATGCTGCAAGTACCAGTTAACGGAAACTGGGTACAGTTTTTTACTGCCGGACAATTCGGACGGCCCAGCACCAATCTCAATGACACGCGGATCGAAGCACGCCACGGGAACGGCAACCAGGTCATCGGGTCAACACCCTGCACTGTCCGTATCCGCAAAAACGCAAACAACCTGACTCCCGGTGAACGCGATCGCTTTATCGCAGCTTTCGCGCAACTCAACAACCAGGGCCTCGGCCGTTTCACAGACTTCCGCGATATGCACACCAACGTCAGTTCGCCGCAGGCACATGGACGCCCTGGCTTCCTGCCGTGGCATCGTGCTTACCTGCTCGATCTGGAGCGCGAACTCCAGGCCATCGATCCAAGCGTGGCACTGCACTACTGGCGTTTCGATCGCCCATCACCAAACATTTTCACGCGGGAATTTCTCGGGGTTTCGGACAACCTCGGCACGGTGCAGTTCAGCGCGACGAACCCGTTGCAATTCTGGGTTACTGACGGCGTACAGGGAATCAACCGGCGCCCGTTCTTCAGCACCAACTCCGCACCGCCGGGACTGCGGACCGAAGCACAAACGATCGCGCTTGGCACGACCTTCCCGAACTTTCGCACCATGGAAGGAAACCCGCACGGGTCGGCTCATACAAGCTTCGGCGGATCGATTTCCAGTATCAATACTGCCGCTCGCGATCCGCTGTTCTTCCTTTTGCACTGTAATGTCGATCGCCTCTGGGCCAAGTGGCAGCACCAGAACAATCGTTTCAATTCAGCAACAGCAGCGTCATACGACAGCACTCCGCCCAGTCCCATCGGTCACAATCTGCCTGACACGATGTGGCCGTGGAATGGAATCACTGGACCACCTCGTCCACCCACCGCGCCAGGCGGAACGATGGCGCCGTCGCCCGTTGTGAGCGCGCCGGGATTGAGCCCGCGCGTGCGCGACAGCCTGGATTTCCAGGGTAGGGTCAGTGCCGCTGCTTGCATGGGTTTTGATTACGACGATGTACCTTTTTCCTAATGTGTCTTACACGAGGAGATCGAAATCATGGCAATAAAAAGAACGTCGACTAAGAAAACCACCACCGCGAAGAAGAAGAGCCCGGCAAAGAGAACGCCGCGAGCCGCATTCGCGGTAGCTACGAACCAAAAGAAGTCCACAGCAGAACGCGCGAAGGCGTTTGTTGAGGCGCCGCTGGCCACCATCCAGTCCGACCAAAGCATGGAAGCGACGCTTAACGTCCTGCGCGATCGAAAGCAACCGATAAAAGTACGATTGGCAGCGCTGCAATCGCTACAAGCGGCAAGCTTCAGTGTGATCGATTTTGAACCGTTTCGTGAGGCCTACCTGGCGACTCTGCGGGAGATACTGGACGATCCTGACGAGGAGTTACGCCAGCGCGTACTGGGCATTCTCTCGCGTGAAAACGATAGCTATACACAAAAGAGACTACTCGAAGGATTGCAGGATCCGAGCAAAGCTCTGGTGCCGCCGGAGAAGGCGCTGCAGCTCCTCAGTTACGATGTGCATGCAGAAGCCTATTCGGTTGCGCGTGACATCGTAAAGGAGCCGCCCAATCCTGAAGCCAAACGCGAGGCGCTGCGGCTACTGGCGGCAGACGCGAATTCGGCGCCCATCTTTGAGAAGCTGATGCGCGACAAGGATGAGGATCGTGAAATCCGTCAGATCTCTGCTGCGGCGCTCCAGGCGATAAAGCCAAAGAAATTTCAGGAGCATGCGCGCGAAGTGTTGCTCGACAACAAAGAGTACGACGACATCCAGGCAACAGCATTGGCGGCGCTCACACAGTTTGGCGATGAGAAGGCAGTTGCGAAAGATGAGCAACTGCTGAAGCAGGTGGATAAACTCGGCAAGGGAAAATCTGCCAAGGTAAAGAAAACTGCGAAAGCGTTTCTAAGCAGGCACGGGTCTGAGAAATAAGCCTGGGGCAGCCTACAGTTAATTTGTAGGGGGCGGCACTCCGTGGCCGCCCCAGCGAGAATTTTAACGAACCATGGTTGGGTTAGCGTCCCCACAAACCGAAGAAACGTTTTGCGACCTGATCGAAAATCTTGCACGTCATCCATCACAGCAAAACCAACTAATCGATCTACTGCAAGAGGATCATCCGGTTTACGATCAACGCGGAACGTCTACCGTGTCACGGATGCGGGGTTGGGTCATGCTTGCCCTGGCCCGCATCAACCTGCCTGCCGCCGCGCTTCCGTTTGTGCTCGAAGAACTCGACACCGGCGTCGATGCATACCTCGTTGCGACTGCCGCTTTTGCACTCCGTTCTTACCCGACTCCGAGTTCTGCGTTTGCGCCTTTTGTTGTACGCGCCATCACTAACATCCGCTATCGCGACGAACGTCTTGCACTCGACGAATACGGCGGTTTTGCGATCGGATCAACCGGAACAACTCCCGTGCGAGAACTTCTCGCAACGTTACTTTGGCTCGGTCCTCAAGCGCGCGCGTTGGCGCCCGAGATCGAGTTGCTGCGTAGTGGACCAACCGCACTCAACAAAAAATACCACCCGAGTCTCGAGCAGATCCTCAGTGCTACTGGAACTGCCGCAGAAACCAACGACTGCTGTCAGTTGCCCGATGGCGTACGAGATCTCTTCTCGTGGACGCGCGCTACGCGAACAGATTCCGCACCAATAGAATCAACAGTCTTCGAAGATCAAAATGGCCAGCCTGTAACGTTCGGTGAGTTCTTTCACGGCCGGCCTTCAATCGTCGCCTTCTTCTACACTCGTTGTGACAATCCGCTGAAGTGTTCGCTAACCGTCACCAAGCTCGCACGCATTCAACAACTGTTGGACGCTGAGGGCATAGCGGATCAAATCAACACGGCAGGAGTTACTTACGATCCCGGTTTCGATTCACCCGAACGTCTAATGAACTATGGCGCGCATCGAGGCGTGCGCTTTGATTCGCATCATCGCCTGTTACGGACTCGCGACGACCTTGACTCTGTGCGCAGACACTTCAAACTCGGTGTGAATTTTATCGAGTCGCTGGTTAATCGACACCGGATCGAGATCTACATTCTCGATGCGACAGGTTGCGTGGCGGGATATTTCGGGCGCATTCAGTGGAATGAAAAAGACGTCGTGCAACGGGCGGTTGAAGTGTTGCGAGAGAATCGCAACGCAAAGGAGCGACACAACTTCGCTTCGCCCGTTTTCGGAACCGTAGTCGCACTCGGACTCGCGCTTTTCCCGAAGTGCCCGCTATGCTGGGCCGCGTATCTAAGTCTCTTCGGCATCGCGGGCCTGGAATCAATTCCCTACTCGCCCTGGTTACAGCCCGTGCTGGCAATCTTTTTGCTTTTGAACCTGACCAGCATTTGGTTCCGCGCCCGCGGAACGGGTCGCATGCTTCCCTTCTATCTCGTCACTGCCGGAGCCCTCGCAATCGTGACCGCAAAATTATTCGCCGCCCCAGCCGCCCTCGCATTCCTTGGTGTCTTCTTAACACTCGTGGGCTCCGTTTGGAGCACCTTCAGCAGCTCCCTCGTTAATCGCCCGGCATAGCACGCCTGAAGTATTTACCTTTTGTGCCTTTTTGTGGCTGATTATTGTTGTTATTCTTTGACTCGACAATGATCGATATCAGCATCGCCGAAGCGTCCGACTTGCTGCGTCGAAAAGAGATCTCGCCCATAGATCTAACAAACGCTTGTCTGGCTCGCATCGAAGAACTTAACCCAACAATCAACGCCTTCATCACGGTCATGCACGACAGCGCGTTGGCCCAGGCACGCGTCGCCGAGGATGAAATTCACGCCGGCAATTGGCGTGGACCACTGCACGGGATTCCGATCGGCTTAAAGGATTTGATCGACACGGCCGGTGTCAGAACGACGTGTGGCAGCGCTCTGTTCAAGGATCGCATTCCCACCGACGATGCCGAGATCGTGCGACTGTTGAAGAACGCGGGCGCTGTGCTAATCGGCAAACAAAACATGCAGGAGTTTGCTTACGGCGGCACTTCCACATCGTCGCATTTTGGCCCCGTTCATAATCCATGGGACATCGATCGAATAGCCGGAGGCTCATCAGGTGGTTCAGCGGCGGCCGTCGCGAGCGGCATGTGCTTCGGTGCAATCGGAACCGACACCGGCGGCTCAGTCCGCGAGCCTGCCGCATTCTGCGGTATCGTTGGTCTCAAGCCGACATATGGTCGCGTGAGCACGCGCGGAGTGTTTCCACTATCGCCGTCCCTGGACCACGTCGGACCACTCTGTCGCAACGTCCGCGACACCGCGCTGTTGCTTCAAGCTATTGCCGGTTACGACAAGTTAGACACGACGAGCGTTGACTGGCCCATTGACTCTTATACCGAAGCGCTCAACACGACGACTAAACCCCACCTCGGCATTGTGCGCCGCCCATTCTTCGACGATCTCGATCCTGAGATCGAAAGCGCCACCACGGAAGCATTGAAACAGTTGACCAACTTGTCTGCGGACGTGCTCGAGATCGATCTACCAGCCACGCCCGCCGCCGTACAGGCGCCGGAAGTGTACGCCGTACACGCAAAATACTTCACCACCTCACTAGAGCTATACGGTCGCTGGATCCAGGAACGACTAAGACAGGCAGCGATGGTTAACACGGTGGCTTACGTCGAAGCTCGACAAGAACTGGATCGCGTGCGTCGTTCCGTATCCGATGTCTTTTCGAAAGTCGATTTCCTGGTAACGCCAACGTCGCCCGTGCCGCCAATCACAATCACCGAAGCGCTGAACCTGTCGCCCCCACCCGCCGGCGAGCTCTGGCTGCGAAACACGCGACCATTCAACGCCTATGGCCTCCCGACAATCTCGATTCCGTGCGGCTTTACGCGAGCCGGCCTCCCAATCGGATTGCAGATTGCTGGTCCAAACTTCAGCGAAGCCCCCCTATTGTCGTTTGCCTGTGCTTTCGAACAGTTAACACCAGAACACAACCAGCACACATTCGGTCGAAAAAGTTCAAACTAATAACAACCCGCGAATGTTACCCTCACTACTTACGAGTAAGGGAGGGAGTATTTTGAAAGCACAAACAACCGCAATCGGCATTCTTCTATTCGCATTCATCACATCGGCTTACAGTCAAACAACACCACCGGACGTAGTTACCTCATCCGCCGGCAACATCCGAATCGAACGGCTCGCAACCCTCGAACTGCCGTGGGGCATGGCACTGCTGCCGGACGGGCGACTGCTTATCACCGAAAAGCCGGGGCGCCTGCGCATCTGGGCCAACGGCAAAATGTCAGAACCGGTGCAAGGCGTGCCGAAGGTCGTTTATCGCGGCACGCCGTCTGAGCAGGGCGGCCTGCTCGACGTCGAGATCGATCCGGATTTCGCACGCAACAACCTCGTCTATCTCTCCTATTCAGAAGCTGCCGAACAACAACCGGCAGACGCGCGCGAGACCGGCGACCCGCGCTTCGGAGCTCTCGACACGTCGGACACGATCGTGAGAGGCGGCGCGGTCGCACGGGGCAGACTCGACGGCAACCAGTTACGCGATGTGCAGGTGATCTGGCGCCAGGTGCCGAAGACCATCGGTCGCGGTCACTTCGGGAACCGCATCGTCTTCGCGCCAGACGGCAAACTGTTCATCACCTCCGGCGAGAGGATGCGTTTCGATCCGGCGCAGAGTCTGGCATCGAATCTCGGCAAAGTCGTCCGTATTAACAGCGACGGCTCGATACCAAACGACAACCCATTCGTCGGGAAGACGGACGCGCTCGGCGATATCTGGAGCTATGGCCATCGCAACATGCTCTCAGCAGCGATCGAGCCCTCATCCGGCCGGCTGTGGGTAGTGGAAATGGGACCGCTCGGTGGTGACGAACTCAACCTCGTCGAGCGCGGGAAAAACTATGGCTGGCCCATCGTCAGCAACGGCGACAACTACAACAACTCACCAATTCCGGACCACCCATCGCATAAGGAATTCCAGAATCCGGTCCGTTCCTGGAGCCCTGTGATCTCGCCTTCAGGCGCGTTCTTCTACACGGGATCGCTGTTCCCGGGCTGGCGTGGCAGTTTGCTCGCCGGTGGTCTGTCGTCAAAAGCGCTGGTCCGTCTCACTCTAAACGCTGGTGGCACGATCGACATCGAAGAGCGGATCGACATGAAGCGGCGCATCCGCGATCTGATCCAGGCACCCGACGGCGCGATCCTCGTGATCGTCGACGACAAAAGCGGTGACCTGCTGCGCCTGACTCCGGCGGGAGAGCGTGCTAACTGACTATGATTTCGTTGATCGTGAACGGGCAGGTGTAAGTTCCAGATCCGAGTGGCGCCGCCGATGTGCGTGACCCGGGTTTCATCATCCTCACGGCACAAAAGCACTAATCAGTCTCGGCGGCTTTCTTCATCAAATCGTGGAGCTTCCTGGTGGTGTTGAGATTTCTGATGGTCATGTCCTTGTAAATCTTCCGGCTGGCGAGTTTTGCAAACTTCGATCTGGTTGCTTCGCTTGCTTGTAGAGACCACAGAAGTGTGCCGGGACGATAGACAATCTCTTCGATGTCGCTGTTGACTGGTAGTTCGTCGAGGACCTTTTCCGAGTCGATTGAGTGACGGAGAAAGACGACGTTGTAACGGAAATCGCTATTGTCGCCCCACTTTCGCGGCAGCGCCTTTACGAGTTCCTCCATCTCGGCCAGCGAGCGTATCACCACCTTTGAATCGAGTTGATAATCACTGGAAAGCATCTGCTCGATCTTCTTTTCCAGCTTCCGCGGGTCGGCTTCCTTTGACTGAAAAAGGATGTTGCCGCTGTTGATGTAAGTGGAGACGTTGGCGAACCCCATCGTCTCGAAGCTCTCTTTGAGCGCGCGCATGCTGATCATGTTGTTACCGCCGACATTGACGCCACGCAACAGCGCGACAAAAACGGTGAGAGGCGATTTCGATCCCTTCATAACTGTAGATTGCCACAAAGAAGCACAAAGAGCACATTAGATTCCTTGTGTTTTTTGTGCTCCTTTGAGTCTATAATCGCGCAGCAACCCTCACGCAGGCCCAGCGATAGTTGTTTCACAAAATCTTACTCGCCCGACAAGGAGCCAACTATGCAATCACTTCATTCACGTTTCTTCCAACTGCTCCTGTTGATTCTTTTGCCGTTAACCGTCGTCTCAGCACAAACGTTTCGCGGCACAATCCTCGGGACGGTTACCGATCCCAACGGCGCACTCGTCTCCGGCGCAAAGGTCACAGTCAAGAACACGGGCACCGGACTCGAGCGTTCGACGACGACCGACGATGCCGGTAACTATACCGTTGCCGAGTTGCCGGTTGGACCGTATGAAGTGCGTGTCGAGCAAACTGGCTTTGTCGCGTCAGTCGTGTCAAACGTCACGGTTGAAGTCGCCAGCGAACGACAAGTAGACGTGAAACTAAATGTTGCAGGCGCGGAAACAGTCGTGACCGTAGCGACAAACGTGCAGGTCGAGACCACTAACAACACGCTCGGCGGCACTATCACCACCAAAGCCGCCGCCGACTTGCCCATCAACGGCCGCGACTTCACCAAATTCCTCGTCATGGTTCCGGGCGCGACCGGCGACCCTTCGGGCGCAACTGACTCACCCGGATCGTTCGGTCTGTTCAGCGCCAACGGTAATCGCGGGCGCGCAAACAATTACCTGCTCGACGGCACCGACATGAACGACGGTTATCGCAACCTCCCCGCGATCAACGAAGCCGGCGTCTTTGGGACTCCCGCGACCATCCTGCCCATCGAAGCGATTTCCGAAGCAGCGATACTCTCAAACTTCGAAGCCGAGTATGGCCGCAACTCCGGCGCCATCGTCAACATCGTCACCAAATCCGGCACCAACGATTTTCACGGCTCGCTGTTCGAGTTCTTTCGCAACAACAAACTCGACGCTCGCAATTTCTTCAATCCGAAGCCCAACCCACAAACGCAGTTTCGAAACAATCAGTTTGGCGGCGCGCTCGGTGGTCCAATAAAACGCAACCAGACGTTCTTCTACTTCGCTTACGAAGGTCAACGCGAACGAGTCGGACTGAATTCAACCGCACGCGTTCCGGATCCACGCGAGATCGCTGCGCTTGGTGGCCCAACGAATCCGGTTATCGCTCGCCTGCTGGCGCGCAATCCCTGGCCCGCTCCGACTAACCCATTGCCGCTCTTCGACAACAGCGGTACACCGAACCTCTTCGTCACCACGCCTGCTTCGAACGACGTCGATAGTCTGATCGGCAAGATCGATCACTCATTCAATACAGACAACCAACTAACCGGGCGTTATTTTTTCGGCACGAGCGATCAGTCATTTCCGCTCGCAATTCTCGCCGGCAACATCCTCCCCGGATACAACACGACTACCCCGACGACAGTTCATCTCGTCTCGATCTCTTACTTGAAAATTCTTTCTGCGACCAAAGTCAACGAGCTGCGCTTTGGTTACAACCGCTTCGACGAAGGGTTCTTTCCGGAAGACAACGATTTCGATCCGCGTTCGATTGGACTCAACACCGGCATCACCAGCGAGCAGGATTTTGGCCTCCCGCAGATCCGCATTCAGGATGATCTCGGCATCGCCAACATCGGCGCTACGCTCTCAGTCCCACGCGCACGCGTCGACAGTAACTTTCACGTGATCGATAACTTTTCGTGGAAGCTCACGGGGCACGACTTGAAATTCGGTTACGAGTTTCGACGCACGACCGTGGATCAGTTCTTTGACGCGGGCTATCGCGGCCGTCTGGACTTCGGTTCGCTCGAGGACTTTCTTTCCGGCACGCTGAGCGGTGGCCGGCAAGCACGTGGCAACTCCAATCGCTACACTTTCCAGAACTCACACGCCGGTTATTTGCAGGACACGTTTCGCCGCAGCCCGGCACTTACGCTCAACCTTGGATTGCGTTGGGATTACTTCGGCGTCATCGCCGAGAGGGACAACCTGTTGAGCAACTTCAGTCCGACCGAGGGTCTCGTGCAAGTCGGATCGCCGGGACTGCCGCGGCTTTATGATCGCGACTGGAATAACTTCTCGCCGCGTTTGGGGCTGGCCTGGAACGTCAACGGAAACGGCAAGACTGTCGTTCGCGCGGGTTGGGGTTTGTTCTACGACGCGTTTTCGCAGGACTTCTTTGCGGGACAACTGCCGTTCAATACGTTCAATCCGGGGCCGGCTTTCAATCCGGTTGGTCCATCGCCCGTCCTCTTTTCATTCTCAACTGTGCCTGAGATCGAGAACGGCGTTCCGATCTTTACGGATTTTCTCGACTCCGACGTGTTCGCGGTCGATCCAAACCTGCGCACGCCGTACATTCAAAACTACAATCTCAACATTCAACAGGAGTTATTCCGAAACGGCGTGCTGGAAGTCGGCTATGTCGGTTCGACCGGCAAGAAGCTGTTTCGCTATCGCGATATCAACCAGCCGCTGAACCCGAGCGTTTCTTCCGAGCGTCCGTTTGACAATGGACCGTTCGCGCCCTCCGGCGGAACTTTCTTCTACGTCAATCAGCTCGAGACCACCGCCGTCTCGAATTACAACGCACTGCAAACAAGCTTCTCCGTGCGCGATCGCAAAGGCTTCTCGACGCAAATCAATTACACCTGGTCGCATTCGATCGACAACGCTTCGGACGGCCAGGACTATGTTGCCAATGCGACGCAACCCGACAACAGTCACTGCACGCGTTGCGAGAAAGCGAACTCGAACTTCGATAATCGACACCGGTTCGTGGTCACAGCGAGTTATGCACTGCCAAACCTTTGGGAGTCACATCCGCGTCTTGGCAAAGGCTGGCAACTCAACTCGGTGGTGACGATCCGCACCGGCAATCCGTTTCACCTGACGTTGTTTGACGATTACAACAACACCGGCGAGTTTTTCCCACGACCCGATCTCATCGGCGATCCGTACGCGGGAACAAACGCGCCCGATCGGTTCATCAACCTGTCGGCATTCGCAGTCCCATGCACGCTCGATCCGGCGGGCGACGGCAGCGCCGGATCGTGCATTCCCGGCACCTGGCACTTTGGCTCACTCGGCCGCAACGCCCTGCGTGGACCGAGTTATCACAACGTCGACTTCTCGATCTTCAAAGACACCGACATCACGGAGAAGCTGCGCCTCCAACTACGCGCCGAAGTCTTCAACATCTTCAACCACCCAAACTTCTCCAATCCCCTGCTGCCGAGCTTCGCCGCCGACATGACATCATCTATCGATCCCATAACCGGCCGCGGCACCGGCTTTCTCCCCATCACCGTCACCCCCGACGTCGGCATCGGCAACCCCTTCATGGGCGGCGGTGGACCAAGGAATATTCAGTTAGCGTTGAAGCTGATTTTCTGAGGATACTGTATGAAACAGCCTGTTGAGTGGGATGAAGATTACGTTTTGAACCTGCCCCCTGGCGAACATGACTGGGTTGAGTTTGAGAGTTCAAAGACTCTTGTGCAAAGCGATTCTGCCCGGTTTTGCCTCAAAAGTCCTTCTCATTCACACCGGGCTTTAGCCCGGTGCAAGGGCGTTCAGAAATATTGAGAAACCGTTTTAACGGTTTTGCTGATTACGGTCTCTCCTGGTGGGCGCCGGGCTAAAGTCCGCTGTGAATAAGATCACTTTGAGGCAAGCTATTCTGCCCTACTATCTTTGACTGCCTCTAGTTGCTGTACATCAGCGAGGTCTTGCAGGCGTGCGGCAGTTTTCTTGTTTGTGATCAGATGATGGCGGGAAATCACAAAGGCGGGCTGGCCTCCAAACACAGTTTCTACACGATCCGGCCACGCATCTGCGAACTCAACACCTTCAATAGCTGTGATGATATCGATTCGCAGCGGCGGCAACCCAATCTGGAAGATGGTATCTTTCTTGCTCAAATCCTCTGCGGTCAAATCACCCAGAGGAGCGCCGAATTCTGAGAGCGCACGCAACACTCTCTGAGCATTCTCTTCATCGGGATGAATCCAAAGATCCAGATCTCTCGTCGCACGCACGTGGCCGTGCGCTGCCAAAGCATGCGCACCGACGATCAAATATTCAACGTTGTGCGCGTTGAAGGCGAGTAACAGTTCTTTGAAGTCTGGGCTCACGGTTTGAATGTTCGTTCCAGGCCATACAAAGCTTCGTCAGCGTCCACACTGCCTCGATTCGCTCCTCAGGAGAGGTCATCAGCCAGTCGTTATCCGGCGGCTCAGGCTGGCCATCGCGAATCACTCTCACTGTCATTTGTTCGCTGTGTGGAGTCTCAGGCATGTGGCAATTATAGCATCTGACGTGGTCTATGGTTTCGCCTCACCTGTGCGTTTGATTAGCTCCGCGAATGCTTCATCGCGAGTGCCCTTGCCATCGAGATACGGCTTCCATGTTTCTTCAACCGGCTGCTTGAATTGCATCATGCCACGCTGCCAAACTCCGGACTTTTCCGCATAGGGCACATGTCCCGGAATCACTCGTCGAACCGCCTCTCCTGCGGTAAAGAAAATCAACACGTGCGACAGACCTCTCGGTACCAACTTATTCTGCAACCGCGCCTGTGTGCGTAATGCCTCGAAGACCTGGGCATCCCACTGGTGCATGCCTTCGTGAAAGATGGTTTCCAAACCATAGGCTCCCCCATTTGCTTCATTAACACTTGAGAGAACAAGCAAGTCGCCACGGGTCGAATAGGCGCCGGCCCAGTTGGAGTAGGCGGAAAGATGAACTGCGTATCCGGATTCTGGCCAGGTAAGCTGATACGCACGTGTGATAAAACTCAGCACTGTCGATCCATGCTTATCAACATATGGTTGAATTGATGACAGCCATGCTCGATTTGCACTCCGGTGCGCAGGCCACCACGCTTTGCGATAGATTGGCTCGGCACGTTGGAGAATAGCAGCCGTTGCAGGATCAACCTCAACACCGGCCAGAGAACGCGCCTCGCCGGCCAGCGACAAAGCTTTTGTAAGTGCAGGTAAAGGATCGTCAAAGACGAGATCTTTCCTACTAAGTGTGGCCGCATACGCGGAAACCGCTTCGTTCCAAACGGTGCGCTCTGTCGCAGTGAGAGCAGCCAACCCTTTCTCTTGGTTAGCGGGCGCACCGGCAACCGCCTCGCGCGAAGCGTCAGTGGTTTTGTTCTGTGCGCGACCAAGCACGTAGAGAAAGTGATGCAGGTTCAACCAGAACTCATCGGTGTGAAAAATGAAAATGGAAGTCGCAGGTTTGTTTTGAGCCGTGTCCCGTAACGAACGTAACCTCTCTTGCGCCGAGACAACGGCACCCGTTGAGAGAACAATTGCGAGAAATACATATCTTGGCATTTTCACGGCACGATTATGCTAATGGAGCTAGTATCCCGCAAGGTCAGTTCTAGCTGCGAAACGCGATCTCTGGAGGACGGAGCGACTCGCGCAAATCGGCCACGGCAGGATGGTTCGGTGGAAGATCGTAAACACTCAGAATTAGATCGAAGACGGTTGTGAAATATGTCGAATCATCGCGAAAATCAGCATACACACGACCGAGCAGCAATGGCGGCATTGCTACGGTTTTCTCGCCTGCAAGCAGCAAAGGAAGCACACTGGCCTTTTGTGTTTCAGTGCCGAGAAGACGATTGGAGATCAGATCCACTTCTGCTGCTACAACGTAACCGGTGTGGGTGTCTTTGTTTTCGTATTTCCTGCGGTAAAGCGGTGTACCAACCACAACGATCCGATCAGATTTCTCAATGCGCTCGACAAATCGTGCCACGCTCGCACCAAATTGTGCGTTGTGCCAACGGTCTAACAACACCTCGATCCCAGCCTTTTGAAGATCGGTTGCGAGCCGTTTTTCGACCCATCGCTCATGCTCTGCCACACCCCAGGCATAACTGATGAAGCACTCGGGCGGGGTTATCTTCTGCTCAGAGATGTAGGCATGCAAACGGAAGACAGCCTGTTCGAAGCGTGTTCGTTGCTCGGCGGCACGGCGCTGCGATTCAACTTCGAGTTGTACTTCTCGTGTCAACTGGATCGGTTCCACCATCGCAGGCAGCTTCAGTCTTTCGCCGCATTCATTACAGCATGCGAAGGTCTTTCCGTCTTTCATCCGCTGGCGTACAACTGAGCGGTCCAGCAACTGGCCGCATTCCGTATTGGTGCAACGAACCGATTCGTAACGCATCACGGTCAGATTCCGACGCGCCAAGAAACTCTCGAATAGTCCCTGGAAAAGTATCCGCACTGGCAGTCCAACCTTTGGTCCGAAGCAGAGCGCGAAGTCCAGTTCCCCATCACGTTCGGCTTCCTGCCGAAATCCGCACACCAAGCCTTCACCGACCTCATAACGTGCGTTGTTCTGCCATTGGGCGGTGCGCGTAAAAGTGTGTGTGTAACCTAGCAATACTACTAACGAAGCAAACACGTTCTCCGTTGGGCCACTCACTGTGTAAGCGACACCGTCCTCAGTAGCTCCGTCATTTTCAGGTGGCTTCTTCAAATTTATCAGCTCGGGGAAAACCAGGTACGGCTCCATGCGCAAAGGGTCGGTCTCACGGAAACAAACGTTGTGCTCTAGAAACAGAAGGGCTGCTGAGTCGAGAAGCACATCGCGCTCACCAAGGTTCAGATCTTTGAGTTCGGCAAAATCATAGCCGCCAACCAGCAGACGTTTTTCTTCCAGAGCGCCCAATCCCTTCGGATTCCGCCGCGCCTCTAACACGAACGAAGATGCAAGATTGTTCAGTCTCTCCGGCTCGAGCAGGATGCGAAGATCCCCTTTGGATGTGCGCAAGCACTTCACGTAGCCGTAATTTTCCAGATGTCCCACTGCTGTCAGCATTTCGTCGTCGCTGAAATACCATTCGGCATCGATCGCTTCCAAACGTTTACGAAGTTCATTAGGTGTGACAATAGTTTGGCGTTGCGATTCGCTTTCTTTCAGGTTGAGGACGTAGTCCTTGACTCGCTTGAAAGTGCTGGTTGTAACGGTTGCAGCCTTGTCATTCCAAGCGATCAGCGACTTCATGCGCTCGATTAGTTCGTTGATGCCAAGCCCCGTTACAGCACTTGTCTCGATTGGACCGACGAGGCCATGTCCCTGACAAAACGCGTTTAGATCCTCAGACGTGAGTGGCGAAGTGCCCCTATCGATCTGGGCAGCGACGAGAATAATTGGGCATCGACTGTGTCCAGTTTGCAGTTGCTTGAGCCAGAAGCCAACACCGTGCAGCGGGTCGTGGATGTCGGAAGCATCGAACAGCACTAGCGCCAAGTCCGCATTGTCAACGAAGAGAGCGTGGACCAATCTATAATCAGGTTGGCCGGCGAAGTCCCATAGGATTGCTTCACACTCGGTGCCATCATCGCGCAACTTACCTAACGCGGGAAAAACCCAGAACTGCTGTCCGTGGGTCGATGCTTGCTCCTTAAATGCGCCGTTAATTAGGCGGTATCCGAGCGCCGACTTGCCAACACTATGGTCACCTACCAACACGATCTTTCCGGTGGTGTGATGAACCGCGCGAGTCGCCGTCGACTCCGCGCGCTTGCCTAACAGCACCTCATAGTCCAACTCCCACAGGTGGATTTGCTTACATCGCTCGTCCGGCGGTTTGTTAGGTAGTGAACTGGCACCAGCGAGGAGGGGCAACGCAGGATGATAGGCGAGCGCAGGAGCCCACCACCTATCCATCCACGGGGCTGGAATAACCGCCACCGTCTCCCATGTCTCGCAACTCCAGAGTCGGATCGTGTGATCCAAACTCTTTGAGACTAGGAGACGAGCGTCCGGCGAAAATAACAGCGCATCGATACGAGAGTTGTGCCCTTCGAGATTGCGCAAGAGCTTTCCACTGCGCGTATCCCAGAGCTTCACTGTATTGTCAGCACTTCCAGTAGCTAGTGTGCCGCCTTGAGGATCAAAAGCCAAACTCTTGACGGTGCTCTGGTGGCCTGTAAGCGTATGAAGCAACTTGCCACTGTGTACCTCCCAGAGCTTCACCACGTGGTCATCACTCGCACTAGCCAGCGTGCTCTCCATGTCAAAAGCCACACTCCAGACTGCGTCTTGATGGCCTTCGAGCGTATGCAGCAGCTTGCCGCTGCGCGCTTCCCAGAGGTGCACTGAGTTTTCAAAATTCCCCGTGGCTATCATGCGACCCCAGGGATCAAAAGCCAAACACACGAGAAAGGTTCCCTGGACGTTGACCGTGTCCAACAGCTTGCCACTACGTACGTCCCAAAGCTTTACGGTTCCGTCGGAACTCCCACTGAGCAGCATGTCGCCTTGCGGATCAAAAGCCACGCTCATGGCATTGCGCTCGTGGTCTGCGTGTGTGCGCAGCAACCTGCCGCTTTGCACGTCCCAGAGCTTTACGGTTTTATCAGCACTCCCACTGGCCAGCGTGCTGCCTTGTGAATCGAAAGCCAAACTCATGACGGCGTCGCGATGCCCCTCGAACGTACGTAACAACTTCACGCCAGACGGCAGTTTGTGCATGGTGTCGCCAGCTTGACGCCTTTGCTTTCTCTGGTTCTTTTTAGCCATAGGTTCGGAGGAAATCGACAGCAATCAAGCAGCCGTTGCGATCTTGACATTGCGTATGTGTCGCCCTGAGTTAACGCCCAGCGTAAAATGACACAAATGAGGCTTTGAAAATTACGACATTGCGGAGGTTCAAGTCTATGACCAGACTCGCCACGTACGATATATATAATCGCCGCCAAACTGCTTTAGTGGGAGTCATTGTGCTGATTAAAGTAAACGGGCAGCCGATCAAGACGTTCAAGAGTCAGGTTGCATGCGGTCAACTGCAAAGGCTTGAGCAAACCGTCAGCTTTTGAACCTCATCGTTCGTTTCCATTTTATGTCGATAAAACTGACAGATCCAGGTTCAGCTACACGATGCGAGACATTTTTGGGTTAAGGTAGAGCAATGAGACGTCTGTGGTTCATCCTCAGTATTCTGCTGGTCGCGGTCATCGCGATAGTAGTTTGGTTTCCGTATACGCGGAACACGGCGCCAGTTCTCACGGAAAGCGCAGCTACTCCGCCACAAGCGCCGACCGTCGAGATCACTTACATTGCCAACGAAGGTGTGCTCATCTCGGCAGACGGGAAACAGGTGTTGATCGATGGGCTGCATCGCGAGTATGAGCCCGCGTATGCGTTCTTACCGCCGGCAGAGCGTGAGAAGATTGAGACGGCGAAAGCGCCGTTTGACAAGATCGATCTGATACTCGTCTCACACCGGCACCTCGATCATTTTCATCCCGAATCAGTCGGGCGCCATCTGCAACACAATCCGAAAGCGATCCTCGTTTCTTCGCAGCAAGTGGTCGACGAGGTCGAGAAGAATTTCAAAGACTATCAAGCCGTCAAAGCGAGGATTACCGGCGCAACCCCACCCTGGAAAGAAAAAGTCGCAATGAAAGTCGCCGGCGTTGATTTTGAGATCCTCAACCTGCGCCACGGCACCGAACGTCACGCCGGCATTCAAAACCTCGGGCACATCATCAAACTCGGTGGCAAAAAGTTATTGCACATTGGCGACGCCGACACCGCAGTCGAGAACTTTGAGAAGTTTAATCTGGACGAAGAAGGGATCGACATCGCTTTCATACCGTTCTGGTTCCTGATCGGAAGCGACGGACAGACAATCGTCAGAGACCACATCAAACCGAAGCAGATCATCGCGGTCCACATCTCACCATCAGAAGGCGACAAAACAACCACGCAGATCAAGCAAGCTTTCCCCGGCGCAGTTGCGTTCACCGCCCTGCTGGAGAAGAGGCAGTACTAGGCCCAGCCCTTGCCTTTATCGCTTTGTACCTCTATCATCTGCCAACCCAGAAAGCACCTCCCAAGAGTTTCCTCCCAGATTGGTTCTTGTTCACCCTAGATAAGGTTTAGCGGACTCGACTAAATCGTCGAAAGATCCCATTGCTCCACTGGTATCTGTAGTTTTGCCCAGCAACGGACGCTCCCAATTCATAACAGCAACTGTCTGGTAACTCACTGGAGGATCTATGAAGAAAACGCTTGTGCTGTTTGCGATCGTGGCTATGTCCGTAGCGGTGGTGGTCCTGACCACAGCTCACGGCCAAAACCCTAACAGCAATTCATCCAAATTCCGTCGCGCCCGCGCGGATAAACGAATTGCCAATCAATACATTGTGGTACTCAAAGACGACGTCGGCGACGTCGAAGCCGAAGCTCTTCGCCTCGCGCGCGATTTTGGCGGCGATCGTAATGACGGTCATACCTATCAACGGGCTATCAAAGGTTTTTCCGTTCGCATGAATGAACAACAGGCACTCAGATTGGCAGACGATCCGCGCGTAGAGTTTGTCGAAGAGGACGGCGTTGTTAGTTTGGGAACAACTCAGACCGGCGCCACCTGGGGACTCGATCGCATCGATCAGCGCGATCTGCCTCTCAATGGAACTTACACTTACACACCTACCGGCACCGGAGTCAGGGTTTACATCATCGACACCGGCATCCGCGCCACACACACGCAATTCGCCGGGCGCGTGATTTCCGGTTTCACAGCAATCAATGATGGTCTGGGCACTAACGACGGTAATGGTCACGGCACACACGTCGCCGGCACCGTTGGCGGTTCAACTTATGGCGTAGCGAAGAACGTTACGCTGGTCGCGGTGCGCGTGCTTGATTCCGCCGGCAACGGAACCGACTCCGGCGTCATTGCCGGCGTGGATTTTGTCACTTCGAATCACCTGGCGGGCCAGCCGGCAGTCGCCAACATGAGTTTGGGTGGCGGCATTTCATCGGCGCTGGACACTGCGGTCAACAATTCGATCGCCGATGGAGTGACTTATGCCGTTGCAGCAGGAAACGAAAGTCAGAATGCCTGCAACGTGTCTCCAGCCCGCGTGGCTAATGCAATTACCGTCGGATCGACGACGACGACTGACGCGCGCTCTTCGTTCTCAAACTTTGGTACCTGCGTCGACATCTTTGCTCCGGGCAGCAGCATTACATCGTCATGGAGAACGAGCGACACGGCGACCAACACGATTTCAGGCACGTCGATGGCGTCGCCGCACGTCGCAGGTGTTGCAGCGTTGTTCCTCGAAACAAATCCGACTGCATCGCCGGCGACGGTAACGGCAGCGATCATTAACAGCTCGACTCCGAACAAGGTGACGAATCCGGGAACCGGATCGCCGAACCGGTTGCTCTTCTCGTTACTGACCGGCGCTCCGCCGCCACCACCACCGCCACCGCCGGGAACACAGTTATTGTTGAACCCGGGCTTCGAATCGGGTGCTGTTAATTGGGTAGCGACTGCGGGTGTGGTTACCAACACAACTCAAAATACACCGCGAAGCGGTGCGTGGTATGCATGGCTTAACGGCTATGGCGTGTCACATACGGATACGCTTTACCAGCAGATCACGGTGCCATCGACCGCGACGACGGTGACGTTGAGTTTCTGGCTGAAGATCACCTCGGCTGAGACGACCACGACAACGGCGTTCGATACGTTGCGAGTACAAGTTCGCAATTCCAGCAACACGGTACTATCGACGCTTGCGACTTTCTCAAACTTGAACGAGACGACTGGCTACACGCTGAGGACGTTCGATGTGACAGCGTTTAAGGGCCAGACGATCCGGATTTACTTCCTGGGCGTGGAGGACTCGTCATTGGCGACTTCGTTTGTGATTGACGACACGTCCGTCACGACGCAGTAACGCCTGGCGCGCAGCCCGCGAAGCGGGCGGAAGCATAAAGCCTGGGGCGCAAGCCCCAGGATCCGATAATAAAAATGGGCGTCGAGCCCGTGAAACGGGCGGCAGCACGAAATCAATATTCCGCTGTCGCCCGTTTCACGGGCTTGCGCCCATATTTTTGGGGGGCTTTCCTGGGGTTTGCACCCCAGGCTTTATGCTGCCGCCCGCTTCGCGGGCTCGGGGCCCGCACACCTGCGACTCTTATTTCCCACGTTAATTTCTGCGCTGCCGCGACAATGCAGATCTTCTAATCGAGCGCAGTTTTTGGACGGTCCGTGTGGTGTGTGGCAAGGTCGAATTTTCCAGGACGGCGTAATAGAGCTTCCGATCCTGATCACGTTCGGCCAGCAGGAACACGATCTTCTCACCGGTGAAATATTCGCGCTTGAAACCTGCTTCGGCGCCGTGGACGTATTCGATCGCGTCGCCTTTCTTAAACTTACCTTTGAACGACTCGAGCACTACACCGTTGATCTTCCAATTCTCATAGCCACCAATACGGCTCGTTATCTCCGCTTGCTCGATACGAATGTGCGCCACAACACGCACAGCTTTGTAATCGCTCCTGAGATAACTGAGCGGCGGCCACTCGTCGTCCTGAGCGAATACACAAGTGGGCAGAACGAGAAGAACGATGCAGAGTTTGAATAGTAGTTTCAAGACCGACTATTCTATCAACATTATGGACGTAAGATTTACCAAAACTGCTGCACATCCGGCGCATCGTCGCCGCTAAAGCGTTCACATCAACCTGGGGGAATCAAATGTCACAGCATTCAACAGAAATGCCCATGCGGACACTGGGCCGCACCGGCGTACAAGTCTCTTCAATCGGTCTCGGCGGTTGGCACCTGGGCTTCAAGTACATTGACGACCAACTGGCCGAGCGCATCATCCGCAGCGCGATCGATAACGGCATCAACTTCATGGACAACTGCTGGGACTACAACGAAGGCGCCAGCGAGATCCGCATGGGAAACGCGTTGCAGGATGGCTATCGCGACCGCGTCTTTCTGATGACAAAGATCGACGGTCGCACGAAGAAAGAAGCAACTAAACAACTCGACGAGTCACTGAAACGCATGCAAGTGGATCACATCGACCTCGTTCAACATCACGAGATCCTCCGCTATGAAGATCCACATCGCATGTTCGCAGAAGAGGGCGCCAACGCTGCCCTCGTCGAAGCGCGCGCGGCCGGAAAGCTCCGTTTTATCGGTTTCACCGGTCACAAAGATCCACGCATTCACATGCACACGCTCGAAGTCGCCGGGGAAAACGGATTTGAGTTTGACGCGGTGCAGATGCCGCTCAACGTGATGGACGCACACTATCGCAGTTTTGAAAAACTCGTCCTGCCCGAGTTAGTCAAAAGAAATATCGGCGTGCTGGGAATGAAGGCGCTGGCAAACGGAACGATCCTGGAATCGAAGACTGTATCGGCGATCGAGTGTCTACAGTACGCGATGAACCTGCCCACTTCGGTGGTTATCACGGGCTGCGAAAGCATGGAAGATCTTGAACAAGCGTTGACCGCGGCACGCACATTCAAACCCATGACGGACGAACAGGTAAAAGCGCTGCTTGCCAGAACAGCACAACCAGCCGCGCGCGGTGAGTACGAACTCTTCAAGACGACCTCGATCTACGACGGCACCGCCTCTCATCCCGAGTGGCTCGGCGAGGAGCCCCCGACAGTCCAGCGAGTCATGCAAACATCCTAGCCACAAAATTTTAACTAAATCATTTTTGTGCCTTTTGTGCCTTTTTGTGGCAAAAATTACTGAGATCGCAACACAACGATCGGATCGACGCGCATCGCCCTTTGCGCGGGGATCAGGCAGGCCAGTAGCGCTACGAGGCCCAGCAGGACCACGATCATCGCGAACGTGAGCGGATCGGTAGGCGTGATGCCGAAGAGCATGTGCTCGATGAAGCGTGTCAGACCAAACGACGCCACCACACCAACCACGACGCCGATACTAACCAACACCAGCCCACGCCCCACAATCAGCTTGAGTATCGCTCCCGGTTGCGCGCCGAGCGCCATTCGAATTCCGATCTCGCGCGTGTGCTGCGCCACCGTGTAACTCATCACTCCGTAAACACCGATCACGGCGAGCAGCAACGAAACTCCGGCAAACACACTCAACAACGTCGTGTTCAAATTCTTATCGCGCACAGTGTTCTCGATTACGAGATTCATTGTTTGCACCGCGTAGATCGGTTGGCCCGGATCCACTGCCTGCACTTCGCGACGCACAGCCGCGGCGATACTGCCGCTATCGAGCGTCGAACGCACCAGCAGCCGCAGGTTCCAACGCATGTCGGGCCAGAGAGCCTTCAACGTATACGGCGCGTACATTTCCGGAGCGGGCGTCTGTAACAAACCATAGTTCTTAACGTCGGCCACGACACCGATAACCGTCACCTTCGTGTCCTCACCCACGCGCTTTCCGATCGGATCCTCTCCCGGCCAAATCTGTTTCGCCATCGCATCGTTGATGACAACTACAGGATGCTTGTCGTCGCCTTCCTGCTGGTTGAAAACACGGCCACGCAGCAGCGGAATGCCGGCGGTCTGAAAGTAGTCGTCATTAACAACGCGGTACTCAACCAGCGGCGACTCGTTCGGTGGATACGTCTTTCCTTCAACGGAAATGTTCCCGTTGTAGCCGCGCTCTTCGATCGGCAGGTGCGAAATCAGCCCCGCGGATTCGACACCCGGCAAGTTGCTCACACGCTCGAGCACCTGCTGGTGGAAACGAATCGCCGACTCAGCGTCCTTGTACTTGTCTCGCGGCAAAGAGAGTTTTGCGGTGAGCAGGTTCTGCGGTTTTAGTCCGGGCTCGACTTCGCGAATACGAAGAACACTGCGAATCATCAAGCCCGCGCCGATCAGTAAAACAACCGCCGCAGCGACTTCGATCACCACCAGGAGCTGGCGCAGCCATCCGCCAACCATGCTGTCTGACGCAGCGTTGCCGCCTTCCTTGAGCGTCGTTTGCACGTCAGTTTTTCCGGCTTGCAGTGAAGGAATCAATCCGAAGACGATGCTCGTCAGGATCGACACTGCTAACGTGAAGAGCAGCACGCGCGAGTCGATCCGGATCTCCTGCGAGCGTGGCAGAAACGGAAACGCGATCTTGCCGAGCACGCCCATGCTCCACCATGCCAGCGCGATGCCCATCCCCGCACCGGCTACCGACAGCAGCAAACCTTCCGCGAGAAACTGCTGAATCAACCTGCCGCGCCCGGCGCCGAGCGCGACGCGAATACTGATCTCGCGACGCCGCACGGTGGCGCGAGCAAGCAACAGGTTGGCGACGTTGGTACACGCAATCAAGAGCACAAAGCCCACCGCAACCATCATCATCACGAGCGGCGAGCGCACACCGGCAACCCACAATTCTTCGATCTGCATGAGCCGGATGCCACGCCCGTTTTTGTATTGCGCTTCGAGACGCTGCGCGATGGCGTTCATCTGCTCGCGTGCCTGTGCGAGCGTGACGCCTGACTTGATGCGCCCGATCACGAGATACTTGTGCTCATCCCGGTTGATGCGGTCCTTCTCAGGAAAGACCAACGGCGACCACATCTGCACCGTGCGATACAAAGACGAAAGCTCGGGCGGCATGACGCCGACGACTGTGTACTGCTGCCCGTTCAAAGGGATCGTCTGGTTAATGATGCCGGGATTCGCGGCGAAGTTACGGCGCCAGAGGTCGTCGCTGATTACAACGACGCGCTCATTGCCCGCACCGTCTTCACCGGGAAGAAAGGCGCGACCGAGAGTTGGTTTCACTCCGAGCACGTCGAAATAGTTCGCACCGACGTTTATGCCGGGGATGCGTTGCGGAGTCTCACCGCCTTCGAGATTGAAACTCGTGAAAAAGTACGGCGAGATACCTGCGAAGACCGTGTTCTGACTCTTCCAGTCTTCGAGATTCGGCACTGACACCGACCCGAAACCATTGGGCTTGAACGTCTCGGAAAGATCGACGAGTTGCTGCGACTCGGGAAACGGGAGTGGCTTGAGGAGCACTGCGTTAACAGCGGAAAAGATCGCCGTATTCGCGCCGATGCCGAGCGCGAGCGTCAGCGCGGCAATCAAGGTAAAGCCCGGCCGCTTGGCCATCATTCGAATTCCATAGCGCAAATCCTGGATGAAATTTCGCATGCATGCTCCTTTAGCCACAAAAAGGCACAAGAATGATTAGCCACAAAAAGGCACAAAAAGCACAAAACGGTTAAGAACCGGAACTTGAAGCAATCAAACTCATTCGAGGTTTTCTTTTGCGTGTTTGTGCTTTGTTGTGGCCCTACTTGATTTTCATGACCACGAACGTCAGATCATCGTAAAGCGACATCCCCGCGCACCACTCCTTCACACGCCGTGCCACCACATCGCGAATCTGATCCGCCGACAGCGAAGCAATCGTCTGCAAGGTATCCATGATTCTGTTCGCGCCAAACTCCTCACCATCCACGTTCAGCGCTTCACTGAGACCATCCGTGTAAAGAAACAGCAGATCGTTAGACTTCATCTGCACCGTCTCTTGCTCGTACGCAGCGTGTTCGAACGCGCCCGCCACCAACCCACCGGAAGTGAGCTCGCGAAACTCGGAACCAGCATCGGCGCGAAGATAAAGCGGCGGGTTGTGACCGGCGTTCACGTAAGTAAGCAACTGTGTCGCCGGATCGAAGGTCGCGTAAAAGAAAGTGACGTAGTGCTCGCCGTTGGTGGAATTGAACAGCAAACGGTTGAGCTTGCTCACGATGGACGACAAGTCGTAACTCGCGGGAGCACCGTTTCGCGCCGTCAGGCTGCGCAGCGTCGCCTGCACTGTCGACATCAACAGCGCCGCCGGCATTCCCTTCCCCGCGACGTCGGCAATCGCCACCCCAAGCTGGCTGTTATCAAAACTGATGAAGTCGTAGTAATCGCCACCGACACCACGCGCCGGCTCACAAAACCCCGCGATCTCCATCCCGACGCTCTTCGGCGCCTGAGACGGAAGCAGACGTTGCTGCACTTCCGCCGCGAGTGCGAGCTCGCGCCGCATGCGTTCCTGGGCCACCATGCGTTCGGTGAGACGCGCGTTGTCGATGATCAGCGCGAGTTGACCGGCGACGGACATCAGCAACTCGCGATCGGCAGCGGAGTATTGAAAACCACCACGCCGCGGGCCAAACGAAAGTATCCCCACCAGCTCGTTCTTCTGTTTTACCTGGACCAGGATCGTCGCCTTGATCGTACGCAGCACTTCGTGTTCGCTCGCACGCTCCTCACGCAGCGAAGGCAACACCGAATTGAGCGCCTGCGACCACGTCTCGATCTCCTGCGGCTCGATCACCAGCGGAGTCGAAAGATTCATCAACCGCCGCACGACAAACGCGCGCTTACTCAACTGCAAACGCCTGCCGCCGAAATCAGTTTCCGGAGCGCGTCCCTGTGCCGCCAACACGCGCAGGTTGAAATTTCCGCTGGTCTCGTCACGAGTGAAGATGGCGGCGTTGCCGGCGTCGAGCGCGATGCGAATTCGATCGGCGAGATGTTGATAGAGGTGATCGACCGTAGCGACGTGCTGTGAACCTGGTCCAAGGTCGAAAAAGATCTTCCGCTCATCGTACGGTGCGGGCGCGTAATAGCTTTCTATTTTTGGCAGAAGCCGGCGGCGAGCGACGACGTGAATAACGATGAACGCCGTAATCAGAACAAGGGAAACAATCGTGTCGGTTCTGTGTCCGAAGCCGTCGATCAGCCGCAGTCGACTGCCCGAGAAGACGAGTAAGTAAACCGCCACGAACAGGACAAACTCGACGGAGTAATAGACGCGCCTGAGATTTAAGTGTCCCTTCGACTTGCGCCACAGGCGACGCGCCGCTTTCCTCGTCGGCAGATTGATGCGCGGCAAGATCCTCATCCTTCTTTAAGACACCACGACGAGCCTTTATCTGGCAGGAATCCACAATATTTTGGATCGTTGATGACACAAAGTGCCGCGATTTTTCGCGATGTATAAGTGGGGACGGCTTGGTGCCGCTCTTTGAAACGGAGAAACGTTCATGTATACGAAAAACCGGGTTTATAACTTGGTAGCTTTCATCATTGCAGTAATTGGAGTCATTCTTTCGGTCGGTTACAACGCTAAAAAAGATTCAACCAGGGCCACAGTCACACCTTTGAAATTTGAGCCGACGGCGGCGCGTCTCGAGCGAGGTCGCTATATCGTCGAAGGTCCGGCACATTGTTTCCAGTGTCACTCAGAAGTTAATTGGGAAGCGCCCGGCGCGCAGCCGAAACCCGAGAAAAAGGGCGCCGGAACCGTGTTTATCGAAGACGGAATGGACTGGCTGGTCGCGCCGAACATTACGCCGGACGTGGAAACCGGTGCGGGTTCGTGGACCGATGCGCAGTTTGCGCGCGCGATTCGCGAAGGTATCGGTCACGACGGCCGGCGCCTCTTCCCGATGATGCCTTACATGAATTTCCGGCAGATGTCGGACGAGGATCTCGCTTCCGTTGTGGTCTACATTCGCTCGATCAATCCGGTACGCAACGAGGTTCCGAAGACGATATTGCCGGACGCTCTCAAAGGCAGCTTGCCACCGCATGAGCCGCTCACTGCGGTGGTAGCTGGTCCGGATATGTCGAATCCAGTCGAGCGTGGGAAATACCTCGTGACGCTGGGTAACTGCATGTCGTGTCACACGCCGATGAGGAAAGGTCAGTTTATTGAAGAGCTGGCGTTTGGCGGTGGTATGTCGTTCAAAGGACCGTGGGGAGAAGTCACGAGTGCCAACATCACGCCGGATGCGTCCGGGATTTCTTACTACGATGAGGCGCTCTTCGTGAAGACGCTGCGCACGGGCCAGGTGGGCGCGCGGAAGTTGAATTCGATCATGCCGTGGGGTTACTTCCGCAACATGACCGACGACGATCTGAAAGCGATCTACGCGTACCTCAGAACGTTGCCGCCGGTGCAACATCGGATCGACAACACTGAGGAAGCGACGTCGTGTACGGTCTGCGGTGGACGCCACGGATTCGGAGACAAGAACCACACCGAGTAACGCCGCGAAGAAGCGCAAAAGTATTAGCCACAAAAAGGCACATAAAGCACAAAAAGTGACTGAGAAGACCCGCATATCCTTTTTGTGCCTTTTGTGCCTTTTTGTGGCGCAATCTCCTCGTCGAAGAGTTCCAGTAGTAATCGTTCCGTGCGTCGCTTGGGTCCTAAACATCCGAGATAAGGCAAGTTTCTTTCGCTTGTCACGACTGCCTACGCTTGCACTGCCGACGAGCGTTCTGAAGTGGCTTCCGCAGCTTCTGCGATGATGCCGGCGACGGCTGACGGATTCGAGGCAAACGGCACATGGCTCGAATTCACTTCGCGCGTCGTCGCGTTCATGCGTTGTGCAAACATGCGTTGCAGCTCAGGATTGATTGCCTGATCGTCGTTCGCGACCAAGTACCAGCTTCGAATCTGTTTCCACGCGGGCGCTCCATAGGCCTGTCCGAAGGTTTGGGAATTGATGGGCTTCTGCGCTGCGTTCAGAACACTCAAGTCGCGCTCGGAAACGTCTGCGGCAAAGACTTCCTTGAACTTGCCACGGTCGATGTAAAGAAATCCGGCGGCGTCAGGCACGAGCGCGGCGCCAATCTTGGAGGGATATTGTTGGAGTAGTGCTTGCAGATTCTCGTCCGCATCGGGAGCGAACGCAGCGACGTAGACCAATGCCCTTACATTTGACGCACCGAGACCAGCCTTCGTGATTACAGCGCCACCGTATGAATGGCCAACCAGCACAACCGTACCACTTTGCGCGTCTATTACGCGTCGAGTAGTTGCAACGTCGTCGTCGTACGAAGTAAGTGGATTCTGAACCGCGATCACATCGCAGCCGGCTTGTTCGAGCAGTGGAATCACGTTGCCCCATCCCGAACCGTCTGCAAACGCACCATGAACCAGAACGACAGTAGTTTTCATGTTTGAACCTCTTTCTATTTGGAATTATTGTGGCGCGTATTGTTCATCTTCTGGACAATTCACACATCACTTGATTGAAGGGTTTTTCTTTAACTCTGACGGATGAGCGACCGATACCTCGATAGTGGTAGCGTTTGAAGGAGGCTGAACTTGAAATGAAATTTGCAAGGATCGTTTTTCTGGTTGCCGGGATATACGGATTGATCGTGCTCTTGCCTACGTATTTTCTCGAAGAGCAGGTTGGGCGTGACTTTCCGCCGCCGATCACTCACCCGGAGTATTACTACGGCTTTATCGGCGTGGCGGTCGCTTGGCAGTTTGTGTTTCTGGTGCTTTCGAGAGATCCGGTGCGTTATCGTCCGATGATGATTCCGTCGATTTTGGAGAAGGCAAGTTTTGGTATTCCGGCTGTCGTGCTTTACTTGCAGCAACGGATTCCGGCGATAACACTCGGCCTCGCGATGGTCGACGCATTCCTCGGGGTCCTGTTTGTCATTGCCTACCTGAAGACGAAACAGAGCTTGCCGTCATAGAATTCTGAAAAGCCGTGGGCCTACTGCACCGTTTTTCTCGCGTTAAGAGATAGGAGAACAAGTGCGAGTAAAGTGTAGCCATGAAAGAATGCCCCGCATGTCGACAGTTGTTTGCAGATGTGAATCTGCGGTTTTGTCGATACGACGGCACACCGCTGATCAGCAAAACCGTGCCACAAGATGAGGTCTTGACGATGCGGCTGTCCTCAAAGGGAAAGCCGAAGAGGCCACGAAAAGGCACATAAAACACAAAAGAGAACAAGTCAGCTTTATTAGAACAACTCGGAATAGAACAAGTCAGGAAGAGGGGCTTGCCCCCGCCGTTTAGGGAATTCAACAGCGGGGGCAAGCCCCTCTTCCTGACTTGTTCTATTCCGAGTTGTTCTATTCTTGAGTGGTTCTACTCTGACTAGTTCTATTCTGAGTTGTTCTATTAATTAACCTTTTGTGCCTTATGTGCCTTTTTGTGGCTAGATCTTCTTGTGCCTTTTTGTGGCTAGACTTTGGCTGGGCTTGGCTGTGGCCGCATGATGCCGAGTTTGCGCATGCGGTGATTGAGCGTCGTGCGGTTTATTCCGAGACGCGCTGCGGCGCCGGTTGGGCCACCAATCACCCATTTCGCATCGCTGAGAACTTTCAGGATGTGATCGCGCTCGACTGTTTCGAGTGTGGCGCCACCGTTTGAGTGGTTTGCACTCTTCGCCTGCAGTTTCAACTCACCCAGTGGTATCTCCAGCGACGAGCCGCGCGAAAGAATCACAGCTCGTTCGATCAGATTCTGCAGTTCGCGAATATTGCCCGGCCAGTGATACGCAACGAGCGCAGCCATCGTCTCCTTCGGTACACTCTCAATCGGCCGTCGCATCTGCTGCGCAAACTTGTTCGCGAAGAAATGCACCAGCAACGGAATATCCTCAGGTCGTTCGCGCAGCGGTGGCACGGTAATCGGGAAAACGTTGAGCCGGTAATAAAGGTCACTGCGAAACTTCTTCTCATCAACCATTTGCGCCAGATCCGCATTCGTTGCCGCGACTACACGCACATCCACACGCATCGTGCGCGAACTGCCGAGCCGTTCGAACTCCTGCTCCTGAAGCACGCGCAGCAGTTTCGATTGCAGATCGAGCGGAATGTCTTCGACTTCGTCGAGAAAGATCGTCCCCTGGTGCGCGAGCTCGAAGCGACCGATACGTCGATCAATGGCGCCCGTGAACGCGCCTTTCTCGTGCCCGAACAGCTCACTCTCCAAAAGACCAGTCGGAATCGCCGCGCAATTCACTTTCACAAGCGTGCGCTCGCGGCGTTCACTCAAGTTGTGAATCGCGCGCGCGATCAGTTCCTTGCCGGTACCGGTCTCGCCGTAGATCAAAACTGTCGAGCCCGTCGTCGCAACTGTCTGCACGTTCTGAAGCGCCCGCTTGAGCACAGAGCTGCTGCCGACGATCTCTTCGAAGTTGTACTCGCTGCGAATTTCCTCTTCGAGATAGAGCTTCTCTTTCTCGAGTTTGTTTTTCAGCGTTTCGATTTCGTTGTACGCCAGCGCGTTCTCAACCGCAATCGCGACCTGGTTGGCGACTTGCTCGAACAGCTCCGCGTCATCTTTAGAGAAGGCATGTGGACGCGAACTCTTGATCCCGAGCACGCCCAGCACTCGATCACGGAAAATCAGCGGCGAGGCGCAACCTGACGCCAGTCCCGAACAATTCGCCGGATCGTAGTCGATCAACGTCGTCTTGCGAGTCGTAAACGCTTCACCAATCGGATTTCCTTCGAACGGAATGATCTTGTTGGTGGCGCAGGGGCTGTCGTGATCCGGAAAATCGAACGCGGCCACGCGCAATTCGTTGCGCGATTCGTCGTAGAGCGTGAGCGCGGCGGCTTCGTGCGGCATCACCGCGCCCAACGAAACCGAGATCGATTTCAGCAGCTCCCGCAGGTTCAAATTCGAGACGAGCGTGTTGTTGACCGTCAAAAGCAGTTGCGAGCGATCGCGTTCGTGCGCCAGTTGTTCGCGATAGAACTGCGCTTCAACGGCGACGGCAATCTGCGAAGTAACCAACTGTGCGAACTTGAGATCAAACGTGTCGTAAGCGCCGACTTCCTCACTCCATAAATTCAACGTGCCAAGCTTTTGATGGACTGTGCTCAACGGCAGGCAACAGACGGATTTGATGTTCTTGTCGCGCAGGATTTGCGCCGTCTTGAAGCGTGTGTCCCGATCCAGGTCGCTAATAATGAGCGGCTGCTGATCGCGCCACACGTGGCCATTGATCGATTCGTCGATCGCTACTTCAGTGGGCTGTTTACTGGCCCAATCGGCCTCTTCGCAACCTTCGTAGAAATACGACCGCATCACGTTTTCCTGTCCGTCGTGCAGCATGACGGCCAGATCGCGAAACGGGAAAAGATTGCGCAAACGGCAGGCTATATCGTGGAAAAGTTCTGTTAGATCCCGGTGAGATGCGATCGCTTTCGAGAGCTCAAGCAGCGTCAGGTACTTTTGGCTTTGAACATCGACGCTGGAGAGTGCGGCGTTGCCTTTCACTTACTACCTCCACTGATCAATCCGGGTAAGAATACTTGACGGAGTGCCTACGAGCAAAACACGTTCAGAGTTCAGCGTTTCGCGGCAAGCAAATTGCACGTGGCTGGGGTGCATGGCTTATGAATTAATCAGAATCACTTGTCGCAACGAATCTGCAATAACGCGACTCGTACTTGAAGGAAAACTTGCCGGCGCGTGCGTCGATGAGTTGGACAAGTGCTGGCACGACGCACCCGGCAATTGGTCCACGCTGGTAATTGATCTGACAGGCGTTAGCTTCATCGACGATCGTGGCAAGCAACTGCTGAAACAGATGCACGACCACGGAGCCACGCTCATCTCCTCGAGCCTCATGAGCCGCTGCCTCATCGAAGAACTCAACCAAGACTAGCCACAAAAAGGCACAAAAGGCACAAAATAAAATCTTCTGCTTAATTGATCTTGTCTTCCTTCGTTTTGTGCCTTTTGTGCCTTTTTGTGGCGACAATTTTTTGTGGCGATATATCGTCACGTGACCATCTGTTGTCACATCACTCACACTCAACTGCGCAAATCTCTCAACACACGCGATGGCAAAGCTATTGCTATCTCCTTCAACCATTGTGAATGACTGAAACACATTTCGAGATGCACAGGCAGGCGCGGCCTGTGCGCGAAGGCAGGTGGACTCGCGCCGAGATAGTGGGCAACGGCAGCGAGTCCACCTGCTGCGGGGGAACCAAAACAAGATGACGCAAATCCTAAAGAATCAAAAAGTAAGCATTTCTCTGATCGTAATCGCCGTGGTCGGTTTAGCGGTGCTGCT
>DASVGE010000035.1:0-11598 GCA_036379695.1 Pyrinomonadaceae bacterium | reverse complement strand
CATCGACGCATAAATGCGTCTAAGGGGGCTTTGCCTCAAAAGTCAGGTATGGTACTTGGAAGCGTCGGGTTGTTCTCGAGAAACGATAATTCTTAGGATATTGAGACCAATGCGTTCCACCCGACGCTACCGCGTTACGGTACTGACCCGATTTCTCAGCGATTTCCGACTTTTGAGACAAAACTTCGTCGTGTCGTCGTCTCGTCGTGATCTTTCGTTATCAGACGCGTACTTGAGAATTTGAGGTTTCGGTGCTGACGCTGCAGCCTAGGTCTTTCAAGGCCTGCTCCAGTTGGCCACTTCGTCGGACCCGCAAGGCGTTGTTTGGTTTGACCCGTACCACTGTGCGGTCCTCGATCAATGCCTCGATGGCAACTTCGCAGTCGCCGGGGTTCGCATTAAGCAGTGTCAAAATCGAATCACAGAGTGCCGAGTAATCATCGTGTTTGGGCGTGCGAAGTAGCAGAAATTCGTTCCCTCGCTCTTTCGCGTCGATGCTTTGGACCTGATCGACGATGATCGTAGGCGGATTGTCTTCGCTGAGTTCCAGTTTGCCGATGACGATCACGGGCAGTTCATTCTGCGCCAGTGCCGCATATTTACGGTAGCCCTCCGGCCATAACACACACTTCGTACCACCAGCCTCGTCTTCCAAACGAAAGAGCGCAAACTTGTCGCCCTTCTTGGTGGTTCGTATCTGGAGGTCGCCGATGATCCCACCCGATGTAACACGAACTCCACTGGTCAACTCCGGCAACTCGGAAGACCTGACCGCTTTCATGTTTTGCAGCGTGTCGAGGTAGCGCTCGAGCGGATGGCCCGTGATGTAGAAACCGAGGGCCGCTTTCTCAGCAGCTAACATTTCACTTGAAGTCCAGCCCTTGGCATTGGGTGACAGTTCGTTGGCGAAATCGATCTCTTCCGGCATCGCGCCGAACAAGCCGTTCTGGCCCATGAGCTTTTCGCGCTTGGCTCTTTGCGCTCGCGACAGTGCGGCATCGATCGAGTTGAAGAGTCCACCGCGCCAGGCTTCAATCGGGCGGCCATCCTTAAGCGAGTCGAAGGCGCCGGCGCTGACCAAGCTTTCAAACACTCGCTTATTCAACGTGGACGATTCCACCCGTTCAGCGAAATCGAAAAACGAGCGGAAAGGACCACTTTCCCTTGCCTCACAAATTGCGTTAACAATCGAATGACCCAGCCCCTTAATCGCCGTAAGCCCGTAACGGATGGCGCCGCTTAAGGGCGTAAAGCCGGAGTAGCTCTCGTTCACGTCAGGCGGCAGGAGGGCAATCTTCTGCGCCCGGAGCTCCTTCGAATACTTAAACACTTTAGCGGCGTCCTGAGCTTCACTCGAAAGCACGGCAGCGTAGAAGTGCTCCGGGTAGTGGGCTTTCAAATACGCCGTCTGAAACGCGAGATAGGCATACGCAACGCTGTGGCTGCGGTTGAACCCGTAGTCCGAAAACTGGGCCATCAACGAGAAGATCTTTTCTGCTTTTTCGCGTTGGATGCCGCGTTCCACCGCGCCCGTGATGAATTTCTCTTCGTGAACCGCCATCTCCTCACGCTTTTTCTTGCCCATCGCGCGGCGCATTAAGTCGGCCTCGCTAAGTGTGTATCCGGCAAGCTTCTGCGCGAGCTGCATTATCTGTTCCTGGTAGACGATGATGCCGTAGGTGTTGTTGAGAATCTCCTTCATCTGCGGCACTAGATAGCGCACGCTCTTCTTGCCGTGATGGCGCTGGATAAATTCGTCCACCATCCCGCCGTCGAGTGGTCCCGGGCGGTAGAGCGCATTCAGGGCAGCGAGATCTTCGAGCCCTTTTGGTTTCAGTTTCCGGCAGATCTCCTGCATGCCCGAAGACTCAAACTGGAAGACTGCCTCCGTCCTCCCTTCAGCAAATACAGCAAGCGCTTTAGCGTCGTTAAGCGCTATATCCGACCAGTTAATCTCTTCACCAAGCAGCTGTTTAATACTGATTAAGCAGTCATTTATAACGGTTAAAGCAGTAAGCGCTAAAAAGTCCATCTTAAGCATGCCGGTCTTTTCGAGGTCCGACATTACATACTGCGTGGTCAGTTCTTCCTTTCCGGAGACGGCCACCGGGATCAGTTCCTGAAGCGGCAAGGGCGAGATGACCACGCCTGCCGCGTGCACTGACGAGTGCCGCGCGCATCCCTCAAGCCTCCGCGCGATCTCAAGTATTTCTTTAACCTGCGGATTGGTCTCCATCTCTTTCCGGAGTTCAGGTACTTGTTCAAGTGCCTGGCTCAGGCTGACGTTGCGGCCACGGACCGGCGGAGGGATGAGTTTGGCGATCTTTTCGACCTCGGCGTAAGGAACCTCGAGCGCCCGGCCAACGTCCTTGATCGCAGCCTTCGAAGCAAGGGTCCCGAAGGTGATGATCTGGCAGACGGAGTCGCGGCCGTACAGCCCGGCGACGTGGTTGATAACGTCGCCCCGGCCGCGGACGCAGAAGTCGATATCGATGTCAGGCATCGTTACGCGCCCGGGGTTGAGAAAACGCTCGAAGAGCAGATCGTACTGCAGCGGATCGATGTCCGTGATCTCGAGACAGTAGGCGACCAGTGACCCTGCCGCCGACCCGCGACCGGGACCGACGGGAATCGAGTGCTCCTTGGCGTAGCGAACGAAGTCCCAGACGATGAGGAAGTAACCCGCAAACCCCATCTGCTTGATCATCTGGATCTCGCTCGTGAGCCGCGCCTGATAATCTGAGAACGGCTGCTTCAACTCGCCGCGAGCGGCCTGCGTGTCCAGGACCTGTTGGCGCCGGCGCTCGAAGCCCTGCCGGACCACTTTTTCGAAGTAGTCATCAGCTGAGAGACCTTCCTCCGACGGCGGAATCGGATACTGAGGCAGGTAGTTGACGTTCTCTGGCAGCTTCAGCTCGCAGCGTTCGGCGATCTCGACCGTGCGCGTCAGCGCGTCGGGCAGTTCGGCGCCGAAGATGTTCCACATCTCTTCCTGCGAACGAACGTAAAAATACGGACTCGAATAGCGCAGACGATTTGTATCGTTGACCGTTTTTCCGGAGCCGATGCAGAGCAGGACGTCGTGGGCTCGCGCGTCGTCAGGCATCAGGTAATGCGCGTCGTTGGTGGCCACGAGCGGCACGCCCGTCCGTTTCGAAAGATCGACGAGTGACTTGCGAATGCGCTTTTGAGCGTCAAGACCGTGTTCCTGAATTTCGAGGAAGTAGTTCCCTTTGCCGAGAATCTCTTCAAACTCGACTGCCGCCTTCGCCGCTTCGTCACACTTCTCCTGTGCCAGCATCGCTGAAGGGACACCCGACATACAGGCGGAAAGCGCAATCAGTCCCTTGCTGTGCTCGGCGAGCAGTTCCTTATCGATGCGCGGTTTGTAGTAGAAGCCCTCGGTGTAAGCCTTCGAAGTCAGGCGTACGAGGTTCTGATAACCTTCGTAGTTCTGCGCCAGCAGTATGAGATGGAAGTTTGCCTTCTCGCCGGGCGCGCTGGCGGCCTTGTCTTTGCGACTGCCGCGCGTGATGTAAGTCTCGCATCCGATAATGGGCTTCACGCCACGACTCTTCATCGCGTTGTAGAAAGAGATAGCGCCGTAGATGTTGCCATGGTCGGTCATGGCACACGCGGGCATCTTCAATTCTTCAACGCGTTTGGAGAGAGGTTTGATTTGAATGGCGCCGTCAAGAAGACTGTAATCAGTATGAAGGTGGAGGTGTACGAATTGTCGGTCCTGCATTTTGTTCAAAAGCCATCCACAGATTACACAGATGTTTTAAGTAATCTGTGTAATCTGTGGATGGGTTTTACTCCCATTCAATGGTTGAAGGTGGTTTGGAACTGATGTCGTAAACGACGCGATTCACGCCACGAATTTCGGAGACGATCCGCGCTGACACTCGCGCCAGCAGATCGTGAGGCAGCCTGGCCCAGTCCGCCGTCATGCCGTCGACACTGGTAACGGCGCGAATCGCGATTACGCGTTCATACGTGCGCTCGTCGCCCATCACGCCCACGGTCGATACCGGCAGCAGCACTGGAAACGCCTGCCACACCGAGTGGTACAACTCTGCCAGTCGCAACTCTTCGTCGAGTATGCGATCGGCAGCCTGGACCAGACGGATCTTCTCCTCCGTGATGTCTCCCAGAATGCGGACAGCCAAACCAGGACCCGGGAATGGATGTCGCCCAAGGATCTCTTCCGGAACTCCCAACTCTCTTCCAATCAGTCGCACTTCGTCTTTGAACAACTCGCGCAGCGGCTCGATCAGTTTGAGGTTCATCTTCTCGGGCAACCCGCCGACGTTGTGATGACTCTTGATCACCGCCGATGGGCCGCGCACGGAAACCGATTCGATAACGTCAGGGTAAAGCGTTCCCTGCACGAGATAGCCGACGTCGCCACCCAAACGGTTCGCTTCTTCTTCAAAGACGTCGATGAAGACTTTGCCGATGCGTTTGCGTTTCTCTTCAGGATCGATCACGCCTTTCAAAGCTGCGAGAAAGCGATCGCCTGCGCGCACGCCGGAGATGTTCAGCTTCATGCTCTGTCGCAGCAGTGCGAGAGTTGATTCAAACTCACCTTCACGCAGTAAGCCGTTGTCGACGAAGATGCATGTCTGTCGATCTCCGACCGCCCTGTGAACCAGCGCCGCCGCCACCGTCGAATCTACGCCGCCTGACAAGCCCGACACCACACGCGCTTGATCCCCAAGCCGGTCGCGAATGCGTTCCACTTGTTCTTCGATAACTGCTTCGGGCGACCAGTCACCACGACAGCCGCAGACTGAGAATAAAAAATTGCGCAGCACTTGTGCGCCGAGCGGTGTATGCGCGACTTCGGGATGAAACTGCACACCATAAATGCCGCGCGATTGATCTTCCATCGCGTTCAGAGCGTCGTCGGTGAGTGCAGTGACGTGAAAACCAGGCGGCACTTCCGTCACGTGATCGCCGTGACTCATCCAAACGTCCAACTCCTTCGGCAGACCTTGAAACAACAGGCTCGTCACATCCAACACCTTCAACCGTGCATAACCAAACTCACGATTGGGAGATGCGGCCACGTCTCCGCCGAGTTCGCGCGCAAAAACCTGGAACCCGTAGCAGATCCCGAGCGTTGGGCAATCGACTGATTCGAGTAGTTGCGGATGTGGCTTCGGGGCTGTGGCGTCGTAGACGGATGAAGGTCCGCCGGAGAAGATCAGGCCTTTGGGCGATTTGGCGTTGATTGCTTCGATGGGCGTGTTGAAGGGAAGAATCTCGCAGTAAACGCCCGCTTCTCTAACGCGACGAGCGATGAGTTGCGTGTACTGCGATCCGAAGTCAAGTATTATTACGGTTTCATGATGGCTGTTGCTCATTTGGAAAGAGTGGCTGATTATAGCCACGGATTACACGGATTCAAAACGGATGCTAGGTCAGATTCTGACAGTTTTACTTATCGCGAGTTTTGCGAGTAGTGATGCGCTGTTGTCGCAGCCATTAACGGTGCGCTGGCGTTATGAATCACAGGTCACGCTGAATCTTACGCCGGCGTTCGACAAGGAGAGAATCTATCTACCGCTTGCAGGCGGCACGATCGTTGCGCTCAAGGCAAAGGATGGACAACTCTTCTGGCGCTCAGAGATCGGAGGTGAACTTTCGGCATCACCGATCGCCGATGAAAGCACGGTCTACGTAGCATCTGAAACTATCGTAAAACCAAATGAACAATCAGCCGGAGCACTTCGCGCGCTCGGGCGTGAAGGTGGCGTGACGCAATGGATGACGCCTCTTGTCCGACCGCTTCGTGGAGCACTGGCGTTGAATGGAGCAAGGCTATTTGCAGGCGGCAGTGATGGCAGAGCTTACGCTTTCGATAAACGAACTGGTGGCGTGTTGTGGTCGATACCGTTCGCGTCGGCTTTCGCAGGTCAACCTGTTTCGAAAGATGGCCGCGTTTACTTTGGCAGCGAAGACGGCACGCTCCTGGCGCTCGACGAAGCTACGGGACGCGTGTTATGGCGCTACCGAACCAAAGGCGCCGTGCGTGGACCAGTAGCTGTCACCAAAGAAAATGTCTTCTTCGGGTCAGGCGACGGTTACATTTATGCAGTGAGCACCGACAAAGGCCGCCTGAAATGGCGCAAACGAACCGGCGCCGGCGTCGAAGCAGTAACACTCGCCGGTGATGATGCACTGCTCGCCGCATCTCTCGATAATTTCGCCTACCTCCTCAACCTCAAAGGCTCGATGCTCTGGAAGAAACAATTACCCGGCCGCATCGCCGCTCAACCGCTCACAGTCGAAGAAACAGCTCTCTTCACACCTCTTTCAAGTTCCGAAGGAGTTGTTCTCGGCTTAAAAGACGGAAAGCAGGTCAATTCTCTGCCCACTGGAGATGAGTTGACTAGTTCAGCATCACCAATAATCGTCGGCGACGCCGTCATCCTTACAACGGAACACGGCCTCCTAGCTTTTGCTCGTCCATCAGATTCCACTTCAAGGTGAGATTGTTCGCCCTAACTTTCGCACTCGGCAAGGGTCTCGCGCGCAGCGGTGAGATGCCGCCCGCCGAGCTGAGTAAAGATCTCAACCGCACGCTGAGCGTGGGGAAGAGCCTCGGCGTTTTTATTCTGCCGCACGAGGGCTATTGCTAGGCAGTAGCAGTCGAAAGCGATCAATTCTAAGCGGCCAACTTTTTCGGCCAAATCAAGTGCCTCACACGCGAGAGCTTCGGCAGCGGGCCATTCCATGCGGTAGAGCGCCAGTTGGGCTAGGTTGGAGGTGCAAGTAGCGACCACGTCATGTTTTCCAACCGCACGGGCGATTCGTCGGCCCTCGTAGTAATCCCGCTCGGCAGCATCGAAATCCCCTGAGCACTGCTCCGCAGCGGCCAACTGAGTCAAGGCAATCGCGATATCCTCACCGTCTTTGCCCAGGGTGCGTAGAAGCCTTATAGCTTCGTTATGGGCAAGAATAGCCGTAGCGTAATCCTTAGCCAGCTGAAGTCCATTGCCTCGCATACCGCTCAGATGAGCTCGCTCACGGGGACCGACGTTGCACTCACGCCAGTGCGCATCCGCGCGGTCGGCGCAAAGCTGCAACTCCGCCGGCTGATCGCGCAAGAAGTGAACCGAACCCGCGTGAAAGGCGCGCCATCCAGCATGATAGAAATCCTTCATTGCCACCGCACGGCTCTCTGCATCGAGACTGAAGGCGAGCAACTCATCCCACCGTCCAGTGAAATGGAGGAATTCAGTGATCGCATTACAAACGGTGTGAAGGCGGTCATTAGCTCCCACGAGAAAGCAAGGTAAGGCGGCGGCGATTGCTGGCCACACGGCATTTAGTTCAGGAAAGCAGTCGTGATTAGAATAGCCGTTCTCCACTATGAGTACGTAAGCATGCTTTTCCAGCCGATCTCCTGTCTCCGCTACCACCTTTGGCTTTTTCTTCCGTAAAAAGTCTGCGACCAACGGCACAAGGGCGAACGTCTTCAGTTCCTCACTCGGAACAACGAGCGATCGGTTGACAAGGCTACTCAAAGCACGGTTGGTGTCGGTACTAGGGCACTCAGCAATTTCGGTGATGTGCTCTTGCTTCGCTGGCAACGTGAAGTATGTGAGAGCGCAGAGGACACGCATCTCAGGTTCACTGAAATCCTCGACAAGGTCTCCGAAAATGAACTCAAGTGGATCATTTCCCTCAGGACAGGAGCGGAGATATGAGATGGCATCAGCAAAGGTTAGACAACTCCCGCGACCTATCTGACCAGCCGTCCAGCGCAGCAGCAGCGGCTTGCCGCCAGTCTCGCGGTAAAGGAGGAGGCGATCTACTTCGCTGCTCTTTGCGAGTGCGGGATTGTTCTCGGCGAGCTTAGCAAGCGTGGCAAGCGCGGCTTCTTCACTAAGTTTCTCTAGAATCAATTCCTCTGCAGCGGAACCGATGCGCACGCGCGAAGTCAGAATGGCTTTGCAGCCCTGTGGCAGTCGTTTGACAAAAGTGAAAATGACATCGCGTTCAGGTTTGAGAAGGCTTTCGAGATTATCGAGAATTAGTAGCGTGCGCGTGTTGCGAAGAACTTCAAGGAGCAGGCGCGGACGCTGGTCTTCCGGAGCTTTGGCGATGTCAGCATAGCCCAGTTCGCGAGCGAGCTCGTTAAGAAGTTCGGCAAGACCACTGATGAGAAAACCACTTAAATCGCGCACCCCATCATCATCGAGTTCGCGCGATTTGAGCGAGACGAACGCGATCGTCTCAAAGTGCTCGGGCGATGCGTCGTAAGCGGCGCGGACAGCCAGAGATGTCTTTCCCATGCCGCCCGGACCATCGATGAGGGCGCCCCAGGTGCGACTCTCAGGGTCGAGAGCGTCGGCAATTTTGCGCAGCTCTTCCTCGCGTCCAAAGAAAGGCTGGAGCGAAGGAAGATTGTGAGGGATCGATGTTCGTGGACTGTCGCTAGTAGCGATGGGACTGCGAAGCCAGCGAACTATGTTCTCGAAGTCACGTTCTGCATGAAAGTACTGGTAGCGACGGAGCTTGCCCGGGAGGTGTTCCCGATCAGCATCATCAAACAAGACGATACGAATATCCTTATTCAAGCCACCAGCTTCATAGATGCGGTGACGGACATCGTCGGCTTCGCAGGCAGCTCCAAGACCGGTTCCCGGTGGCTGTTTCTTTTCGAAGCACTGGAACCACTCTTCAGTACCAATTATGAGAACGTATTCCGTGTTCAGCGCACGGTCGCTGCTCCATTTGTCCCAACCTTCATCTGGACCTCCCGGATTAGCGTCGAGAAAGAATCGATCGAGGACCACGTCGACATCGCGATTGCGGAGGCGTTCGCCGAACTCGCGAACACGCTGGCGCTGGTCGTCATCGGTCTGGCGGTAGCTGAGGAATACCTGAGACATGAGGAAAGTTTCTTTAACTGCCCGATGATCGACTCACCGGGTTGGGCTCGATCTTAGCTTCAGATGACTCGCTGCGGCGCCAGACCATTCCCACCAGGCGCGAGAGCAAGCCGTACAGGATATAGGTGATCACGATCGCCAGCAGCACGTACTGCGAATACAAAACAATCAGCGTCCCTACGGACAGCGCGAGGATGATCGTGCGCATGCTGCGGACGCGCGTGCCGACTGTCTTGAAGCTAGAAAAACGCCAGGTGCTGACCATCATCACACTCAAAAACCCGACCAGCACCATCAGCAATCCTGAATACAATCGCGCCTTCTCAGATCCAAAGGCGATCAGTGGCGCAGGTGAGAAGTGGACCAGCGCCGCAATCAATCCACCGGCAACCGGAATCGGCAATCCAACAAAACTCTTCTTATCGACTTTCGGCGTACCTTCAGCAAGGATGCGCGGCCGCGACGCCTGCACGTTGAAACGCGCCAAGCGAAACGCCCCGCATATCAGATACATGAACGACAAAAACCACGCGAGGCTATGAAGGTCGCTTCCTTCCGCGAGTGTCGCCCCGTAACCCCAAACGTAAGCCAACACAGCCGGCGCCAATCCAAACGTGACCACGTCGGCGATTGAATCGAGTTGAATCCCAATCTCAGTAGTCGTCTTTGTGAGCCGCGCGATACGGCCGTCGAGCATGTCGAACAACAAGGCAAAGCCGATCGCGACCGCGGCTTTGTCGAAATGTGCGGTGGCCGCGGCGATATCCGGCGTAGCAGCTCCGAGCAATTGAAAACCGCGCAGTGAGGACATCACCGAAAAGAACCCCATGCCAATGTTTCCGGCAGTGAACAGCGAAGGGATGATGTAAAGACCTTTGCGCAATCCACGACGCGGCGGATTTGGCCGTTCTTCTAAGTCATCTACTGTCATGAGATTCTCCCAATCACGGTCGTGCCTCCACGCACGCGATCACCTTCTTTAACCGTGATCTTCACGCTGGCAGGAAGCAAAACGTCGGTGCGAGAACTGAACTTGATCATCCCGAAGCGTTCTCCCAGCCCGAGACTATCGCCCTTCCCTTTCCAGCAAACCACGCGGCGCGCGAGTATGCCCGCAATCTGTTTGCAGACGACCGTGATCTTCTCGCCCTGAATCGTGAGCGCGTTCTGCTCGTTAACCAGACTGGCCTTCTCATTGGTGGCCATCAAAAACTTGCCCGGCGAATAAATCACGTCGACGATCTTGCCCGGAATCGGTGAGCGGTTGATGTGAACGTCAAGTGGTGACAAGAAGATACTGATTACGTTCAGCGCATCGGCGCCTGAAGAAGCTGGTCCAATGCGTGTGACTCGCCCATCAGCAGGTGAAACGACCACATCCGGATCCGACGGCGGCACGCGTTTCGGATCACGGAAGAAGAACGCCATGAAGAGCGCAACCACAAAGAGAAACGCCGCCACATACCAAAACCCCAACACCGCCGCCGCAATCCCCAACAGCGCCGGCACCAAAATATACGGAATACTCTCTCTAACTATGCTCAACTCTTGCTGTGCCTTTTGTGCCTTTTTGTGCTTACTTCCTGTTTGCGCTTCTTTGTCTCTCTACGTGAAAGGGGACGCGCACTTTTGGTTCACGTCCCCTTTCGATTCTCTAAGCTAGGAGAAACTGCCCGTGCAGTTTCAGTGACTCAAGCTCTGCGATTTCTGGTATTGCAACATGATTGAGTACATCTGATCTTTCAACGCAAGTTTCTTTTTCTTGAGCGTAATCTCCTCCAACTGTTCGTCGTCGCTCGGATAGGAAAGAGCTGATAATTCACTAAGCCGTTCTTCGTACTTATGATGTTCCCGCGCTAATTCGCGAAATTCCGGGTCTCGGTTTATCAACTCTTCTTTTAAACTATCCGTAGTTGCCATATCCATGTTCGTGCATGTCTCCTTTCGGACGAATGAAAGTGGGCAGGATGGTAGCGGAGGTCAAGGCCTGGAACCTCCATGGAATTGTGTCGCACGGCAAAAATGGTAGCCCAACCACCTGCCCAAATCAAGCAGGTAAATTACCCCGTAGTGCCCGATTTTCACTTTTCTATCCACAGATTACGCAGATTGATTAAATAAATCTGTGTAATCTGTGGATAGAGAACCTCAAATATAGGTCACCTCCAATTACCCCAGCACAAGGCTCATCACTACGGCATCTTCCCGCGGCTCAGAATAATAATCAGCGCGACGTGCAATCGCCCTGAAACCACTCTTTTCGTACAGCGCCTGGGCCGCGTGATTCGCGCTCCGGACTTCCAAAAACGCCGCTTTTGCATTGCGGCGGCGCGCTTCGTCGAGAACGCGGTTGAGCAGCGCAGCCCCGATGCCACGACGCCGGTACTCAGCCCTGACGGCCACATTATTTATATGAAGCTCGCCGGCGGTCTCCCTGGCGACGATATATCCGGCGATCGGCGCCGTTTCCAACACAGATTGTGAGGGTTTCGCGATCAGCATCAGGTCGCGATTGCCGCCCTGTAGCTCGGCGTAATAAGCCGCCCAACCCCAACGACTCAGGCCCGATTGTTCTTCAATCTGAACGACTTCGAGCAGATCGTGCTCGGTCATGCGGACGATGGTTATATCTCGCGAAGTGGGAGCTTTTCTCTGTTCGGCCATAGTGGGTGACCAAGTTTACTGCTTT
>DASVGE010000034.1:0-5984 GCA_036379695.1 Pyrinomonadaceae bacterium | reverse complement strand
CCGGCTCCATTTGTGGCGCGCCGATCGTGAAATCCAGTCCCTTCGTCTGGTTATAAAAACTCACCAGGCTCTCGTAGAACTTTCCGTCTTTTTGCAGAACGTACGTCTGGCCCATCTTGCCTTCTCCGAAAGCGTAGAGGATCGGCAGCGAGATGGTTTCTTTGCCATCTGTCACGGAGTAAGTGCTTTGTTTGCCGTTGCGCTTGATCTCGTACGTATAAGCACCGACCTGCATGGTCATCCGTGGATTCTTGCCGAGCACTTTCGAGTCAGCGATATGTTCCATGGCGACCGACATGCCGGTTGGTCCATACGATCCGACAAACTTCTTATGACATTCGGCACACGCCTGATCGCCGACAAAAACAGCGTCCGGTGGAACTCTGCGCGGGTTCCAACGTTGCACGGCACTGAGCTGTCCACTCGCTGAAATGGGCCCATAAATCACCACGCCCAGTGCTACAACACACAAGACAAGCGCCACCAGGATCAGTGAATACAGTTTGATAGATTGAGTCATCGAGCTATTTTCATCCACAGATTACACAGATAGGTATAAATAAATCAGCGTAATCTGTGGATAGTTTTATTTCTGCGGATCAGGTTTACCAGAATTATCGAGCTGCCGCTTCTGGTTATAGTCGTCCTGGAGCTTCTTGAAGGTCTCGCGTGCGCGTGCGGCTTCCTGCTTACGGCCGGCACGCGTGTAAGCGCGCGCGAGCGCAAAATACATTTCCGGGCTTGAAGGCGCGAGTTTCACTCCCTCCTCTAATTCTTTGATCGACCGGTCGATTTGTCCGAGCTCGAGCAACACTCGTCCGAGCACGTTGCGTGCGGCGTATAACTTCGGCGCGAGTTGCACGGCTTTCTCTGCCAGAGGCAACGCGTCGTTGTACTGATCTCGCTTCAGGTATTCAAACGCCATCTGCACCATTGCCGGATAATGATTCGGGGAGATCTCGAGTTCGCGTTTGAATTCTTTCAGGGCAAGGTCGGCGTCCTGCGACAGCATGAAAACACCGAACGGGTAATGCACGTTTGGCTCGTTTGGATACTGGGTCAACAACGTGTCGAACGCAGCGCGAGCCTGCTCCAAACGACGCGCTGCCATGTTTAATCCGGCTTGTCCGGCGAGGAGAATTTTTTCTCGCTGTGCCGGAGGAATTTCCTTCGGGAGGTAGGGCATTCTCAACATCGTCAATCCGAAGGCTTCAATGACCTTTGGACTATCGTTACCGGAGCGCAGGAATTCGCTGAGAACGTCGTAAGCATTTTCGAAATACTCGAAACGGATATAAACCAGCGCAGTGTGATAGCGAACGACGCTGGCCAGTTCCGATCCGTCGTTCACTCCGAGTGTGCGACCGCGCTGAAGTGAAACTCCGGCGCGTTCGTATTCACCGGTTTGAAACAGACACAGACCGAGCATGGCCCATGCAGGTCCGCGTTCGGGCTCGAGTGCGACGAGGTTCTGGAAAGCATCGCGCGCCTGTGGGTACAAGTCTTTTTGATAAAAGATCGCGCCGGCGTACCACCAGCCGTCGGGCCACTTTGGTTTGATTTTTAAGGCTTCACCGTAAAGGGCGATTGCCTCGTCGAATTTCTCCGCCAACCGCGCTTCGTCGGCAAGCTTTACGACACGTTCGAACTCTGCATCCGGCGATTCGATCTGTGCTTTCGGTCTCCCACTGCGCGTTTGAGCCGAAGCCACCAACGAACACATCAACACCACAACCAGCAACTGTAGGATTGAACGACTCACTAGGAGAGAACAAGTCAGGAAGAGGGGCTTGCCCCCGCTGTTCTGAGAGCGGGGGCAAGCCCCACTTCCTGACTTGTTCGCCACTCTGGTTGTTGTTTCCTTTTTCACTGTAGTTGTTTGCCTGTTGCTTACACTACTTTGGTTGTTCGCCTGTTGCTATCACTACTTTGGTTGTTCGCCTGTTGCTATCACTACTGTGGTTGTTCGACTGTCACTGCTGTGGTTGTTTGGCCTGTTGCTCGGCGTTCGATTTTTGGATGAGGGCCTTTTCGCGGTCGCCATCCTCTTTCCGATTCAGCCGGTAGTAGACTGACGCCAGCAGCACACGCGCTTCGAGAAAGTCGGCATGCTCTTTCAACACACCTTCGAGCAAAGGCAGCGCGTCATTCGGCTTGCCGGCTGCCGCATAAACCGCCGCCAGATGATAACGAGCGTACTGTTCTCGCGGGCGCAACTGGATCGCGCGCTGCAAAAAGCTACGAGCATCGTCTAACTGCTTGTCCTGTCGAAGTAAGATTCCGAGATAGAGATTCGAGTCGAAGTCGTTTGCGTTGTTTGCCAGTTCACTCTTGAAAGCGGCTTTCGCCTTTTCAGTATCGCCGAGTCGCATCAACACGCGACCGTGCCAGGCCTGAAGCGTCGGCAGCTTTGGATCCAACTCGATCGCGCGCTGCATCTCTTTAAGCGCGTTTTGCGCCTGGTCCGCCAGCAACAGAATCGAAGCCATCAACAGGTGCGCTTCCGCGGAGTCTTCGTGACGAAACAGTCGATCGATAATCTCCTGACCCTTGTTTAGCTGACCATCGCCAATCAGCGCGCTGCCGAGCAGGTACGCAAGCGGGCGATTGTTTGGATCCACTTCCGCCAACGGCGACAGCCCCTCGATCACCTTCTTGTATTCGCCCAAGCGTACCTGGCAATCGGCGAGCACCAGCCGCGCATTTGCTGCCTGGGGCGTACTCGGAGCCGCCGCAATAAACCGCTCCAACTCCGCCGCCGCCTCCCTGAACCAGGCCGCCTTGTAATAGGCCAGGCCCAGATTGAAGCGGATGGCGTAATTTCCAGTGTCGATGAGTAAAGCTCGTTTGTACTGGTCGATGGCGTCTTCATAACGACCCAACGCCGAATACGCGGCGCCCAGATTTGACCGCACGTCGACTCGCGCGGGATGATTTGCCAGGATCGCGAGATAGCCACGCACCGCACCCTGCAAATCTCCCGATTGGTGCAACTGAGTGGCGCGTTCAAACTCGCGTTCTACGGCAGAATCCTGTGCCGCGACCGGTCCGGCAAACACTGCTCCTGATATAAGTACAAGGACTAGAAAAATGCCTCTTGCCATGTCGGAAAAGTATGCCACAGATCAACCAAAACTGTGGCATACTCAAGGGCAAAAAATGAAGCCCTTACTGAGCCTTGTACTGATTATTTGCACCAGTTTTTCGCCTGCCCTGGTGTACGGCCAACAGGACGACGACGTGATTCGTGTGCGCAGCAATGAGGTAAGGCTGGACATCGTCGTCAAAGACAAAAAAGGACGCCAGATCAAAGACCTCAAAGCGACGGATTTTGAGGTTTTGGAAGACGGCGTTCCTCAGAAGGTCGAGTCGTTTCGCTTCGTTTCCAGGGAATCCGGCACGGCCACTCCGGAAACAAAGGACAACCCCTCCCCAACCGGAGCGACGACGGCGCCCGCGCCTGCAAGACGGTCTACGCCGACAGTAACGGCGCTCGTCTTCGATCGACTCTCACCGGAAGCTCGGTCGCTCGCACGCAAAGCCGGGTTCGCCTACGCACAGGAAGGCATGGCCGTTGGAGCTTTCACTGGCGTCTTCGGAATCGATCAATCGCTGCGCACTCTCCAAAACTTCACCGACGACTCGCAATTAATAAAGGACGCCGTCGAGCGCGCTACCGGAACCGCTACCTCGACCTATGCTTCGGGCGCCGGAAGGATGCGGGAGAACACAGACCGAGGCATTCTGCTCGATCAGCAAATCTCATCCGGGGCAACGGCTGCGGCTGCGGCCGGCGCTGCTCAAAATAGTTCGGGTGCGGCAGCGGCGGCAGCAGATATCGGTCAGGCGGCCGTTCAACAACAGTTGCTCGAGATGCAGACCCGGATGCTGGATCACTACGAGCGCCTCGAACGTGACCAGGAAGGTTTCGCGACCATCAACAGTCTACTCGCCGTGATCAGCCCGATGCAGAACCTGCCCGGACGAAAAACGATCATCTTCTTTTCGGAAGGTTTGAAGTTGCCGCCGTCCGTGATGCTAAAGTTTCCCGCCGTAATCAATGCTGCGAATCGCGCTAACGTCAGTATCTATTCAATTGACGCCGCGGGCCTCCGCATCAGCAGCGGAACTCTCGAAGCCGCCAAAGAGCTCAACTCAATTACCGCCGCGGGAATGGCGCAACAGGCTCGTGGCAACGATCGTGGCAGCAACGGGCCTTACACGAGAGCGCTCGAGCGCAACGAAGATCTCATGCGTTTTGATCCGCGCAGCGGCCTCGGATCGCTGTCGGATCAAACAGGTGGGTTTCTGATTCACGACACCAACGATCTAACTGCAGGGCTTCGTCGCATTGACGACGATATGAACGGCTATTACTTCCTCACCTACGTGCCGCAGAACAAGGAGTACGACGGTCGTTTCCGGCGCATCAGTGTGAAAGTGGCGCGGTCGAATGTTGAGGTCCAGTCGCGCCAGGGCTACTACGCGGTCGAATCTTCCGGTCAACTGCCGATGCTCGACTACGAAGTACCGGCGATCGCAGCCGCGAGGAATTCGAAAGGTAGCTCAGCGCCCAACTTACTGAATAGCACCGCGCTCAGTTATCCCGCGCCGGGTAACAACGGATTGACGTTGATTCTCGGCGAAGCTCCGCTGGCCGCATTCAAGTTTACACCCAGCAACGACAACAAAAACTACAGCACGGATTTTACGATCGTGGCGCTGGTGCGCGACGAAGCCGACCAGATCGTTCAAAAGCTAAGCCACCATTACACCTTGAACGGCGCCATTCAGGATCTCGACAAGGCGAAGAAAGGAAACGTCCTTTTCTATCGTGAAGCACAGCTGCCGCCCGGCAAATACCGCGTGCAACTGATCGCGTACGATGCTTCAACCGGCGGCGTCAACGTCAGCGCCACGCCTTTGCAGATCGGAACCAGTGATGAAACCAAGCCGCGACTCAGCAGCGTCGCAGTATTGAAAAGAGCAGAGCGTCTGACACCCGAGGAGCAGAAACGCGATCAACCGCTGCGCTTTGGTGAGTTGCTCGTCTATCCGAATCTCGGCGAACAGATCGATCCCAAAACGGCGAAACAGCTCGCTTACTTCTTCACCGCGTGGCCGGCAAAAGGTGCGACCAAACCGATGCAGGTTACGTTGGAGATCCTTCAGAACAATCGTCCGGTGGGGAAGACATCAGGCGAGCTTCCACCGCCTGACGAACGCGGTCAAATTAAATATGCGAGTGCGTTCCCGCTCGATAAGTTTCAGCCAGGGAAGTTTGAGTTGAAGGTGACGGTGAGTGATGGCGTGAACAGCGTGAGCCGGTCAACCAGCTTCCTACTATCTACCCCATGAAACGTATTCCCTTTTCAATTTCACTTATTCTGCTGCTTTGCTTCTACGCAAATGCGCAAACCGTCGATGAAGGCGCCACCACCAAGGACGGTACCTACATAAACTTTGGTTTCGGTTTCAGTTTCAAGTACCCGAAAGAGTGGACCGTTCACGGCGAGGCAACGAATGAACGCATTAGAGAACTCGGTAAGGAAAAAATGGCGGAGACGGGTGCGTTGTCCAAACCCAACGCTGAGGTTGCGCTAAAGAACACTTACCACCTGCTTACCGTGTTTCGACATCCAGTAGGGACGCCCGGCGTTGCCTTCAATCCCGCCATCCTCGTCATAGCGGAAAGAGTAGATCACGCGCCCGGGATCAAAAGTGGCAAGGATTATCTGCTCAATCTTCGGACCGTGTTATTGAAGACCGGAGCTCAAGCACTGCTCAAGGAACCGGTTGAATACCGCGTCGGCGGGTCAGAGTTTTTCCGTGACAGCTTCGCTTTGGAAAACAATGGGGTGCATGCGGTCCAAACCTTCTTTTCCAAGATCGCAAACGGCTACGCCCTTGTATTCATCTTCATCGGCGAGGATGAGAAAAGCGTTGACGAAATGTCAAAAGCCATGGAAACCTTCACCCCCAGC
>DASVGE010000033.1:0-5628 GCA_036379695.1 Pyrinomonadaceae bacterium | reverse complement strand
CAGGAAAGCCCATAAAAAAGGACGCTGAGCCCGCGAAGCGGGCGACAGCATAAAGCCTGGGGCGCAAGCCCCAGGAAAGCCCATAAAAAAGGACGCTGAGCCCGCGAAGCGGGCGACAGCGTTCAACCGATGAACTGACGGAACCCCATCCTCTGTCGCCCGCTTCGCGGGCTCGAATCTTATTTTTGATGGTCTACCTGGGGCTTGCGCCCCAGGCTTTATGCTTCCGCCCGCTTCGCGGGCTCGGCGCTACGTCCCGCGAAGCGCGATCCCCATTCCGCTAGAATTTAAATCTCATGCCTAACTGGATCTGGCGTTCGCCGAGGAATGTTCTGGGCCCGCCAAATGGTGTGGCGGGGGCGGGGTTTGTTAGGACCAGGGCCGAGTTACTTGCGATGCCGTAGCGGCCGGTGTTGACGGTGGCGATGTTGGAGCGGTTGAAGAGGTTGAAGGCTTCGGCGAGGAGACTCAGGCTGTAGTTTTCGCCGAATTTGAAGGCTTTCGTGACGCGTGTGTCGAAGACGTAAATCCTGGGTGAAGTGAAAGCATTGCGTTTGGTGCCCGGGACGCGATCGGTGCTCGGGTTGCCGTCACGATTCGCGTCGCCGGCGATCAGGGCCGAATACGCGAAGCCCGATTGCAGGGTGATGATTCCCGAAAACGTCCAATTGCTCAGCAGGTGCTTCGCAAACGTGTTGTCCTTCTGGACCAGGCCAATTTCATAGACAGGACTCAGTACGAAGCGATTCCGAATGTCGAGATCGCTGCGGCCCCAGTCAGACCTTATATCGAGATTGTTTTGCAGTCCCTTCGCATCGTCCGCGCCGACAACGACCATCGTCTGATCCGGTCGATTGTCGCTCGTGTCGGAGAACGTATAAGCCGCGATGAACTGGAACCCGCGCGTGAAGCGTCGCTTCAATTCCATCGCAAGCGCGTTGTAACGCGAGTCAGCCGTGCTCTCAAACAAGCTGATTCGCGCAAACCCCGGAATCGGCCGCACCGTCGGATGCCGCAGCACCGTGAAATTCTGACCCGCAGGATCCGTGACGGTGGTCGGTACCGGCGCACCGAGATTGATGTCGCGCGTGCGACTGAGATGAACACCGCGGAAGTAAAGATAACTGACTGACAAACTCGTATTCGCGAACAGCTCACGTTCAATACCGACACGTCCCTGCTGCACGTAAGGCTGCGCATAATCGCGCGCAAACAGGTAAAGACTCGGATTCACGCCTCCAGCCGACGGGGCCGCGCTGAAGATGTTCGGATACGTCGGACACGGATTCGAAACGGTAGTGGTGCACGTCAAACTCACACCCGTCACCTGTATTCCGTTTTGCGAGTGCGCCGTGCCGAGCATGATCGCCGGTGTGCGTCCAAAGAAAATTCCGTAACCGCCGCGCAGCACCGTCTTCTCGTCAAACGCATAACTAAATCCGAAGCGTGGTCCAAAGTTATTGCGATCGCGAACGGGCGTTGTCGTGTTCAATCCATTCGCCGCCAGCGCCGCGCTCGGGTTGTTCACCGTCGGATCGGCGAGCTCTTGCAAGTCGTAACGGAGTCCCAGATTCAAAGTGAACTTCGGAGTCACGCGCCAGTCGTCCTGAATAAAAAATCCATACTCATCCAGGTCGGGATTCGTGGTCCCCCCGGTAGTTCCCGCACCCGCGAAGTTCTGTGTAAACGACGCCGGCGTGTTCGAGGCAAACAGTGCGTACGAGTTGAACGTGAACTGCCCGCTGAACAACCCCGGGAAGAAATTGAAAACGCGATCGAAATTCAGATCAGCGCCGAATTTCAGACTGTGATTGCCATGCGTATAACTGACGACGTCGATCAACTGCACGCGTTTAATCGTCGTTTCGCGCGGGCTGAAATTGTTTCTGCCCAACTGCAGAAAACCACCGCCAGTTTGAATGCGCGCTTCGGTGACGTCAGTGTTTGCCTCGCCAGGCTCGCGGTCGCGTCCGTACTGGAAACGAAACTCGTTGATCAGCACCGGCGTCAACGTCGAGATCAGCGAGCCGGAGAACGTCGTAGTTCGCGCCACGCTGTTGCCCGAATGTTCTTCGACGCTGAGTGGACCAGCGTTCTCATTATTGTTCCCGGTGAAGTTCTGCTGATTGAAGCGCAGCACGAGCTGGTTTGCGTTGTTCAACCGGATGTCTGTCTTGGCCATGTAGACGTCCTGATCGCGCCCGATCTGGTAAGTGTCCAGGAACGGCAAAAGCAGGTTGCGAACGTTCGCCGGCTGCGCGAGGAAGTTCGGCGGATCGACGACGTTCGGAATGTTTGAGCGCTGCCCGTCGTAAGCGAAGAAGAAGAACGCGCGGTCTTTCTTGATTGGACCACCAATCGTGCCGCCAAACTGGTTGATTTGCGACTTCGGACGCTTCGCGCCGCGCGCGGTCAATATCGGCGTATTGGAATTCAGTGCTTCGTCGCGGAAGAACTCGAAGGCGCTGCCGTGCCAATCGTTGGTTCCGGATTTGGTGACGACGTTGATTACGGCACCGCCCGCACGGCCAAACTCCGCCGAGAACCCGTTCTGATTCACCTGAAACTCCTGCACGGATTCTTCTGAAAACTGGTAAGGCGGGCGCGTGCCGGTGCGGCCGAACGACTGGCCGAAGAACGTGTTGTTGTTGTCAGCACCGTCAACCTGAAGACTGTTGAGCGTGCCCTTTTGACCGCCAACGGCGAGGTCTCCCTGTCGTGTCGGATCGCGAACGACGCTGGGCGTCAGTGTAGCGAAGTCGAGGAAGTTGCGACCGTTGACCGGCAGGTTTTGAATCGCGCGTTCATTGACGACTGACGAGATCGACGTGCGAGTCGTTTCCACCACTTGTCCTTCAGCAGAAACGTCGACCATCGCTACCGTCGCATTGCCAACCGCGAGCTGAATATCGAGTGGCGTCTGACCGCCGACCGTCACGATCACGTTGGTGAAAGTTGCCGGCACAAATCCCTGCGCGCTGCTGGTCTCGACTTTGTACGCGCCCGGTGGGAGGAAGACGATTCGGTAAACGCCTTCATCGTTTGTCTGTGCACTTTTCTGCAGGCCGGTGGCCAGATTCGTAGCGGTAACGGCGACGTTTGTGACTGAAGCACCGTTAGGATCGGTGACGCGGCCTTCGATGTTTCCGGTGTTTGCTTGTGATTGAGCGACGGTGGTTAAAGAGACAAAGAGAACGAGTGCAAGAAGCAAGGGGACTCTAAACATAAACTTCCTTCTTTTCTTAACCAGAGATTACGCAGATTTCGCCGATTACGCAGGAATCTGTGTAATCTGTGGCTGGCTTAGGTTTTCAAGGGGCGCCACAGGGCGGCAAAACGCTTTCCACTCGCAGTCTGCAGCAGACTCATGAGGCCCATGTAACCAAACCCAAAGAAGAACAGCAGCAGGAAGGGAATGGTTCCCCACATGTGAAGTCGGGCGGAATAGACAATCGCGAGCAGAAAGTAAATAGCGAAACTGAGTTCGAGCAGCGGCAGGAGTCCGCGCTTGCGTTTGTACTTCTTTCGTTTCCAGGTGGCGTCGGTAGTTTCTTCGACTTTGTATTTTGGCGTGCGCACAAACTCTGACTTGACGCCCAGCAGCGCTTCCAGAACCGCGCGCGCGTTGGAGAACGCGAGGCCGATGCCGAGGCCCATCACGAGTGGCAAGTGCAACAACCGCGGCGCGCGTTTCTCGTCGAGATACCAAACTGCCGAACCGTAAAACAACACCACCGAGATCGAAGAAAAGAATAAGAGCGGAAGGTCAAACACCATCAGGTGATACAACGGTTGGTTGTAACGCACCAGCAGCAACGGAAACTGTAAAAAACTCGCGAGGATCATCAGCGGGTAACTGATGTTTCCCGTCAAACGAAAGAACATCTCCAGCTTCACGCGTAACGGAAGCGGAGCCAGCCAGATGCGCGGGTAAAGCTTCAGTCCAACCTGCATCACGCCCTTGGCCCAACGTCGCTGCTGCGCTTTGAAGGCGTTGATCTCGACCGGAATCTCCGCGGGCGCTTCTTCGTCGAGCAGGTAAACAAACTTCCAACCCATCAACTGCGCGCGGAAACTCAGGTCGGTATCTTCCGTCAACGTGTCGTGCTGCCAGCCACCGCTCATCTCGATCGCCTGGCGACGCCAGATGCCGGCCGTGCCGTTGAAGTTGAAAAAGCCGCCGGTGCGATTGCGCGTGGTCTGTTCGACGACGAAATGGCCGTCGAGCATGATCGTCTGCAAACGTGTCAGCAGGTTGTAGTCGCCGTTGATGTGTGACCAGCGCATTTGCGCGCAGCCCACCATCGGATCGGTAAAGAAGTCGACGAGCTTGCGCAGGCAGTCGGGCTTGGGCACGAAGTCGGCGTCGAAGATGGCGAGCAGTTCGCCTTTGGCTGACTTGTTGCCGTTCTCGAGCGCGCCGGCTTTGAATCCGGTGCGATCGTCGCGATGAATGTAATGGATATCGAACCCTTGCTCGGCATACTTCGCGACTACGGCTTCCGCGACGCGCACTGTTTCATCAGTTGAGTCGTCGAGCACCTGGATCTCGAGCTTTTCGCGCGGGTAGTCGATTGCAGTAACGGCTTTCAGCAAACGATCCACGACGTAGAGCTCGTTGAAGAGTGGTAACTGAACGGTGATGCGCGGCAGCTCGGCTTCGGAAAATCTGGCGCTCGGCTTTGGTACGAAATTGCGATAGCGCCAGAAGTCGATGACTTGCTTGATGCGGTAAGAACCGTAGACAGCCAGGGTTGCGAGAATCGAGAAATAGACGATTAGGATTACGTAATCGAAGGTGTCGAGCTGGTAAAGAGGGCTGATATTTCCCCAGGTTTTGTAGACTCCGTCGTTGAAATAGCGTTCAAAGACTTCGTATGGCGTTGGCCCGATCGGGCTAGGCCAGGGGGTCGGAGCTGGGGACTGCAAAATCATTCGCGTTAGACTACCACAAAGGCGAACAGAGTATTAAATGCGGCGCTCGGGCGCGCTGTAGTCGCTCGGAGCGGAGGCGATGCGTTCGGGCGATGCAAGGGTGAAAGTTGCGGGCTGCGGGTTGGAGGCTTGTAACGGCCGTAAACTCAGGTCCATCAACCCCGGCACGACGTAGAACACGGCAACGCTTCCGAGCAGCGCCCCAGTGAGCAGGCGCGAGGTGTGTGTGTTCTCCCAAATCCCGAAAAACGTCAGGCTGAAATCGATTGCCAGTGGCATAGCGGACAGCAGCAACCAACTGCGAGGTGGAGTGGTCGTGGTCCTTAGCGAGCGGATCAGCGGATACAGCAACAGGGTAAATGCGAAACCGGCATACACTCCGGTGCAACGCGAACAGACCGCGAGCTGGTGTCCGTCAATAAAATAAGACCGGTCCGGACGCTGATGACATAACACGTGAAACGCCCGGTAAATCACCTGGGCCAAATCACCATACCCACCCGCCGCCAGCAGCGGCGCCACCACCACCAGCGCCACTAGAATCGTCACTACCGCCGCACTAACAGCCCAAAACGCCAGCGGCCTCCGCGTCGGCACCACCTGCGGCACATATGCACTCATGTATTTCACTTAAGTTAAAAAGAACAAGTCAGGAAGAGGGGCTTGCCCCCGCTCTAGGACCAGCGGGGGCAA
>DASVGE010000032.1:0-15311 GCA_036379695.1 Pyrinomonadaceae bacterium | reverse complement strand
TTGGTCCGTGACCATCGCCTCCCTTTCAAAACGCTCTCTTTCCGAACTGCAATCCGAAAGCGCGGCGATAGTCCCTTAAGTTGTCAAAGAACGGGAAATCTAATTGTCGTTGGCGGGAGTTCTAATTGTCGCTGATCACTGCTCCTCCAGCCACTCGATTTCAATGCGCGGGACTGGAGTTTTAAGGCCTGGAATAGTACGTTTGATTTGGCGTCGCGCTCGCCGAGTTTCGCGTTCGAAGGCCGCCTCGAAGGTTTCACTATCTGCAAAGCGTGGATTACTAATCCCTAAATCAGAACGGTAGTTATCCGCAAAGATTCGTAGATCTTCATTACCAGGATTATCCTCACGAGCGCCTACGACGAAGTTTTCGACCAAATTTCGAGACTCAAGCCATACAATGAGAGTGAACACAACAGTTGAGAGGTTGCCGTCCGTAGCAATTTCCTCCAGATTCTGGCCTAACTTATGCTTAACAATCCGTGCCAGATCGCCCTTGGATGGAAAGGCAACTAGGATGGCCTTATGCAACTCCTCGGATTGCTTGCCAGTCAGCGACATTTAATACTCGTGGGCGATCGCGTGGTTTTTGCTGATCACCTTGTCTCGACTTCGACCTTCCATTTCATCTCACGTTCGACCGAATCAAACGTAGGAAAAGTGCGTCCCTGCACCTTGTGATCTGAGATCGAAAAGATATTAGGTTAGATCATTTCCTCGAACAGATGAGCAGATGTTATTGTCACTTTACAACCCCACGCATGTAAGTAGACGTTCCCCGACCGAATGACTGGCACACTAGTCGGAGGGATTACCAGATCCTCGTTTATCCAAACTGAAATATTATCGTCAATAAGTGAGATTCTCATTTTCACGAAATCACTTTTTCGGATTGCTTGCGGTATTTCCGCCTCGACGATGCGCTGTTGGTTAATAGTCCGCACGTCTAAATTGCCGTTGCTTCGTAGATACACCAAACAGCCGTCGAAAATGTCTGATGCAGCACCCCGACCGCGTAGCCGAACGCCGAACCAATTGCGGTCATGCCCATAGTCATCATCAATGTGGAATTCAATTACAAAGGTGCTATCAACGAGGGCGGGTGTTCTCACCAACATCGTTGTTTTGTCTAGAACATTCGGTGGATCTTCCCAACGTAATTCAGGTTCCGGCCTTGCATTTGATACATCGGTCACAGTTAACAAGACACCTCGATATTTCTCAGCTCCTGCGACGTTACTTAACCTAACAACCACCCTTCGCGTTTCAAATTCTTGTGATATGTCCTGCTTTACAGAAGCATAGAGATGTTTTGGCATTAATACCTTGCCGCCTGGATTATCGTCCTCGCTCTTTATAGCTCCTTGCAGACGCGCAGCCACATTGATAAATCTTCCAATATATTCCACCTGCCCATCCATATCGAATCGACTTAAGCTGCCCCTATCCAAACCAAACGTAATCCCTAGAGTATGAATGTGTGAGGCAAGATTCGGTCTAACCATCGCGTTGAACAATTCATTATATCGTTCACATAGACTTCTCATGAACAAAAACAAGTCGCGTGGTGGGAAGTTGGCATCAAATAGCAGAATCCATCCATCACCGATGAATTTATAAATCGTAAACTTTCCGCGTTCTTCTTCCTTCGTGAGAAAGTTTTTCACTTCCATCAGAAGCTCCTGCCAGTACTGTTGGTTTTCGGAGCGAATCAGATCCTCCAGAATCGAGGTTGAGGAACAGAAATCAAAGACTAAAACGTACTTTTGTACTATCGTTGGAGCATTCGTCAGGTTCGTCATGACGCTGAGTCTCACTCTGTTTGAAAATTCTCGTATATCGCCTGCTCGTAGTCTTCGAATTGATCGAAGACATATATGCTGAACCCTGTTCCGTTAAGTGGAATACAACAATCTCACCGCCGACGTACACTCTCTGATGCTTTGCGCGCGTTGATTGAATGGCGCGTTGCGAGAGCAATTGAGTTTTTGTCGTATCTGAGCAATATCCTGGGGTGACCTTGCCTTAGGCGGACGTGGAGCTTGAATTCGCGTTACTTTTAAATCGCGACCTTTGCCACGCTCAAAGGCAAGTGCATCTTCCATAGCGTTCTTGAGATCGGCAAATGCCTCGTCACTCATATAGTTCGTTTTATTTGTCTGCACTTTCCGAGTCTTTCCTGTCTTCATGACTCACTTTCCCTTCTAATCTGCTGGCTCAGCGCGCCAATGATGCGCGTTTGATCCGGTGATAACTCGGCTTGGTCACCTTTGCTGAATAGATACAACAAATGAATTCTGCCGGCGTGTTCGAGGTAGAGATACAAATATCGGTAGCTACCGCTCTTGCCTGGCAATGAGCCTGCGTCAGCCACTTGTGCCTTTCGAACGCCATGAGTCTCCTTCACAATATCGCCACGCTGAGGATTTTGGACAAGCTGAGATCGAATGTTAATCAAGACCTCAGCCGGCAATGCACTGATTCGTTTGGAAAAGATCTTGGATTCAAATTCAAACCAGACAACATCATCTGTTACCCATGCATTATGGCTATGCCACTGAGTAGTATGGCAGTCAACGGAAGTCAAAAACATCGAATAGCGGACGGGCCATTAGAGTCCCTCTGCCTGGCATTTCTCACAATGCTCGCCGTTGTGGCATTAGCTTTTTGGCAAGGGGTTGATTCGTCGACCAAATATAGCTGCTGAAAGGAAGATTGCGAGAAACCGTTTCACCGACCCCACAGAAATCGTAATAACAAAAGTACCAGCTTTCAGATTCTTCCCTTTATTAAAGCGGTTAATCAATCGCGCCAATCTGGCCCATTATCCGCAGCGGCACGATATTTGACGAGGGGGACAAAAAGGGTTAAAAAAGGGGGACAAAAAGGGGGACACTCCTGGTTCGTCTCTTTGAAACATGCCATTTTGTTTAGGCCCGCGTAGCTCAGTGGATTAGAGCGTTCGCCTCCGGAGCGAAAGGTCGCAGGTTCGACCCCTGCCGCGGGTACCAATTCCAGCCGCTATAAGGGAGAAGTCTTGAAAAAGGTATTTGCATTAAGGGGCAGACGAAACGTTGGGAAGAGCCAGACGATTAGGACTGCCGATGAATTACTGCGCGCGAAATATCCAGACGCGGGAGTCGAGCACGAACGTAGGACCAAAGCAGAAGTCAGCGTTGTGTTGAGTATCAACGGCGTGAAAATGGGCGTTGAGAGTGCCGGAGCGAATCAGGGAAGTTTAGATCACTTTGTTAGTCTCGGCTGCGACGTCATTATTTGTTCCACCAGGACAACAGGGAAAACGGTTAATGCCGTCAAGGCACTGCCCGGCTATGAAGTAGTTTGGCTTCAACAGCAATCGCAATCGGCTCCATTCGAACAGGTGTTAAGCAACCTGGCAATGGCGAGACACATCGTCGAAGAAACTGAAAAATCAATAGCCTCAGCAAAACCAGCACTCCTGAGTCGCGCTGCGGGTCGCTGACAGACGTCTCCCCCACTTCAAACCTACCTCACACGCAAAATCTAATAACTTTGAGGGATCTCTTTGAGGACATTTAGATGGGGCGTAGTCTACGCTGCTGTCCGTCGAAGGGAGAAGCAATGAAGACTCAACTCACTTATTTGTTTCTAATCGCGATCGTCCTGGGGAACGGCGTTCTGATAACTGCACAAACCCCAACCGACGACGAGATCAAAACCGGCAGATTGCTAAGACGGACAGTCGAGGACGGTGTAGACAACTATGTTAACGCTGCCTTCAGCTTCAAGTTTGGCGGTAACGGGCCTGAGGTTCAAAAGCTCTGCCGTAACAACTGGGACATCCTTTTTCGTAATAGCGTTTTGGACGATGCATTTGATGTCACGATGGTGGTGGATGATCGTGGACGAATAAAAGACCTGGGAAAATTCAAATGGGACCAGCAATTTCACATCCCGAGACTACCGGCATACGAAGAGCCGGAGCAGGAAGAACCTGTGAGAGCGATAGTGGGCCATATGTATCTGGTTCACGTACGAGATAGAGATAACGATCACTATGCGTTGTTCCGTGTCGAGAGACTGGTATCGACTGAAAGTGTCGACATAACCTGGAAACTAATCCCACCGCCAAAAAGACTTTGAAAGCGTGTTGTCGTCCATCGCAAACCCACCTTTCCGCTTTGTACGGGTCCGTACAGTACTAATTCCAAATATGGTGTACTTTCCCGCGCGCTAACTCAAACACGCCCCAAAAGCCCAGAGAAACAGAGCCCAACGCGGCAGCGCGCTGGGTAACATAGGTCGCGAAGCACTCGCGCGATCCACAGTTGATTCACGTCAACAAGGCGATCGACTGGTTACCCGACTCCCGCCTCTAACCCCGTCGACGCAAGGAGAGTTCTATGCCAGCCGAAATAGACATAAAAAAAGTGTCCCCGCTCGACTCGCTTGAAACTGCACCGCTCGATCTGGTCCAAATCAAACCTTTAGCCACAAAGCTGCAATGGGAGTCTTCCAAATACAACCTTAGGACCACCGCCGAAGACGGCAGCTACATTCTGTGGAACAGTTACACCGGCGCCATCAGTGTCTTCAACCCAGAGCAACGGCAAGGCGTGCAAGCCCTGTTGAAAGAGGGTTATACGGGGGAACCGAAAGGCGTTGTCAAGTATCTCTCAGACCGTGGCTTCATGGTGCCCAAAGGGACCAACGAGTATCGCAAGGTCCAACTCGGCTTCGGCCAGACGCACTATCGCCAGGACATCCTCGAACTAATCCTGCTCGCCTCCGAAGACTGTAACTTCCGTTGCAACTACTGCTACGAGGATTTCGCAAGAGGAACGATGCAGCCTTCTGTTCGTGAAGGCATAAAGAATATGGTTGAAAAGCGAGCCTCACGTTTGCAGCAGTTGACGGTTGGATGGTTCGGTGGTGAACCACTTTACGGCTTCGAGGCCATGGAGGAGCTCGGCCCGTTTTTCACGGAGATCGCTGAGAAACATTCGATCGGCTATTTCAGTCACATTACGACGAATGGTTATCTGATGACACCGGACGTTGCCGAGAAGCTGTTGGCGTGGAAAGTGACCAATTACCAGATCACGATCGACGGCATGCGCGAGCAGCATGATCAAAAGAGACCAGCCAGAGATGGTAGCGGCACCTTCGACACGATTGTTTCCAATCTAATCGAACTCAAGAAGAGACCGGAAATGTTCCGCGTTCGCATCCGGGTGAACTACGACCGTCAAAACCATCCGTACCTCGAAGAACTATTGGTGCTTTTGGAAAAGGAGTTTTCCGGTGACCACCGCTTCGCTGTCGCTTTTCATGGCGTCGGCAAATGGGGCGGACCAAACGACAAAGACCTCGAAGTCTGTGGCAAAGATGAAGTGAAGATCGTGAAAGAACGACTACGCAAATCAGCCAAGGACAAGGGCTTCCAACCGGCGGGAACTTTGCGCGACATGAATAGCCTTGGCAAAAACGTCTGCTACGCAGCACGGCCATACAACTTCATCGTCGGCGCCGACGGCAAGCTGATGAAGTGTACCATCGCGCTGGATAAACAGGACCACAACATCGTCGGCTACCTGAAACCCAACGGCGACATGATCCTCAATGCCGACAACTACGCTCTTTGGGTTGAGCCGGCTTTTGAGACTGACACCGGCTGTCAGAAGTGCGCCATCCTGCCGACCTGTCAGGGAATCTCATGCCCGCTGATCCGTATCGAGCACAACCAAAGTCCATGCGCAGCAACACCTAAAGCGAACGTTCGCAGTGAACTGTTGTTGACCATGGAGACCGCGAAATACAAGTCGCAGGAGATCAGGGTCAACTGCATGGATTGAGAATGCGAACATGTCTACACGTGTAGAACTAGTTCGGGATCCTATGGTCGAGGTTGCGGAAGATCGACGTCTGCACTACTTCCGCACCCTGCTCAAAGATTTCGAAAAAGACGTCTCGACGAAGGTCGAACCATTCGCTCAGTTTCGTGAGTGGCTCGACCAGTTGACTGACGACGTAATCCTCAGATCTCATCAGCGACATTACAACCCGACTTACTTGAACCTCCTCTCCGTTTTTGGCGAAAAACTGACAACCGAGGAGGTTCATTCGCTCGCTATCAAGTGCATCAAGACGAAGCTGTGGAATGAATGCGAATACTATTTTCACCTGTCGAATCTGTTGGCGTCGATCAAGTCGGGCCAGGGAGCGATCGAGCAAAGCCTGCTGCGTCTCAAGGGCTGGGACGCGGCACTGATCCGCTCACTGCTGAGCCACGGAAGAGGTTTGATAATCTGTAGTTTCCGCTTTGGCGCCATTCGCTATGTTCCGATCGAAATCGCGTTGCTCGGGTTTCCCATCTCCGAGGTAGTTAATCAGCCTACCCACGAAGTGATGCAATCGGCCTTCGATTCATTGTGCCCTTGTAGCACGGGAACACCTCCGGTTCCCGCAGCACCGACCCAAGCTAAGAACATCTGGCTCCTCAAGACGGTCAACGCAGAAGATCCCCGTTGCACGGTTGAATTAGTGAACGCGCTGAAGCGGCGCGAAATTCTCGGGTTCTGCGTCGAGGGTAATACTGGAGCGGATGGTCCATGGGGCGACACGTCCAGGAGCACGATCAACTTTCTTGGCCACAGCATCGCCGTGAAGAATGGAGCAGCACGGCTGGCGGCAGCGCTGCGAACGCCAATCCTCCCGGTGATGGCGCTGAGAGACGACGACTCGAGCGGACAACTCGTTTTCAGTGAACCGATCATTCCTCCTCCGGGTCTGAAACGTTCTGAAAACGAAGAGTTTGTCCAGGCGTCGATGCAATCGCTTTATGCGCTGCTGGAGTCGTATCTCCATCGTTATCCGGAACAGTGGGAAGGCTGGTCCGCGCTGCACAGATGGCGGCGCGCTGACGACGTTGACCCGAGCAGGAGTGAGTTGAGCAACGCCGATCCGCAAACGATTTCCAGGCTGCTGCGCGACGGCCAGAGGTTCAACGTGAATCGACGCCGCGTGGCGCAACTGCCGACCAAAGACGGTGTGATGTGGGTGGACCTTAAAACGCTCAAGGGATTTCAGAATCCAAAGTGGGCCGGGCAAGAGGACGTGCTGGCCACCCTTTCGTCACCGTCCGGGCTCGACCTGACCTGGATCAACAGAAGCAACAGCGATCCCGCCTGGGAAGAAAAGATCTGTTTACTTTTGGCTTACTTGCAGCAGTCAGGTCTGATTGCTGCGCGCTGAACCTCGCAACACCGGAAGCTGAAGAGTAGCTCAGCGTCCACAACAACCGCTTTGTTTGGATCACCCACACAAAGCGGATCCTTCAACCCCGGCACTCGTGCATCCAGGGGCTCCCGAGTGCTCACTCAACCTCGCAGGAGGGTAGCTATGACTGAAAAAGAACTAAGTCAGTTCGGGCTACTGGAAGAGTTCTCCATTACGGAACTCGAACAGCGACTCGAATTTGAAGCCTGGTGCGATGGCAACTGTGATTGTACGCCCACAAACACGACCTGCGGGCCAGTCAATACCGGTTGTGTCCCCATTGATTCGGGCTGCAATCCGTCGCCCAACGAACCTTGCATACCCGAGGTCTAGGCTCGGGTCGATTGGTGCAGGCTTTCCGGTGGATCCTCTTGCGGCCGGAAGCGGCTTCACCTGGAAAGCCCTGCAACTCCGGAAGAGAGAGTTACGCACATGGCTTACTCTTTCAATGAAGCGCTTTATATCTACCCGCTTGATGCAGCCTCAGATCGAGCGATGGTCCTTTGCGAAGTTCCAGCGCAGAACGATTCGACTATCAGGTTTGCCATGCCTGCGGATTTGCTGGAGTTGCTGAAAATGTTTGACGGGCGGAGGGACGTGGCGGAGGTCTTTGCCGCTTACGACAAACTAAACCCCGGCAAGTATTCGCTCGAGAAGGTCGAAAATCTGATCCGGAGTTTTCTCCTGCCTAAAAGCCTGCTGGTCGATCTCAACACGCCTGCGTTTCTACCGGAGATCAGCTCGAAACGTACTACTTACATCTTCGGGAAAGTACGGTTGTTCCCGCAACACGTCGTTTATCCGGTAGCGAAGTTGTTCGGCTGGGCATTCGACAAACGAGTGGTGTTGCTTTGGTTGGCGCTCTTCATCCTGTCGCACCTGCTCTTTTATCTATGGATCTTCCCGAACCATCCCACGCACGGGACGCATTTCGGTGGCTCAACATTTTCGGCTGTGATGCTGCTCAGTTTGTTGGGCGCCTTTATTCATGAAACGGGTCATGCCTCGGCGCTTGTCTCCTATGGTTGCAAGCAAACGGAGATCGGTTTTGGCATGTACCTCTATTATCCGGTGCTTTACACGGACGTCTCCGAAGCCTGGAAGTTGTCGCGTCAGCGCCGCGCGATGATCGACGTCGCCGGCATCTATTTTCAGTCAGTATTTCAAATGCTGCTGCTTGGTCTGTTCTTCATAAATGGCTCACCGGTCCTGATCTACTTCTTTCTTTTTAACGATCTGATCATGTTTCGGACGATGAACCCGTTTCTGCGGATGGACGGTTACTGGCTCGTGGCTGATCTGTTTGGGATTTACAACCTGAGACAACAGTCGATGAAGCTCATCAAGCATTACGTTCTCAAGTTGTTCGGGGTGAATCGTACTGAACATGCTCCGCTACAGACACTCAAGCCGCGCGCGCGAGTGACGCTGGCAATTTATACCGTGCTTTCCACCGCGTTCTTCTTCTACCTGTGCGTAATCATGATTCAGATCTCGATCCTTTACCTGCTTCCTGCCTACCCCACACGCCTGCTGGCCATCTGGCAGGTGGCGCAGGAAAAACCGTTCGACGCGATCAAACTGTTCACTACGTTTTTTGAAGTTCTCTGGCGGACGGCGGTGCTCGTCGGGTTGTCGATATTCGCGTATGGACTCGTTCAAGGTATCTGGAGCGCGCTTAAGTTTCTGGTCCAGGTGTTGAACCAAAAGTTTCGGAAAGGGGGCATGCCTGTGAAAATCGGGTCAGTACCGTAACGCGGTAGCGTCGGGTTGATGCTGCGCAAATATGTTCTGCAGTAGTAATGCGGAAACACCGACCCGACGCTACCGCGTTACGGTACTGACCCGATTCAACGAGGCTCCGCATGAGGCGGTTGAATATCAGCGGTGAAACGATTGTCGACGTTCTGCGCCGGCGTGCTGAAGTGACGCCGCACCAGCGTGTTTTCGTGTTCCAGGAGAGAGGCGAGCGCGAAGGTGCGTCATACACTTTCGCGGAGCTGGATCTAAAAGCCAGGACCATCGCGAGCTACCTGACTGCTCTTGGCGCCAGTGGCAAACGGGTGTTGCTGCCACATCCGCCAGGATTAGAGTTTGTGGCGAGCTTTTTCGGGTGTCTGTATGCCGGGGCGGTTGCCGTTCCGGGTTGTTCATCCCTGCTTTCGACACGGCAACACGATCGACTTCGGTTCATCGTGAACGACGCCGAAGCGGAATTCATACTCGCAGCCTCGACCGAGTCATTAACTTCCCTTCGTCAATCCAACAATGAGAAATGGCTCTCGAAGTTGAAATTGCTGGCTGCCGACGAAGTTCCTGAAATGGAAGGCGCGCTACCACACTGCGGGCCAGAAGAGGTGGCGTACATTCAGTACACCTCCGGGTCCACCTCCTCTCCAAAAGGAGTCGTGATCTCGCACGGCAACGTAATGTGCAATCAGCGGATGATCCAGTCGGCTTTTCGGACCGGCGAACAGAGCGTGGTGGTCTCATGGCTACCGCATTTTCACGATATGGGTTTAGTCGGCATCGTGCAGCAGGCGATCTATGCGGGGATGTTTGTACTGCTGATGGCGCCGTTGGACTTCATCAGAAGACCGGTTCAATGGCTGCGCACCATTTCGAAATATCGAGCCTCGATCAGTGGCGCTCCGAATTTTGCTTACGACCTTTGTGTTGAGCGCGTTAAGGACGAAGCCGTGGCAGAGCTTAATTTGAGTAGTTGGAAACTCGCGTTCAACGGATCCGAACCAGTCAAAGCGGACACGATGAAAAGGTTTACTGAGAAGTTTGGCAAAGCGGGTTTTCGAAGGGAGAGTTTCTATCCGTGTTACGGACTGGCGGAGGCCACGCTTTTGGTTTCAAGCCGCGTTGGGTCCGAACCGTTTTCATCGCTGCGTTCAGTGGTCAGTTGCGGGCAATCATGCGAGAGCGAACGCGTGCTCATTGTCGATCCAACAACTCACCGGCGCTGCCCGGACGGAACTGAAGGCGAGATCTGGATTGCCGGACCACACGTCGCAAAAGGTTATTGGAAACGACCCGGTGAGACGCGTGAAGTTTTCCAGGCGTATTTGCGCGATACCGGTGCCGGTCCTTTTCTCAGAACGGGAGACCTGGGCTATCTCGCGGCTGGAGAACTCTACATCACCGGACGTTTGAAAGAACTGATCATCCTGCACGGCAAGAATCATTATCCGCAGGATATCGAAGCGACTGTAGCAGCGAGTCATCCATTGCTGCGCCGCGACTGCGGAGCGGCCTTTTCTGTTGAGGTGACCGGGCGGGAACAGTTGGTGGTCTTTCAGGAAGTTAAAAGGCAAACACCGCCGGAAAAGATTGTCGAAATCAAGTGCGCAATCCGGCAGGCGCTGGCTGAAGATCGGGCCATCAAACCTTACTCCGTCGTCCTGTTTAAGCCCAACACTATTCCCAAGACTTCGAGTGGCAAGATTATGCGCGCAGCTTGTCGCGCAGATTTCCTGAGGAACAGTTTTGCAGAAAACGCTTTCTCTTGATCTGGCGAGATGATGAAATACTTCCTGCTGACACTCATTCTACTCGCGGGCACTTTGTTACCCGTGCAGCAGACCTGGACCGACGACGACATTAAGAAATTGATCGATGAATGTGGCGTGCGCACGACGCAAATGACCGGGCGGCTTTATAACTCAACTTTCCACGTGACTGACATTGATTACGTGATCGACAAACAAGGTCGAGTCAAGCGCGAACAGTCGAAAGTCTTTGAAGTTTATCCAACCAACGTCGGCAACTGGAGAAGGTGGATCTACGTACAAGTCGGCGAAAACGGTGTCGCCTTCAGCACCGAGAAGATCGCGCGTGAACGGGACCAGGCGGTAAAAGAAACACAGAAGCTCGAGCAACAAGCGTCCGCCCATCAAGTCACCACGCCATACAAGCCTCGGTTCTCGTCTTACGGAATCAAGGTAGAAAAGCGCGGCGGGCTTTCGCGGACGATCTGGTTTATTAACCCGACCGACTTTCTGGTGTCGCACGACTTCTATGCACCGCAACGCGTGAGCTTCGCGGGCCGGGAAACATTCGTTTTGCGCTTCCGGCCACGCCCGGGCTACGTCTACGACAAGACCAATGTGCCCTACGCGGAAGGAGTTGAAGACTACGGGCGTGCAATGTCGCAACTCGGCGGCAGAATCTGGATCGATGCCGCCGACAAAGTCATCGCGCGGCTGGAGGCAACCCCCTCGCGAGAGCTCAATGAATCGAGCACTACTCCAGACGACAATGCGGCGCTGTTGTTTGAACTCACTCGCCTGCCCAACGGCACGTGGGCCCCGAGTGTAAGCAGCTACAACTCTTACGGGAGAGAAGACGTGTTCTGGAAAACATCGCTCAGCCGTTCACGCAAGTACAGCGATTACAAAATCTTCAAGACGACCGTCGACGTCGGGAAGATCGAAGCCGGCCAAAAGCCCTGACCTGCGAGGCAGCGTCAGCGTTCTTAGCCTGCGAAGCAGGCGTTGTTCTTAGCCTGCGAAGCAAGCGTTGTTCTTAGCCTGCGAAGCAGGCGTAAGCATAAAGCCTAGGGCGTAAGCCCTAGGAAGCGTAAAAAAATAAGGGCGCAAGCCCGTGAAACGGGCGATTGCGTGTTCGATTCACATTTGCTGAGCCGTGGGGCTGTCGCCCGCTTCGCGGGCTCGTCGCCAAAAATCAACCACGATCCCAGGGCGTAAGCCCTAGGAAGCGTAAAAAAATAAGGGCGCAAGCCCGTGAAACGGGCGATTGCGTGTTCGATTCACATTTGCTGAGCCGTGGGGCTGTCGCCCGCTTCGCGGGCTCGTCGCCAAAAATCAACCACGATCCTGGGGCTTGCGCCCCAGGCTTTATGCAAACGCCTGCTTCGCAGGCTAAAACCTTTGCCTGTTTCGCAGGCTAAAACCCTTTCCTGCTTCGCAGGCTAAGTCTGGTCCAACCACGGGATGGGACTCGTGACAGAAACAATGGCAAACAAGCAACTAGAACCGGCAGAAGTTCTTTCCTGGCTGACACTGAAGTTTGCTGACTGGCTGGAAGTGCCGGCGGAGGAACTCGATCCTCGTCGACCGATTTCGAGCTATGGGTTGGATTCAATTAGCGCCGTGACTCTTTCAGTCCAACTCGAGGAAGAACTGGGCGTCGAGCTGGATACGGCAGTGTTGTGGGAACGTCCGACTCTCGAGAGTCTGGCCGAGCACCTCACCGAAAGTTTGAACACAGAAGGGAGACAATTACCATGAGCAGTGTTGCAACCATCAGCCATAGTCTTCCAACAACTTCAACATGGCGACTTGCAGCGAGGTGGATTGGCGCTTCAGTTATCGCCGTCCCGCTTGCCGTGTTGCTGCACGAGCTGGGTCATTTTCTGGCTTACCGGGCCTTAGGCTTTCAGGGCGTTGCGCTCCACTACAGTTCCGCCACCCACTCCGTCGAGAAAACGTTCTGGCAACTGGTCTATCGCGGAAACGTCGACGCCGCCGCTTCAATGTTACCGCTGTGGAAAGTGGGCCTCGCTACTGCTGCCGGAATCCTTCTCACATGCGCGGTGACGTTTGCTTGCGTGTTCGCAGCAAGGAAAAGCCCGCATCCACTGCTCATCGCATTAGGCATCTTCGCTCCGGTGCGATTCCTTTCCGGGCTTCCAACCATACCGGTAGTGCTCTCGGGTAAACCTGTCAGGGCCGGTACAGACGAAGCACATCTGGCGGTCTTGACCGGCATTCCGGTGCTCCTGCTGATCGTCGCCGGTCTGACGATTCTTGTGCTGGCCTGGATCTGGTTGATCCGAAGAATTCCGAAGGACCACTGGTGGCTCTCTCTTGGAAGTATGGCGTCCGGATTGGCGCTCGGGATCTTCGTCTACTTCTGGCTGATCGGTCCCCGGTGGCTTCCATAAAGGAACGAAGTTGGCAGTCTTAGTCGAACAACAAGTGATCAAAAGCGGCGCATTCTTAACAAACCAGTGCGCCGCGGAGGAGACGTTCACTCCGGAAGACTTCACGGAAGAGCACCGGATGATCGCCGAGACCACGCGACACTTCGTCGACAACGAAGTCACCCCTCACATTGATCGACTCGAACAACACGACTGGCAACTCGCGCGAGACCTCGTCAATCAGGCCGGCAATCTCGGACTCATCGGCGCTAACATTCCCGCGGAGTACGGCGGACTCGGTTTGGACCACACAAGCGGCGCTCTGATCGCAGAAAACCTGGGCCGTTCCGCATCGTTTGCGACGACGCTTGGCGCGCAGACCGGAATCGGCTTGTTGCCCATTATTCACTTTGGCACCCAGGCGGCGAAACGAAAGTATCTGCCGCGCATTGCATCAGGTGAATTGATCACAGCTTACGCACTGACGGAAGCCGGGTCAGGATCAGACGCTCTCGCGGCGCGAACAACTGCGCGGCTTAGCGAAGACGGCACGCACTACATTCTCAACGGCGAGAAGGTCTTCGTCACCAATGGCGGGCTGGCCGGTATCTTCATCGTCTTTGCCAAAGTTGATGGCCGCAAGTTTACGGCCTTCATCGTCGAAGAGCAGGCAGGCGTCACCCGCGGCGTCGAGGAACGGAAGATGGGCATCAAGGGTTCGAGCACAACGTCGCTGGTGCTCACTGACGCGACAGTGCCGCGCGATAACCTGCTTGGCGAAGTCGGCATGGGCCACAAGATCGCCTTCGGAATTCTGAACCTCGGACGCTGCAAGCTGGGCGCGATGTGCGCCGGCGCGATGAAGTTGATGCTCTCTCAGGCCACGCGCTACGCAAATCAGAGAAAACAATTCGGCAAGCCGATCTCCTCGTTCGGAGCAATCAGAACGAAGTTGGCTGAGATGGCGATTCGCGCCTGGGTGGGAGAGTCGATGGTGTATCGAACTCTCGGAATGATCGGAGCCAGCGCGAATGATTTGGAGCTCAAGCAGATGGAAGAGTATGCCGCCGAATGTTCGATCGTAAAAGTCGCACTCTCGGAATACTGCAACTACGTCGCCGACGAGATGGTCCAGATCTATGGCGGCTATGGTTACACGGCGGATTATCCCGCGGAGCGCGCGTATCGCGACTCGCGCATCAACCGCATTTTCGAAGGCACTAACGAGATCAATCGCCTGCTAATCTCCAGCCGGCTAATGAAGTCAGCGACCGGCGAATGCCCGTCTTTAACCGCAGACGACGGACCGCTCAGGCATGAACAAACACTCTTGCGGAAGGCAAAAAACACGGCCCTGACTTGTCTTCGCCTCGCGGCACAAATGAATAAACTGGCATTGTCAGAACAACAGATGATTATGATGGGAATCGCAGACGTCATCATTGATACGTACGCGATGGAGAGCGCGATCCTGCGCACACGAAAATCCGGCGCCCCGCTGTCTTATGTAGATATGACGCAGGTATTCTGCGCCGGCGCAATCCAGCGAATCGAAGCAACCGTGAACAACACGATTGGGGCGGGCACGGTTGCGGCGCGCCAACGCATCGCAAAAGCACTGCCAATCTGATATTCCCCAAATCCAGGGTTTCTGCTAGGCTTACGCCAATCCCCGGTCCCCCGCGAACCTCTGGATTGTTATGAGCACGGCGACCGATACCCCGCGAACCATCCTGGTAGTTGACGATTTCGATGACACACGACTGTTGTTGCGCACGTGGCTCGAGCGCAGGGGTTTCCGCGTGGTCGAGGCGGAGAATGGACTGGAAGCGATCGACCAGGCGGAGACGGAGTCGCCTGACCTGATCATCATGGACATGCAGATGCCGCAGCTCGATGGGCTGTCTGCCACGCGCCGCATCCGGGATCTCAAATCACTCAATTCAGTGCCGATTGTCGCCGTCTCCGCCTACGGCGCCGACCAGTTTCGCGAACAGGCATTGGCCGCCGGTTGCGATGAATACGTCTCCACGCCTTTTGAACCGGCGACTCTCGAAGGAATCATTCGTACGCTAGTCCAAAGTTGACCCACCAGGAATCAAGCCCCTCCTTGGAGTGCGGTGCCTTGGCACCGCTTTGGTCTTTCTATCGGACATAT
>DASVGE010000031.1:0-17304 GCA_036379695.1 Pyrinomonadaceae bacterium | reverse complement strand
CTCACCTTCTTGCGGATAGTCTTTGAACTGCGGGATCTTGCTTTGGCTCAATGTGGACGGCACGATTAGTAACAGCAAGCAACTGATGCATGCAAAAACTTTCATGAGTCAGGCCCTCTAGCAGGTCGTTCAGCGCGGTCGATCCCAGTAGTCAGTCGAGCGATCGTCCATTGTCGACGCACCTGGATGAAGCCAGTAGTGTTCGCCGAAGGGTTTTTGCTCGGGCCAGAGTTGGTCCAAGGTGGCGGCGTCGTATAGAACTCCGGCTTTCATGACGTATTTGATATCGGCGGTGTTGCGGATCCTGTCGAGAGGATTGGAGTTGAGCACTACGAGATCGGCCAACTTCCCGACGGTGATGGAGCCGAGATCTTTTGAAGCGCCGATGAAGTGGGCGCCGTGCAATGTCGAGACTTCAAGTGCGCCCATCGGGCCGAGCGCCGAGGCGAGCATTTCGATCTCCCAGTGCGAACCGAGACCGTGCTGATCGCCGTGGGCGCCCATGCCGCCGTATCCACCTTCCGCAACGATATCCGCCAGGCCTTGCGCGAGGATCGGGAAGGTGTAATCGGTGAAGGGTCGTAGCAGTCTGGTGCGAGTGTGCGGGACCAGCCACCACCAGGGGAGCCAACTTCGCTGCTTCGGATCTTTCCAGACATCGCTCGCCTGCCAGAAATATTCTTCGTTTAATGGACCAGGACCATCCGTCATGAGCGTTATCGAATAAACAGCTTTGGATTGGCCGAAGAATTTTGCGGCATCGCTATAAATGGGGACGTAAGTGAGATCGTGCTCCCAACCAGTCTGCCCGTCCATGACCATGCTGAGATCGTGTTCGAGTGAGCCACCTTCACCAGTCACCATCACACCCCGCTTTCGCGCCGCCTCGGTGATCCACTGGCGCTGCTCGCGTCTGGGTTCGAGGAAGTCCTTTAGGGAGATCGCACCCCACGACGCACGGCGATTCACTTCACGTTCGGCTACTTCATAGCTGGTTAGATCATTGTGTTGCGGGCCACTGCCTGCGTGAAACACGTCTCCCGTGCTGAAGGTTCTTGGCCCAATAGCAAATCCGGCCTCGATGGCCTCCGCCTCCGGAAACACGTTTTGCGACCAGGCCGCCGGGTCGATGGTGGTGGTGACACCGTACGCGAGATAGATCGCTGTCTCGAAATTGCGAAACGGAATGATGCCGCGGTGAAAGGTGTGATGATGCGCGTGCGTGTCGATGAGTCCGGGAATGATCGTTTTACCGCGGGCGTTGATGATGCGATCGGCGCCGCTTGTATCACACTTGCCAACACACGAAATACGACTCCCCGTCACGACGATCGTACCCGACTCAATAACCCTGCGATTATCCATCGTCAGAATTCGAGCCCCCGTAAACGCGAGCTTACCTTTAGGAGTCGGGCGTGGAACAGTTAAACGAACAACGGTTGAGTCGGTCTTGCCGGAGTTGACCTCATGAGTGAAGTAGCGATTACCACTGGTGAACTCCAGAATTTCCGCGTTTACCCAGTGGGGAAACAGCCCGCCTTCGAGGCTTAACTGTTTCACCCCGGAGCCTGGATTCGACTTATCTACGCGCGGCGGCGGGTCTGCTGCAGCGCTCTGCGGAAGACGCATGAGATACACATTGTCACTCTCGGTGAACGCCACCCACTTGCCATCAGGCGATACGGCGATCTCATCCGCGAATTGAAAGCCGGTGTGTATCCGCGGATCACTTCCGTCGAGTTTGACTGACTTGAGTTGTACACCACCACCCGCCCCTCGTACTGATTCAACAAAGTAGACACGATGCTCAAGGTCGAGAGAAGCCCGCACTATCTGCCCTCGCCCGTCGTCATTGACCGTGATAACAGGAGTCACGTCTCCGCCGGTGCCGGGAAGCCGGACTAACTCGAATCGCTGTATCTCGGCCCAGAAGTGTCCCCGCGCCGTCGCTCCGTCACCTCGCGTTACGATGATCTGTTTACCGTCGAGACTCCACACCGGATTCACATACTCACCTGCTTCGCGAGTGAGACGTTGCGGCTCACCTCCTTCGGCAGAGACTTTCCATACGTGTCCTCTTTCTTTGCCGTCCCACGTAGTGAACGCTATCCAACGCCCGTCAGGTGACCATGCAGGCGAAAGCTCCAGTTGAGCAAACGATGACGGAGTCAACCGGCGCGGAGTGCTGCTGGGTGGACCACTAATCCAGAGTTTGCCTGCGGCTTGAAAGACCGCCTTGAGTCCATCGGGCGCGGCCGTCATCCAGCGCAGGAACCGAGCTTCAAACGGACCATCAGAGATACTTAATGGTGCGTAAGCCATCTGCGAGATGGTGCGTCGAACCCGCGCGGTGAAAGGGATCGTCTCGACTCGTCCATCTTCCAGGTACACGCGCCGGATTTTGCCGCCCTGCGAAATCACGATCGACCGGCTGTCTCGCGCCCAGCTATAAGTCGGCAGCAGGTGCATGGCGTACGGGAATCCGTGCGCCAGGTCAGTCTCGATCGGATCCATCAGGATGCGTTCGGCGCCTGTATGCAGGTCGCGCAGCCACAGGGCATTTCGTGGCCCATACTTGTGACCTTTGTAAGAGATCGTTCCGTCAGGGATACGGCGGGCGAACGCAAGCCAACGACCGTCAGGTGAAGGCACCGGTGCTATCGCGCCTCCGTTCGAGCCGCGGTTCCACTGCGAAGAATAGATCTCTCCCCTGGTGACATCAGTGACCTGCTTCGTTTGCAGATCGAGCTTCCGAATCTGCACACATCCCTTCAGCAGATCATTCCTGCCCGCTGGATATGCGGGACACACCAGGTAATGAAAGTAAAGATATTTACCGTCGGGTGAAGCGAAGGGCCAACCTGCTCCGGGTTGATTACGGCCCACGAGTTCCACCGGACTCGATCCGTCAAGCGCGTACTTCCACAAGCCTACGGAAGCTGCATTGCCGCGATGACAGCCACCCAGTGCACTCTGCCGCCGCACGACGATCGCGCTGCCGTCCGCTGTCCATGATGGCTCTGAAACGCATACGGAAAGGTCGGTGAAAACAGGTTTGGGGCTCGACCCATCCGCGTTCATGATCCACAAGTTGTTTTGCCCACCACGATCCGAAATGAACGCGATCAACTTCCCATCGGGTGAAAAGCGTGGATGATAGTTAACGGCAATGCCGCTGTTCTGCGTAAGCGACTCCGCCTGCCCGCCTTTTGCCGGCACCCGATAAATGTGCGCCAACAAATCGAAGACGATCCACTGGCCATCGTGTGACAGATCAACTGACATCCATGTGCCTTCGTTCGTCGTGAAATCGATCTCTCGCGTCTGACCGCGAGGCTTGGTGACGTCCCATGTTTGTGCCGGAGTGTTGCAGGGCATAGCCGACATGATGAGCAAGCCGGCGAGTAGTCTTTTTAGTGAGCGTAGTTTTGTCATCTTCACTTTTCTATCCACAGATTACACAGATTGATTTAATAAAATCTGTGTAATCTGCGGATAACGAGTTGCTATTCACGAAGCAGTGGCCGCGTAAGGCAAGCTGGGCCACCAGTGCCTTTCAAGGAGATCTCTTCTCCAGCGTACGTCCAAACCTCGACGCCTTCGTCTTTCAACATTCTCTCCGTTTCGGGATTGCCGGCCAGGAGAATGCACTGGCGCGGGGCGAGGGTCAGAATGTTGCAAGCCAGCGTTCTTGACTCTGAGGACGGGATCTCCAGTAGCTTGAATCCTCGGGCTGTGAGCCACTGGCGAAACGGTCCGGGCAGCATCTTTGAGTTAATGACGGCCAGGTTGTGATCGATCAAACTGATGATGCCCATCAGGTGGAAGACCTGCGGCGGCAAATCGACGACGATCAACTCATCAACGAGATCTGTCAGAAGTGCTTGCAGTTGCCGAATGCCTTCAGCGTTACTCCGGCTGCCTCTGCCCACCGCCAGCGTGCGTTCATCAATCCAAACGACGTCGCCACACTCCAGTCGTCCTTCGCCACTGATCGCTCCCAGAATCGGAATTCCGAGTCCAGGAAGAAACGCCTCCATCGCCGCCGGTTCTGCGCGCCGTTGCTCCCGTGTCATGTTGCACAAGATTGCTCCGCGCTTAGTGATGATCACGGAGTCGTGCACATAGATCGAGTCAACACTGACGCGATCATTTCGCGGCAGGTAATGAATCTCCGGTACGAAGCCTTTCAGCAAGTCGATAAAGCGTTCGAATTCGATAAGGGCCTTGTCGTAGTCCGGACACCCGGAATAGTTGAGCCCTTCCCACTCAGCGGACAATTTTTCAGGACTGATGAAGGCATCCCTCACACGTTTCACCAGCACGCGCTCGATTCTTCCCACCATCGACTGGCAACCGGAACTCACAGCCCGCCCCCACACGTCCGATAAATTGTCAGTGCCAACACCTTCGCACAGGCGATCACTTCATCAAGCGGGACAAACTCGTTGACGCTATGCGCGTGAGCAACATCGCCTGGTCCATACAGTATCGCCGGTATTTTTCCGTGATTAGTAAAAAGCCGGAGATCGGAACCGTACGGAACGCCCTGAAATCCCGGCGCCTTCCCAACGACATCCTCGTGACTGCTACTCAAAAGCCCGACAATCGGATCGCTCACGTCCGTTTCGCCGGATTCAAACTGACCTTCAAACCATTCCAGCACCGGCTGGTTCTCTCTCAACCACGGATCGTTCGCCGCCACGCTCTGTATCGTCTCCGCAAAAACTTTCCTGGCTGTTTCCACAGACTCACCGGGCAACACTCCGTATCGTCCTTCAACGATCACTTCGTTGGGCACGGTCGAATGCCATTCGCCGCCGTGAACAGTGCCGAAGCAGATCGGCGCAACTCCCAACGGATCGGGATACAGCGGATTGTGATAGCTCTCGTGACGCCGCCGCTCCAGTTCGTTGGCGGCAGCAAGAATGGAATAAAACTTTTCGATCGCGCTCACGCCGGACCGCTTCATGCTCGCGTGGATCGCCTGGCCGGGGACCTTGAGGCGAAAGGTCAACGCGCCGGCTTGTACCGGGCACATCACCAACCGCGTCGGTTCCATGATGATGGCGGCGTCTGCACGGTAGCCCTTCACGATTGAGGTGAGCGTACCGACACCACCGCTCTCTTCGCCGATGACGCTTTCAATGAGCACGTCTCGTAGCGGACTGAAGCCGAGGTTCTGTAATGCCTTGACTGCAAATATTCCGGCGGCGAGACCGGATTTCATGTCGCAGGAGCCACGCCCGTACAACTTGCCGTCCTTAATACTGCCGCTCCAGGGCGAGTCGTCCCACAGCTCGAGCTTGCCTACCGGCACTACGTCGCAGTGGCCGTTGAGGATCAGCGAGCGCCCCCCGCGTCCTTCTCCATTGCCATGCCACCGGCCAAAAACGTTGATGCGTTCATCAAAGGAGATCCCATCGTCGCAGAACGCCGGGTGGTCCTTTAACTCATCAAAAACCGACCGCACGACATCTACCTCGAGATTCAGCTCCCGCAACTTCGACGCTACAAACATCTGCGCCTTCTGTTCCTCACCCGGCAGACTGGGAATCTGAACGAAGCTCTGACAAAAACCAATCAGCTCGTCCCGCAAAAGATCGACGGCGTTAGAGATCAGTTCTATTGGATGCGACATTTTTACCCTCGTAGATGGGCCACGGATTTTCACGGATGAACACGGATTTGATCTGTGTTCATCCGTGAAAATCCGTGGCTCAAGTTTGTAGCTCTCGCAGATTTTTATACAGCTCCAACGACTCGGGATTGATCAGGGCGTCGGCGTTGAGAACGGGTTCGCCGTGGATCACGTTCCTGACTGCCAACTCAACCTTCTTCATGCTGATTGTGTAGGGGATGTCTTCGACTTCGATGATCTTCGCCGGGACGTGACGAGGAGTTGTGTTTCTTCGGATCGTCTCCCGGATTCTTTCCTTCAGATCATCAGTAAGACGAACGTCTTCGGCGAGTTTAACGAAAAGAACAATCCGCACGTCGTTCTCCCAGTTTTGTCCCACTGCGAGACTGTCTGCGATCTCAGGCAGACTCTCTACCTGCGAATAAATATCCGCCGTCCCGATTCGCACGCCACCTGGATTCAACGTCGCATCAGAACGGCCGTAGATGATGACTCCGCCGCGGCTCGTGATCTCGACGTAATCGCCGTGAGTCCACACATTCGGAAATCTCCGGAAATAAGCGTCGAGGTATTTCTTATCACCCGGATCGTTCCAGAAACAGATCGGCATCGACGGAAATGGAGACGTGCAAACCAGTTCTCCCTTTTGATCGATCACGGATCGGCCTTCCGAGTCGAACGCTTTAACGTTCATTCCCAACCCGCGACACTGCAGTTCCCCTGCATACACCGGCAAGAGCGGATTCCCCCCGGCAAAACAACCATTCAAATCGGTGCCTCCGGAAATAGACGAGAGCTGCACGTCGTCTTTAACTTCGCGGTAAACGTAGTGAAAGCTTTCAACAGACAACGGTGATCCCGTTGAGAGGATCGTGCGCAGCCTGCCGAGATCGTAAGTCTCTTTCGGACTCACGCGCTCTTTTTCAACAGCCGCTAAATAGCGCGCACTGACACCGAAGATATTGATCTGTTCATCCTGAGCCAGTCGCCACAACGCACCAGCATCAGGATGAAACGGAGAACCATCGTAGAGGACCATAGCCGCGCCGACAGCCAGCGAACTCACCAGCCAGTTCCACATCATCCAGCCGCAGGTCGTGAAGTAGAAGATCACGTCATCGCGTTTGAGATCAGTATGCAGGACCAGCTCCTTCAGGTGTTTAAGCAATACGCCACCCGTGCTCTGAACAATACATTTAGGCAGGCCGGTGGTGCCGGATGAGTACATGATGTAAACGGGATGTTCGAAGGGAACTTGCTCAAACTCGAGCTCAACATCAAGCGCATGATCAATAAACTCTTCATACAAGACAGCCTTCGGAATCTGCGCAATGCGCGGACTCACTGACATATACGGCACTACAACGACCTGCTCGACCGACGGCAGTTCCTGCACGATTGCAGCCACTCGCTCTAAACAATCAAACCTCTTTCCGCGAAAGCATCCGCCATCGGCTGTGAACAACACCTTAGGCTCGATCTGCCCGAACCGATCCACCACTCCCCTGGTTCCGAAATCAGGTGAACACGACGACCACACCGCACCGATGCTCGTCGCAGCGAGCATCGCGACAACAGTTTCCGGAATGTTCGGCATAAACCCGACGACGCGATCGCCTCTACGTACGCCGATATTTCTCAACGATCTCGCCAATCGCGCGACTCCGGTATGCAACTCGGCATACGACACTCGTCGTGTCGCTTGCTCTTCGTTCCTGAAGATCAACGCCGTCCGTTCATCCTTGTAGCGAAGCAAGTTCTCAGCAAAGTTAAGCTCTGCACCCATGAACCAACGTGCACCGGGCATTTTATCCAGACGATCGACAACGGTTTCGTATCTACGCGACGCCTTCACCTCACAGAATTCCCACAGCGCCGCCCAAAACCCCGGGATGTCCTCAACCGACCATCGGTAGAGTTCGTCAAAGGTACTGAGTGCTCGTCCCTCCCTCTCGTTGACGAAGCGGATGAAGCGCGTCAGGTTTGCGTCTTTCATCCGTTCGTCAGATGGTTTCCAGAGCGGTTGTTTCATGGGATCACGGGCAGGACTATGTGCGACGGATAAACGCTGGAGTGATGGATCGTGTTGGTCGCGACCTTCCACTCCGTCTCGTCGTAGTTCTTTCCACCAGTATTGAGGTTCCGGTCGAAGCGTGGAAAGTTACTACTCGAGATCTCGAGCCGAATGCGATGTCCCGGAGCAAAATAATTGCTCGTCGCCTGAAGATCGATCCTGACTTCGTACACTTCTCCCTGCTTCATCCACACCTTCTTGTGAAACCCCTCGCGATAACGCGCCCGCAGGATGCTCTCCTGCACGTTGAACGCAGTGCCGTCCGGGTAAACATCTACAAGCTTGGCGGTGAAGTCAGTATCGGGAGCTGACGACGAGACATACAACACGACTTCTAATGGACCAGTAACTTCAATTCCTTGCTTGAGCACGGGTGTGCTGTAAACGAGCACGTCGTGACGAGTCTCTACATCAGATTGATCGAAAACTCCGCTGGGCGCATCCGCGGTGCCGGTACAGCACAGTGGGCCACCGACCGAGGGAGTTGGAGTCTTCGGGTCATACACATAAACGTCGGGAGATTCTTTGCCGGGCTTGACGGTGCTGAGCGAACCGGTTCCAAAGCGGCTATTCGCGTGACCGTCGCTGTGAAAGTAATACTTTGTAAATTGCGTGCGGGCGAGTGGCCATTCGTTTTCCTCGCGCCACTTGTTTCGGCCCATGACGTAGATTTGCACCTTCGGCATTTTGGTGACGCCGTTGTCAATGCCTTTAAGCCAGTAGTCAAACCACTTCAGGTAGGTTCCGAAGAAATCAAACTGCGCATCGCCGACGCTTCGTTCGCCCACCATCGTATTCGCCGATGCGGCTTCGGATGAGCAATGCACGGTGGGAGAAATAATGACGAACTGGTTGTCCCGCGCGCGCGGTGTGTCACTGTTATTGCGTAGCTGGTTGAAGAGCTTGAGCGTATCGGCGACTCCGAAGTCGTACCAGGAATTGATGTGCAGCGCGGGAACGTTGAAGCGGTCGGTGTCTTTGACATAGCCAAACTGGTCCCACCACGGATCGTTCGGCTCATGACTGACGAAACCTTCCCAGTCAGTTGGCGGGCCGGACGCTTTGTTCATCATGTCGAGCAAAGGAAGGGTGCGCCAGATGCGGCGATAGTCAATCTCGGGGAGCGCGGGTGGGGCGGTAGATCCCTGGCGAGGAAGTTTGCTGCCACTGCCTCTGAACCAGCCTAGACAACCGGAGAGTTCAAAAGCGCCATTGAGGTAACACGCAAAGTAGTTGCGCGCGCCGCCGGCTGCCTGTGGGATCATGGCCGCGTGATTGGGATTACGCAGCCGCGCCATCTCCATTTGATTTTCACCGAGATAGGAGCAGCCGTAGGTTCCGACTTTGCCGTTGGACCATGGTTGAACGGTGGACCAGTTGACCATGTCGAAGCCGTCTTTTGCGTCGGCGGCAGAGACGATGTAGTTGCCTTCCGACTCAAATTTGCCGCGCACGTCCTGCACGGCGACGATGTAGCCCTGTCCGGCGAAGATGTATGCGGGAGAACGGTCCGGCCGCCACGCGTTTTTGTCGTAAGGCGTGCGGATCAGGACGACGGGTAGTTTGTCGCCGGCGCCTTCGGGGAAATATAGATCCGTCGCCAGCTTGACGCCGTCACTCATCGGCACCATCACACTCTTCTCAACTCGCACCTTGTATTTTGGTGTCGGTCGCGGATAACGACGTGGCGGCGTTGGTGAAGGGGTTTGCCCGAAAACCGGTGCGCTGAACGCCAGGAGAACAAACAAGAATATGAGTGTTCGCATGTTGCCTCAAAGTTTGTCCACAGATTACGCAGATTTCACACCTTGAATCTGCGTAATCTGTGGAGGGATTTAGCGGTACGATGTCGGCGTCTGTGAGAGGCCGAGCATCGCGCGAGTCTGGCTCGGGGTCGCGACTTCTCGATTCAGTTCATGGGCAATGCGCACGGTTCGCTCGACCAGTTGCGCGTTGCTCTTCGCTTTCTCACCACGCCGGTAGTAAATATTGTCTTCCAACCCAACGCGCGCGTGGCCGCCCATCAGGGTGGCCAGAGTCGTCAGCGGCAACTGAAATGGCCCAATGGCCGAACAGAGCCAAAGACTGTCTTCAGGCAGTTCACGCAGCAGATGCAGCACGTTATCAACAGTCGGGAAACTTGCCGTCTGATATCCCATTACCGTCTGAATCCAGTAAGGCTTCTCCAGTAAATTTGCCTCGATGAGATGACGAATAACCCACGCGCCGCCGGTGTGATACGTTTCGATCTCCGGCTTGATGCCACGCGCTTTCATCGCCTCAGCAATACTCGTGATGAGCCCATACGTAAACGGCAGACACTCGTCAATCTCCATCGCCGGACGCGGATTGCGCAAAGGCGGTTTACGCTCCTTCAAAATGAACTTGCTCATGTCCGGCGTTAGATTCAGTGACGCTACTTCAGGGTTCGCGTCGAGACATGACAGCCTTTCCTCCATCGTCACGCCTGGCCCAGCCCCGGTCGTATTGTTGATGACAATGTCAGGACAACGCTCCCTGACCTTCTTATTGACTTCATGCCACACCTCTGGCCTGCGAGCGGAAAGCGTGATGGTCTCCGGATCGCGCGCATGAATGTGGACCATCGAAGCGCCGGCTTTGTAAGCGTCATAAACCGAATCGGCAATCTCATCCGCCGTCTCAGGAATGTTTTCGTTTGATTCCTTTCCCTGCACGCCGCCATTGCAGGCAACACAGATAATCAACGGCGGTAGTCCGTCGCGGATCTTTTGCATTGATTGGTAGGCGTCGGTGTAGCGCCACGTATGATCAGCCATGATTGATTCTCAAGACGGATGTGGGTCTTCTGCTTTGAGGTTGCGAATCTTTCGAATTAGCCGCTCGCGCCACTCGCAAATCTCTTGCAGCGACGCGTTGCCTGTCATCGCGTCGGTTCCCTGTCCCAGGCGTTCGATCATTTCCGGATCGAACGAAGGTGTCGGGCCGAGTTCGTTCATGCAATCTTTGTAAGCCTGGCCGTAGCGCGTGAAGTATTCACGTATGCCGCCGTCGGCATTTGTGTTGGCCACACCAAAGGGACCCATGAGCGCCCAGCGCAGGCCAAGCCCTTCGCGAATCACTGTGTCAACCGAGTCGACGTCGGCAACGCCGCTTTCCACCAGGCTGATTGCCTCTTTGAGCAGTGCCGCCTGCATGCGATTGAGCAGAAAAGCAGGGACATAGTAGTTCATCAAGACCGGCTTTTGACCAACGCTGGTCATGAACTCACGTGTTCGTGTGACTACGTCCGGATCTGTTTTCACGCCCGGCAGGATCTCGACTACGGGAATCAGATGCGGCGGATTGACTGGATGAGCAACGATACAACGATTAGCTCCGGGGAGCCCGGCGGCGATCTCCGACATGTCGTGCGCTGACGTACTACTGCCGAGGATCGTCGCCGGGGTCGCTGCGTCATCCAGCCTGGCGTAAATAGCTTTCTTCAGTTCAATCTGCTCGGGACCACTCTCCTGGACGTATCCTGCGCCCGCCAGAGCTTCCTCGAGATCCGGATAAGCGCGGACTAAAGCACGACCATGCGTGTCCAGCTCCTGGTCCAACCACATCAACGCTTTATCGATCTGCGCCGCATCCGGATCGTAAAGACGCGTTTCACATCCAGCCCGCGCGAATACCTGCACCCAGCTCCGTCCAATCACGCCTGTCCCGACAACAGCGACGACCGGTATAGTGGGCTTAACCTTGGTCTCGATTTGATCCAAAAAACTCCCTTTCATTCACACCGGGCTTCAGCCCGATGATCAATTTGCGACGTTGCTGTTCAGTGATACCGCCGCGAATTTTTTTAGCCACAACCCAGAATACAATTCCGAGGATTCCCCAGCCGAGAAGAAAAGACCACTCCAATGGGAACGACCCCTTCGCATCTACGTACGGTTGATAAAGCGACAGAAACAACATGAACAAGGCACCAGCCACGGCGAAAACCGCGGTCACAATTCCTCCGGGCACACGGTACGGACGCTCGAGCTCCGGGCGCGTCCGGCGCAGTTTGAGAACACCGATGCAAATGAGCAGATAACCCAGCACAAAACAAGCAGACGCCAGGTTGACGATCGGAATGATCGCGCTGCGTCCCAGAAAAACTCCCAACGTCGCCACAACCCCCACGAAGATCAACGACGTTGCCGGCGAATGAAAGACCGGATGAACGTTTCCAAATCCATGCCAGATGATTTGCGCTCGTCCCAACCCAAACAGAATTCGTGAACCGGAAACGATCACGCCGTTCCACGCCGTGAAATTCCCCAGCAGAGCTGTCACTAAAACTATCTTCGTGAGCGTAGGAAAATTGTAAGCCGCCGTGAAGACTTCAGCGACAGGTAAATTCAGCGCCGCGAGCTGCTCTCGTGGCAGCGACATGGAACAGGCGAGAATTATCAAACAGTAGAACGCACCGGAAACAGCTATCGAAAACAGCAGCGTTCGTGCAACAGTTTTCAGCGACGTGTTCGGAGCCTTCTCGCCCATCACCTGCGGGATGATGTTAAAGCCTCCATACCAGAAAGGCGCGGTCAGGAACACGGCAAAGATTCCGCTGAGTATCGAACCTGATTCGCTTTGTCGAAAGAACGGCGCCAGGTTATTCGCGTTTCCCCAAACAATGCCTGCGGTGATGAAAATGACTGCCAGACCAATCTTTGCGTAGGTAAGTAAATCCTGAAACGCCGCGGCGAATTTTGTTCCCCAGTAGTTGAGGAGGATCAGTAAAGCCATTCCGGCAAGACCCAGTAAAAGCGTTCCGGCTTGCACTTCGCTGCCGCCACTCGTGTACAGAGTTTTTCCCTGAATACCCGGGAAGAGCGTGCCCGCAATCCAACCGATGGAGATTGCTTCGAATGCTGCGATCGCGATGTACGCGAGGGCAAATAACCAGCCGACCGCGAAGGAAGTCCTGGTGCCGAAGATCTCATAGGTGTAGACCACCTCACCGCCCGACACCGGAAACATCGTGCTGATCTCGACATAACAAAGACCAATCAGCATGATCAGCAGACCACCACCAACGAAACCAATCACCGCCCCCAGTGGCCCCGCCTGGTTGAGCCATGCACTCAACGCCACCACCCACCCGACACCGATGATGGATCCGAACGCGAGTGTAAAGAACTGGCTCGCACCAATATCTTTGCTTAGTTGCGCAGATGACTCCCGCATTTCTTAGCCACAAAAAGCACAAATTGTTTTGGAAAGATTTGTGCTTTTTTGTGGCCCATCTCCTTTCAGAAGTTAACCCGAACCCCAAACTGGAACGCGCGCGGCAGCCCTGGCGCGAAAGATCCCGATCCCAGCCCATAGCGATTTGATCGATTTCCGGGTGTCGTGCCGTTGATGCTTCCCGTCGCCCCACTGAGAGTGCTATTCAAACGATTACCGGGAGGATCATAGTTGCCGACGTTGAATACATTGAACACCTCAAACATCGGCTCAACCTTTACCCGTTCACCAATATTAAAGACCCTGGAAACACGGAGATCCGTGCTGCTAAACATATCGAGACCTACCTGATCAGCCGGCGCGGGACTTATCGGGACACCAGCATTAATCGTCGCTCCCAACGCGCGCAGCTGAGCTGCTGTAAATAATCCCGAGTTAATCAACGCCTGTCCCGCCGGCGTGAAGTTTCCGAGTTGACCGTTGAAGGAACCGATCAACTCATTCAACCTCGTGACATCCACGTCGCGGCCAAATGATCCGCGATTCGTTCCCGGAAGCCGGTCCTGCGTCGTTCCATCGCCGTCAAGATCAGTAAAGAAGATCTCGCCGAGGCCACTCGCGAAAGGAATGAAGACGGACGACGACAATGGCGAGGCGACGCGCGTAATCGCATTGAGCCGGATGTTCCACGGCAAATCGGTCAGGAAACTGACGGACAATTGATGCGTCCGATCCATGTTCGATGGACCAAAGAACTCAGTTGGAGCATCGTTATTCGCCGTCAAAGAGAGTGAACCAACATCCGGATCGGCGCCCGAGGATTCGAACCGCGAAAGCGCATAGCTCACAGTGGTGAACACATTCTTGAACGGTCCGCGACTACCCAGCCTGCCTCGCAAATTCACCGTCAATGCGTTGTACGTAGCTATGCCAACGGGCGTGATCACACCCATCGACCGGAAATTCGGATTGTTTCCCTGAAACGCAAAGCCGTCGAGTGCGCTCCCCGCATCGACACCGAAGAATGCGTAGTCCTGTATGACAGCACCCTGTGCGATTGCGCAATCGATCGCCGCCGCGGTTGAAGTGGCCGGACAACCGAATGCGTCGTTGGTGATGGCGATGGCGTCGCGTGCGACGCCGGCGTTCAATGTGTCGGCGGAGCCGATGCGATTCAGATCGACTATCTGACCAAAGTGAATGCCGCGATTTCGAATGAAGTCGACACTGAGCACGAGGCCGGGATAGATCTCGTGCTGCACTCCGATGTTGAATTGCATTCCGTAGGGTCGTTTGTATTCGTTGTAGATGAGTCCGAGATTTGTCGTCAGGATCTGATTGAAGAGCGGCGGCACGCCTGAGGGCGGAAAGTTCGCCGCGAGGTTAGCGGTCACTTGTTGATAGACGCTTTGAATTCGTTGAGCCGGGGCTATTGTATTCCGCAACGGCGCGCCGATCAGGTTGACGCCGCCGGTGCAATTACCGGGCGTGCTGTTGAAATGCGTCACATCAAACAGGCAATTACCCGTTGCCGGATCTGTCAGCACGGGCGCGCCTGCAAAGAGCACTTGCACGACGTTACCTACTCCCGGCGGCAGGCTGAGCGTGCGATCGAACAACTGGTTGTTGACCAGGTTGGTGTCGTAAAAAATTCCCGCGCCGCCGCGAATGACTGTCCGGCCACTCCCCCACGGATCCCACGCGAAACCTCCCTGCGGCGCAAACGCATCACTGGGACGATTGATGAAGCCACCTAACGTCGGATCAAACTCGGCGAGTTTGTCGGTGCGGCGCAGATCGTTGTTGGCGATGTTACTGTCGAAGTTGTAACGCACGCCGAGGTTGATTGTGAGTCGCGGATTGATCTTCCACACGTCCTGAACGTAGCCGGCGAAGCGATGATTTTTGTATCCACCGAATGGGAATCCATGCGCCGGTGTTTCACTCGAAAAGCCCAACCCGTTTCCTACAGCGATCGAAGTGAGCGGAAAGTTGAGCGGATCGCCGGCGCCGCCATTTGCGTTCGCGAAATCGATGGAGGTAGTGGTGAAGTTCGAGCGGATGCGTGGCGCTAGGTCGAAGAAGTTACCAAAACCGCCGATGATGATCCGGTTGTAAGCCGCGCCGAAGCGATAGGTGTGATTACCCATAACGACGCTGGCGTCGTACTTCACCTGCTTGTTGTCCTGGAACGTCGCCTGAGGAGCTAGAAGATTTGGACCAACCTGCACCTGGTTAATTATGTTTACGAGGATCGGATCTCCGGCCGGATCGAGTGTGACCGGCGTGCCGGCAGCTTCGTTTGCGTCGATGACGAAGTTGTCGAAGTTTAAGTAGCTGAAACGAATCGAGTGAGTCCACCGGGAAGTGGAAAAATCCAGGCCTGCGACGTGGCTGTTGGTGTTGTTCTGGTTGGCGAGAGCCGAGAGAACGAGCCCGCCGAACCCGGTTACGCCGATGTTGTCGTTGTGGTTGAAACGATAGAAAGCTTGCAGCGTGTCTTTGATGGTCCAATCCAGCCTTGCTCCGAATAAATCCTCGTCGAGCGGCACCGCAAAGTTTCCGGTGAACTGTGGGAAAGCTGGAACTGATGTGAATTGCTGTCCATCCTGGTTGTTGCGCTCATAATCGACGTGCCAGAAAAGCTTGTCTCTGATGACGAAGCCTCCGACTCGTCCGCCGATGATCTGTCGATCGAAGGGTGGTTTTTCAAGTGTGGGTTGGGTCTTGTCCAGGCGCGTGTCTGCGGCGAAACGTGAATCACGAAAGAACCCGAAGCCCGAGCCATGAATCTCGTTGCCGCCGGTTCTGGTGACGATGTTGACGGCGCCGCTGGAAGTGAGATCTGTACTGACGTCCAGGCCTGAGCGACTGACCTGAAACTCCTGAATCGATTCGTTAGAGAGATTAGCTGTCGTGGTGCCGACGGTTTCGTCAGTGATGTCGACACCGTCTACCTGAATGCGAGTGGCGCGCCCGCCGCGGCCGCCAATGGAAACGCCGACAAACTGATTCTTCGTCGGATCGAAGTCTCCGCCGTCGCGCGTTTGCACGCCGGGCTCTAGTTGGGCCAGGTCAAGAAAGTTCCGGCCGTTGAGCGGGAGGTTGTCGATCTGCCTGGTGGTGATGACGCCGTCAACCGTGGAACGAACGTTGTCGACTATGGCGTCAGTGTCAGCCGTCACCTGTATCACTGCGCTCGCTTCGCCTACCTCGAGACGAGCTTCGAGTGGAGTGACACTGCCGACTTTGACGATCACGTTCTTAGCCACGAACGTGCGGAAACCGCTGCCTTCAATGCTGACCTCGTATTCACCCGGCTCGAGATTTCGAAAGCTGAAGGCGCCGCTTTCATTAGTCGTGGCATTGATCTCCGCGTTCGTGCTGACGTTCCGTAGTTTGACTTGTGCGTTCGTCACGACGGCGCCGTTAGGGTCAACCACTCTGCCTTCCAGTGCTCCACGAATGTGCTGTGCGATCGCGGCAGGCGTGAAGAGACAAAGACACAGGATAGCGAGAGTAAAACACAGTGCGGGTTCCAACTTCAGTGAGTTCATCGTCGGACTCCTCTTCAATTAAAGGCAAACACAAGCGAGGCTAACTCACACGAGGTACGACTTTATCTCTAGCTCTGGGACGGTAAGACGGGAGGTGCGGCGACTCTACGACCGCAATGGAAGGATGTCAAGATTTTGAATGCTATTTCGAGTGGGTTTTTAGGTGAGGCAATAGGTATTTTGGAAGCGTTCCTTGTGGCCTGGTTGAGGATCTGCCTGGACCTCTTTCTATTGCGCCACTCAAAATAGAACAAGTCAGGAAGAGGGGCTTGCCCCCGCTGCTGGAAGATTCCAAGAGCGGGAGCAAGCCCCTCTTCCTGACTTGTTCTCATCAACAGAACTTACTTACCCGTTCGGATCGATGAGCCAGCCGGCGCCCGACTGTACTTGCGTTTTGACTCTCATTGATGTCTCCTTAACCGTTCGGGTCCATTTCACCACCCGCACCGGCTTTGATCCGGCTTTTGATCTTCATTCTTGTGCACCTCTCATCCATTTGGATCTACACACGCTGAATAGCCGGCCTTAACTCTTGTCTTGGTTCTCATGGGTTTTCTCCTTTAGTCTGCCTAGCCGTTCGGGTCCATGTGTGGACCACTGCCGGCTTTCACTTTGGTTTTGACTTGCATGTTGGTTCTCCTATCCGTTGTCGTCCATCCGCGGTCCTGCACCGCTTTTAACTCCGGTCTTTCTTTTCATTGCACGTTCTCCTTCTCTCAGAGACTTAAATTGTTCCGAATGTGGAACAGTGATCACCAGAACACAATCAACTGAACTCTTAAGTTGGCAAGCATCGTGCCGACACGAGTTGCGAGTGTTTGTCGTCCCCGCTG
>DASVGE010000030.1:0-43273 GCA_036379695.1 Pyrinomonadaceae bacterium | reverse complement strand
GGTGCCTTGGCACCGCTTTGGCCAGTGTTCCCGCCCGAGACCAAAGCGGTGCCAAGGCACCGCACTCCAAGGAGGCGCTAAATTCCTCCGTAGACATACGTAGTGTCTGTCCCGTCACGTACACACTTTAACGAAGTATTTGTAACTCTCTCGCAGACTTAGTCCGTTACAAGGTTCTCCGGCTAACCAGGAGGCCCCCCGCAGTGAAGACGTTTTCTATATTCGAACAAGCCCTAAATTTCTCCGGCGTCGATCACATCGAGAACCTTGGTGAGATTGCCAGTCTGGCCCGTCGTGATTTTGCAGAGCGTGAGAGTTTCATCTGTCACACCAACACAGCTTCGGTTGAATATGGGTGCCTGATGATCGAAAACGCGATTCTGCTGCGCACGAATCGGTCAGGCCGCGTTTACGCTGGAGTCGAGAAACTTTCGGCACTGCAACCGATCATTGATCGGTACATGCGCATCGCTGACATTTCGGAGTCTGTCTTTCTTTTTGGACAGGACGACTGGAGACCACCGCGACACCCGAACATCAGGCTAATCACGCTCAACCCCGACTTCCGCCTGGCACGCGAGTGGTTTGTAATTACACATTCGAAATCGATGAGCTGTGCGCTGGTTGCTTACGACGAAGCTGGCGGGAATACGTTGCCGGAAGAGATCAGGTACTGGGCATTAAAGACGAGTAATCCGAGTCTCGTTACTAAATTGGCGAACGCAGTCGAGGGAGTGATCGACTGGTCATTGGCAGCTTAGTTAACAGTCTTGGACTCAGCAGCAGGTCGTTCAACCAATAACGGTACTGCCATAGTATCGCTCTGTTTACTCGGAGCTTTTGGAGCTTCAACTCTCGACGTCAGTACACGCCTCACTTTTTTTGGAAGAAGCCGTGCTGCGATCAATGCAGTAGCGCCGATCAACTCGACCACGTCGCCGCCACCACGCCAGTGCTCGCGCACGACGCGCGGATCAGTAACACTCATCAAGCGTAACAACGTCAAAGCGATCAGATAAGCATCGTCAACCTGTCCGACGAAGGGCAACATGTCGGGAATGAAGTCGAGCGGCAGGAACGCGTAAACAATTGCTCCCGCAACTAGCAGTCGCTCCTTCGCCGGGACGCGCTGATCGACCATTAGCCGCGCACTCAGGAAAAGAAGATTCGGGATGACCATCAACAAATTCGTCATCCGACTTCGCAGGTTTACTTCTGACATGTCAGGATTATACAGATCTGTGCTGATCCGTGTAATCTGTGGCAACATTTACGGCCATGGACATCCTCGAGCGAATTCGACAGCGGGCCGCGTCAAGGCCGCAACACATCGTTTTGCCGGAAGGCAACGATCCACGCACGGTCGCCGCCGCCGCCGACGCGACCAGCCAGCGCATCGCGCGTATCACAGTGCTGGGAGACGACGAAAAGATCCGCGCGATTGCGAGAGACAATCGACTGGATCTCGGCGGCGTCACGATTATCAATCACCAGCGCGCCAGCGATTTCGACAAGATGGTTTCGCTATTCCACGAGCTGCGGCGTGCGAAGGGCCTGATGGCCGATGAAGCACGCACACTCGTTTCGGATCCTTTGTACTACGGCAACCTGATGGTCCGATCGGGTCTGGCGGACGGCTCTGTCGCAGGCGCTACCAACACTACCAGTCACACCGTGCGTGCTGCGCTTCATTGCATTGGTGTCCGATCGGGATTCAAGTTGGTTTCGAGTTTCTTTTTGATGTCGCTGCGCAACAGTGAATTCGGACACGACGGCGCGATGATCTATGCCGATTGCGGCGTGGTGATCGAACCGAGTGCGGTTGAGCTTGCCGAGATTGCCCTCGCTGCGGCCGATTCATGTCGAGCATTGCTCGGCGCCGAGCCTCGCGTCGCGTTGCTGTCGTTTTCGACGAAGGGAAGTGCGAAGCATCGACTGATCGACAAAGTCGTCGAAGCAACACGCACCGTGAAAGCTCGCGCGCCTGAGTTGCAGGTCGATGGCGAACTCCAGGCCGATGCAGCGTTGATTCCCGGCGTAGCGCAGTCGAAAGCGCCCGGCTCGCCCGTGGCGGGACGTGCAAACGTGCTAATCTTTCCCGATCTGCAAGCCGGAAACATCGCTTACAAACTAACTGAAAGACTGGCCGGCGCGACCGCCATCGGTCCGATCTTGCAGGGCCTCGACAAACCGGCAAACGATCTTTCACGAGGCTGCACCGCCAAAGACATTGTCGACGCCATCGCGATTACGGCCGTCCAGGCCCAGGCGCGAAAACAAACCTGAGGCAACGCATGATTCCGAGGGGCATCCAACAGCCGAATCCGTAAAATGTCCCGGCATAGACGCACAATTGGGCTTCTTTTGATGGCAGCGCTCTTCGCAGCCGGCGCCACCCGAAGTTCCAGTCAACAGCCCGCCAAACCGCAAGCTTCGCCCCAACCATCGCCAACTCCGGCAAAAGAACAGGATTCGGTCAAAGTTTTTACTGAAGAAGTCCGGCTTCCGGTGATAGCGCTCGATGCCTACGGGCACTACGACCCCACACTCGAGCTCGACGACATCCTCGTACTCGAAGACGGCGTCGCGCAACAACTCCGCAGCGTCCGGCACGTTCCCGCAAACGTTCTGTTCGTGCTCGACACTGGCGGCGATTCCAGTGGCATGGGCGGACAGTCGAAGAGCACGAGCCTGACGCGCGACGTGGCATCGCAATTGGTGGGCAAGCTTCAGGAAGGCGCAACGATCGCGGTGATGCAGTCAGGTAATTCGGCTGAGATGTTGCAGCCATGGACCACTGACAAAGCCACCGTCCTTCGCACGTTGAAAACAAAGCTCATCGCAACCAAGCGCTCCCGGATCTCCGAAGCGATCGCAAATGCCAGCGTGCAGTTGAGAGAGCGCCCCGAAGGAAGCCGTCACGTAGTGATGATCACTGACGGGGTAGACACACCAGGCGGCAAGATGGATCGCGCGGAAGCAATGCGCCGCTTGATTGCAGCGCGAGCCACAGTACACATCATCAGTTACACCGAATTTGTACAACAGAAAAAAGCGGACAAACCTTCTTCGATCACAATTGGACAGCGTCCGCCCAGTTCAGATCCAATAACGGCGACGGATCCGACACAACCTCCCGGCACCACTCGTTCACCGTCATACGGTATCAGCATCAGATTCGATCCGGCGATGCGTAAGAAACGCAAAGCTTACGAAGCTGAAGTGAAGAAGAGTCAACAGGCTTTGAAGAACGTCGCGGAAGAAACGGGCGGGAAAATCTTGTTGCCGCTGAACAGCGAAGAGATGTTAACCCAGGCAAACGAAGTCGCGCGCGCAATCGGCGCTGAATACGTCGTCACCTATCGCCCGAAGCGCCCGCTCGCAGAAGCCACACCCGGTGAGTATCGGCGCATCGAAGTCGCCTCACGCCGAGTCGGCCTCAGCCTCCAGTCACGCCGCGGCTACGTCGTCCCGCAAAGTAATTAGCCACGGATTTACACGGATTCCATACACGGATTAAAAGAAAATCCGTGAATGAAATCCGTGTTTATCCGTGGCGAATTTTTCTACCTGACCGCGACTTCGAGTGGCGACTCAACCTGTGGCACCAGTTCGCGTACGTCAAAGTGATCCGGCTTCGGCATTAGCGACTGCCGGTGCAACTCTTCCCAATCTTCCTTTGGCACACGATGAAAGGCCTCGACCACTTTCGGATCGAACTGTCTCCCGGCCCAATCGTCCAGTTCCTGCGCCGCGGCTTCGTAAGGCTTGCCGCGACGATACACGCGGTCGCTCGTGATCGCGTCAAACGCATCCGCCACAGCGAAGATACGCGCGCAGATGTCGATCTCCTCGCTGCGTAAACCGAGTGGATAACCGGTTCCATCCCACTTCTCGTGATGCTGGGCCACCACTCGCGCTGCCCCCTGCAAAAACTCAATGCCGCGCAGGATCTGTTGCCCATGCAGCGGATGCTCGCGCATGCGCACCCATTCTTCTTCCGTGAGCTTCGCCGGCTTGCGCAGGATCGAATCCGGCACGCCGATCTTGCCGATGTCGTGCAGCAGCGATCCAAACTCCAACGACTTCATCTCTTCACTGCTCAACCCGTACTCACGTCCCAATCTCAAACTGTAACTGACCACGCGTTCCGAATGTCCATGTGTTTCCGAGTCTCTCGTTTCGAGTGCCGCAGTCAGTGCTTTGAGTGTGGAGCGATAGGCGCCTTCCAAAGAGTTCAGGGCGCGATCGAGTTCGGCGGTGCGCTGTTCGACTAACTCTTCGAGGTGGTTTTCATAACGCTGCTTGGCGACGACGAGATCGTGATGCTCAAGGGCTCGTTTGACGACGGCTTCCACTTGCCGCAGGTCGAACGGCTTCATCAGATAGTCGAAAGCGCCGAGCCGCAAAGCTCCGATCGCGCTCTCGACAGTCTGCATGCCACTGATCATTACGACTACAGTGTCGGGTGAGTGTTCCTTGACGTGCGGAATCATGTCCAGGCCGCTCATGCCCGGCATGGTGATGTCGCTGATCACGAGCTGAAACTGCTCTTCACGCAAGCGTGCGAGTGCCTCCTCGGCGGAACCGGCCCGGGAACAGTCGTAATCTTCGCTGAGCAGATCAGCGAGGATCTCCGTAATCTCGGTTTCGTCGTCAACTATCAATATTCGGGGCGACACAGGTGCGGGCATTGGTTTCTCCTGAAACGGGCAGGACATGGCGGCAGTAAAATTAGTAGAGCTCGGCTCGTGAGTTTTCGCGGGAAAGAGGTGCAATCCACCCCGCCACGTACGCGGCTCTGGCATTCTAGCCGACTTGGCCCACGCGTGGCAAACATGTTTTTACGTTAGGGGTAAGCTGACGCGACAGAACAGTTTAGGCCTGGACGATGTGAGGGGATTTCGGGAGTTTGTCCCAACCTGAGATTAAAACGTCGTGGTGGCAGGTGGTATTGCGCTCCATCCCAAAGCACCTTATTATGTGCATCCTTCTTTGCCGGAGTGGCGAAATTGGTATACGCACCAGACTCAAAATCTGGCGAACTTCACTGTTCATGTCGGTTCGAGTCCGACCTCCGGCACCAAGACCCTCTGATTTCCTGAGTAAATCAACGCATCTGTTCCAACGCTGTCCAAACCGAGTCCAAGGTTCTCATTTCCTGCGAACTTTTCCAAGACTTCCATTGCATGACCGCGGCTCTCATTTGAAGCATGGGCGTATCTCAAAACCAGCGTCTTGTCTTTGTGGCCGGTGATTGATCCGATCGTGGCCAGGTCACAGCCCGCCTGAAGCATTCTAGTTACTGCCGTGTGCCGCGCGTCGTGCGTGACGAAGCCGCCAATCACGTCTTTCCCGTAGGCCAGTCCGAGCGCATCTTTTGCCTCGCCCATGATCTCGTAGTAGTCAGTGACCTCTCCGCCAGCGCGCGTGAACACGTAACCGCCGCGCGACAGCGCGAGGCGTTCATTCAGGATCTCCGCAATCGGTGGCGTTATTTTCAGATATCGCACTGTCTGTTGTGCGCGCTTCTCTGTTTTCGTTCCAACGATCTGGATAACCATTGCGCCCCAGTCAACCTGATCCCAACGAAGTTTGCACAGCTCACCTTTGCGCGCTCCGGTCAACAAAGCGCAGCGAAATACATGGCCAACATTGCGACGGTTTGCCGCCCGCGCGTCCCTCTCGTCATGACGTTGTGGCGAATACAGCCACGTCAATAGTTTCGCTACTTCTGCGGCCTTGATAACTCGCTCGCGACGCCGTTTCGAATGCTTTGGCCGCGGGATCTTTGGCGTGTTCCAGTTGTGCAGTTCTTGCGGGTAATAATCGGCGGCTGAATTCAGCGCTGAAGAGATGATGTTCAATTCTCTGTCGACGCTCGACGGTGCCTGTCCCTCGTATTGTCGCCGCTCAACAAACTTCTCAAGGTGCGTAGTTAGTAGTTCGTTGACCTTCAGCGTCTCCGGTATTTCTTCACATAGCGTTTTAAGTACGCGCCGCGCTCTCACCTGTTCTTTGTGGCTTGTCAGTTTTGTGACGTGCTTGTCTGCCAGTTCGCGGACGGTTGGAGCTACCGCCGGCGTTACAAATCCGTAACGCTGATCCCTTTCTGCAAGCCGAATCCTTGCGAGCACTGCTTCAACCTCTGCTTGGCTTAAAAATCCCGCTTCACGTTTGCGGCGTCGATCTGACAGTCGAATATCGAAGCCCCATGACCAATATCTCTTTTGCTTTGAGTCATACTTCCAGCCGGGGCGATGACGGTTCGAAAAGAACTTCTTGATCATTGCGCGCCTCTCACGATTCGGAAAATGTCAGTGCGTCGGCGCGCATCATCTACCAACTTTTTCCGGTGCGCAATGATTTCCCCGCGGATCATGAATAATTTTTTACCCTGGGAAATTATGGTCAAGGTGTCAGTACCCGCTTTGCGCTTGCGAAGTGTTGACGGATCAAGACCTAACATCCGAGCGGCTTCCGCTAACGGAATGAAATCCTCGAGATCCGATACGGTGACTTTTAACTTCGCTGCCGACATATTCCCTCGCCCAAAAAGAAAAGCTAAAACTCTGCTGTTTCCCACTCAGGCCATAAACGACTACACATTTCGTTCCCGTGTAATTCGTCATCCTGATCGCTGGTTAGTTTTAGATACTCTGTTACTAGATCCTGATTTGACAGACCTCTAAGACGGTTCATCTCTTCGATTGAATCCGCAATGCCTTCGAGTATGTGATCAGGAGTTGTTCTCATGCTGCATTCTCGACTATTGATAGCGCCAGTTTTCCCAGTCGGTGATTCAATTCTTCGTTACCGCAGCCGAGCGCATACGTGCATTCGAGCAATACGCGACAGTCTGACGGTTCATTAGTGTCAACTCCGTTTTCCTCAAAATAGTCCAACGCAGTTGCTGCGGCGTAATCTGTAAACGAATTATCAAGCGCTCGTGAGCATGTCTCACAAAACGCTTCGGAGTCGCCCTCACTGCCCCATCCACCGTCAACGAGATAATCACCGTCCGGCTCTGCCGCAAGCAGTTCCGCTACCTTCTTCTCGGCACACTCAAAGCAGAATGAAAGGCCCTCGTCCCAACCGTGAATCCAATGCTCGGGAACAACGTCAAACTTCGCTGCGGTTGGCGCAATCAAAGTCTGAAGTTCTGAAATAACGTCTCGTGTTACCGCTGCGCTCATCTAACAACCTCCCTGAACATTCGATCGACAAATAGATCCGTTGGTGGCGCGTTAAGAATTGCTATCGCCCGCTCAGCGTCTTCGGCTGTTAACCCGCGCTCCATCGTTGTTCTTACAAGCCGATGCCGTAAGTGGGCCATGTCTGAATCATCGTCAAGGATCACGAAGGAAGTCACTGGGGTCCGCACGGTATCAAGCCACAACTGAATCTCTGAGCCGCGCCGTTTGTAAGCGAACTGATCGCCGTTTAGGATCGGCGTTGTCCCGACCACTTGCCCTATGACACCCCAACGGCTCAACGTATCCCGCATCCTCGTGCTCGGATTTACGCATTTGCGCCAAGTGCTGCTCACCACAATCAGCGCGCCAGTTTTCTCAATGATGCGGTTCAGGGCGGCTATGCAATCAGCATGTGGCCCATAAGGATCTTGCTCCGGCTCGGTGCGATCCTTATATCCGGCAGAGATCGATTCGTGGTTGCAAAGCACGCCATCAAAGTCGAGGAATATAACTTTCACGCTGATCTCTCCAATCTCGCCTCTCGTTTCATCCACCAGCGTTTATGCTTCCAAACTACGCGTCCGTTGTAACATCTGAATCGTTGCCCTTCGTGTTCAACTACCGCGTCAATGCGGAGCGTTGTTTCGAGGCGATCCCATTCTTCGTAAGAGTGTCCCGGCTTTTCTGCTCTGCGCTTTCCGTTGCAGATCCAGAAGTGATGCCACGGTCGTACAGCGTAAGGACGCAGATAGAAGATCACCGTGTTGACGTAGCAGCAATACGGTTGCGCGATCGAGGGATTCGGCGCTTTCGTTCGTAAAGGTTCCCACACTTCGATCAAGTGCGCGTGTTCAGGATCGGGAACGATGACGAGATCTCTCATTTCACTTACACTCTCCCCTCAAATGCCTGCCGGAAACGTTATGCTGCTCTCGGAAACTCTTGGACTCTGAATTGCTCCGGCCACTCGTGTGGATCTTTGCCTTCTTTGTTTTCACATCCCCATTCACGCGCTAAAAGACTCCCGGCCTGCTTGTTGAAAAACGCGACCCCGGCTTCGCGGCATTGGACCATTGTCTCTATCGCCCATTGCGCCTCTGACTTGCGCGGGCTCGCGCCTGATTCACCGCCGAATATGATCCACTTCACAAAGTGCAGATAAGGTTTCCAGTTGACCGGGCCAAGTGCGGGCTCATAACTTACCCACGGCAAAACGTTTGGAATAGCACGCAGCCATCCAAGCCGCCTACGCGCCTCCGTTTCATTTTCTGCGGTAACACCAAACCACGCGTTACGGCGCGGGTGTCTAAGCCAGACATGTGGAATCATGTGTTGGATTTCCTGCGGACGCTTTGTTAGCAAGAGCCAATCAAGATGCGGCGTTTCCTCAATGAGGTTCCACAGTCGCCCTCGCGATTCATTTAGATCGTCTCGCTTCTCAAATACGTCGGCCATTGACGCGCAAAAGACCTTGCGCCGCTCGCCTGCCTTTGCGGCTTGTTCGTTCCAGTGAAGGGGCTCGTTCCAGTGCTTGTCGCCAAAGAAGCGGCGCGGCGTATCCTTGCCCCAAACTTGATGGCCCATGCGATGCGCCCATGTCTCCGCGTAACATGAATCGCACGCTGGCGAAACTTTTACGCAGCCCCACCACGGATTGAACGTGTGATCGGTCCAAGTAATTCCAGTTTTCTTTCCCATGCTCTCTACTCCGGCTAATTCAGATCGTGAAGACTGAACACGATTCCTCGACAGTAAGTATCCGAGTCTTCAAAGACAGTAAACGTGGCGTGCGGAACGTCCGTTTTGTAAGTCCATGAAAAACTGTTTTCTTTGCACCAAAGCGGCTCTATCTTTCGCGCACGTTTCCGCCGCGCGAAGAACAGCTCAAGCTCCGCGTCATCTTCGATCTGCTCGCGCTCCGGCAGCAGCCCCTGCTTATCAACAAGCGCAGGAGACAGTCCGCTTTGCTCGTCGTTGATAGCACCGCGAAACTCGATCAGATCGTCGGACGCCCCGAAAACGATTACCAGTTTCGACTCTCGCGCCTCACGCTCGATCTCGGAATTCGTTTCGTCGCCGTACTGAACGCCGTTCAACTTGTCTGCTAACAGTTCTTTGCTTAGCACTGATAAAACTATCCTTTCGTTTCTTCTCTTGGCTTCCAGTGAACATTTCCACAGTGACAAGTACACCTTTCTCCACCGTAGATGTTCGTTCCCTTTACATTCGGTTGCTCTCTCAACTTCCGTCGCTCAATAAATGAAGTCACGGGTTGTATCTCTTCCTGCTGTTCTTCTTGTTGAGATGCTTCGCTCACGCCAGATCCAACCCCCACGCATCCCAACCCGGCGCGTGAACGCGCGCAAACATTTCGATCCGCCGCACGTCGCCCATAAGCTTAACGAGCCGATCTCTCGCCTCTTGTGGCTTCTCACTGTGGCGACCGCGCGGCGCTTCGATTAACTGACTGACTCCCGCGTTAACTCGTTTTGGTTTGCCCTTCACCGCAAACAAGCAATCCTCTGCGTTGCTCCGCGTCCAGTGGCCCATGCCGAAATGTGAATGGCCGTTCTTCGTTCGCTTGTGCCACGTAAACCCTTTCATCGTGGTTAACCTGAATCCCCATGCGGCAACGACGCGTAGTGCCTCAGTCGGCATCGGGGCAACCCACCACATAGCCAGCAAACAATTGGCGTCCGCTATCTCGGGAACGGGCAGATTGCATATTTCTTCGACGCTCATGGTCTGATAGTGCTGTGCGGCCCCGCGCTTCCCGGCGACGCCTTTATCACGATAGGACCACGGAGGATCGGCATACACGATCTGATAATTCCCGACTGCGCGACGTATCTGTGAAATAAGATCGCTCATTGCTCAGACTGAAAGCGCTTAACGCTCGGGCCTGTCATTACCAGTTCTTGCTGAGATGGTGTGATCATGCGAATGCCTCAAAGCTTAGTGTGCTTTGCGCTGAAGCTCGGCGCTCCCACGCTAGATCGTTGAACCACAAAACCTCTGTACGCGCTCGCGCACCGTCGGCCACCGCTTCCCGTTCTATCCTCTGCCAATCCGGATACAGACCCCGGTCGTAAAGGTCACAGGGATAGCCGCTCAGTACAACCATTCCTTTCAAGCTTCTTAACGTCTCCGCTAACTCGCAGTGGTCTTCACGCTTCAGCTCAAATCTGTATAGCGGAGATGTTCGTTTCTTGGGCGAGCGGGTTTCCAAAACGTAAGGCGGATCAACATAGTGGAGAGTCTGAGGGCCGTCGTGTTGTTCCATCACGGATACGGCGGGTTTGTTTTCTATGACGACACCGCGAAGGCGTTCGCTCAATATCGCAATCGCGTCGGGATAGTTTGCCCAGTCCCGCGCCGGCGTTGTTCCTGAGTTGTTGGCCTTTGGCCTGAATCCGGTTTTATGACCTGAAGCGGCCGCTGATACAAAGCCCATAAAAGAGCGGATGACTGTGCGTCGCGCCTGCTCAATCGGATCGCCGTCGGGCAAATAAGATGTCTCGAATTCAGTTCTGGCAAAGGGCGTCAGTCCTATTAAACGCTTCAGCTCGCGCGCCTGTGCCGGATCCCGCAAAACTCGGAATAGGTTACAAACCTCTCCGTCCAAGTCGTTGTAGATCTCGCCATATGTGCGCGGCTTTTGTATAAGCACAGACGCCGCACCGCCGAAGGCTTCTGTATAAACTCTGTGCGGCGGAAAATTAGAGATTATCCAAGAAGCAAGCAGCCACTTGCCGCCGTGGTAGCGGAGGATCGGCCTTGTCGGTTTAATCTGTTCTTCTACTACTGCCATTGACTCTCTCATGCTGCCAAAAGGATCTTCTGCTCTGTTGACTTGCGGATCTTCTTCGTCTGCCCTGTCACAATTCTCCAGACCACGGGCTGACTAATGCCTATTACCCTCGCTGCGTCGTGTGTCGATTCAAACGAAAGTAATAACTGTCTTGCTCTCTTAACTGGTACATAAGGATTAGATCGTTTTCCAAAGTGATAACGTCTCCAGTAAGCAGCGTTGGCTTCTTTGCAACGATTACAGCGACAACCATTCCAATATGCTCGTAGTCCGTGCTTCATGCTGCTTTTTTCTGCTCCAGCTTCACAGTCTTTCCCATTCCGGCATGTCAGTCCGATGTAAACTTGCTCTCTCGCCTTTGAGCATCACCCCGGTACGTTTGATCAGGCTTCGCTTCACCATACTTGAGGTGAGTGCGCCGATCGCGTTGGGGTGAACGTCTGCGGGCCTTCCGCCTAATTCATCTACTACGCGGTCCATCGTAAATCTGTACCCTCTCGGGAACCCTTCAACCCGCCTTGCAAACCTTTCCTTAAATTCTTCCGGTGTGTGGCTCAGAACTGACGCCATACCTGAATCCCGCAGTTCGGCGCCGGTTAACGGTCTGTCGGTCGGCTCCGGCTCTCCGGCGAATACCTGTTCGAATAGAGGGAGGCTCATTACGCTGCGTTCTTCTGCTCGCTGTTGCGCTTGTCAATCTCCGCCGCAAGGTCCGCGTTCATCCGCTCTCGCTCCTGGGATCTCGAGTTCCATAATGTCGATGAATTGACAGATCGATTCTGCTTGCTGCCGGATCTGGTGCTTCATCTTTGCGTTTCGTATTTCTCGCTCTGTCACTGTGTTGCCTCCGTATGATCGTGAATCCCTTGCATTGCTAACTGCTCAAACGATCTGAATGTCACCAGCTCGCCGTTGAACGTCATCTCAACTCTGAATAGCTCTCCGTCTCTCTGCTTTGCGCACTTGAACCAACGTGAGTAAATTTTTGCGCCCTCTTCCTGGCGCTCGCCAAACAGAAAGAACACCGCATCGGCATCCTGTTCTATCTCGCCTGAGTCGCGGAGATCTGAAAGCTCCGGCTCTCTCTTTTGCCGGTCGTTATCGCGCGTGAGCTGCGACAATCCGAGGATCGGGATTTGAAATTCCATGCCCAACCCTTTCAGCGCGCGCGTAATAGATCCGACTTCATCGTTTCTGCTTCGTCCTTTACCCTCCAGCAGTTGAATGTAGTCAACAATTAAGAGATCAGCGCGTAGGTTTCTTCTTTCCCATTCGCGCATATCGGCTCGTATGTCGGAGACTGAGAGACTTGCGTTGTCCAGGATGATCGGTATGCGAGCGACCCGCTCCAACGTCTCTAGGAGTCGGTTGTACTCTTTCTGATAAATTCCCTTGCGCAGTTTCCAGCGAGCAACGCCCGCATGTGCCGCATGAAGACGATCGAAGAGTGAAGGTGCCGGCATCTCACGCGAGACGACGTGTACGACCTTTCCGGTCTGCGCTACGTTCGCTGCAATATCCAAGGCGAGCGAGCTCTTGCCCATACTTGGACGCGCCGCCAGCACGTATAATCCAGAACGTACCAAGCCGCCCCCCATCAAATGATCATCAATAAGATCGAAGCCTGTCGGTATCGCATCAGAGATTCCTTTGTGCCACTTTCGATAGCGTTCCGCTTGGTCTTCAACCATCTGTGAAAGTGCCTGTGAAACGTTTGAGTGCGGAAGTTTTGTTTTCGCGTTATCAATCCATGTCGAGGCATAACCAATTAGTTCATCCTCTGTCTTAATATCTTCAAGAGCTTTTTCTTTGAGTAGTTCTGCAAACTTCACGATCGCTCGTTTCCGTGAAGATGAAACTATCCGCTTTACTTCCGGCTCGATCGGCACAAACCCAGGCGCGTTAGAAGGACTCGCCAAATTTGTTATGTAGCTAACCGGGATAGCCGGATCTCTAAGCACTTCGTAAACAGCCGTAGGTGTTATCGGCTCATCGCGCTCATACAAATCCAGCATTGCGGAGAAGATCTTTTTATGCGCGTGTGTGTACATCCGCTCCGGCGTAAGATCCTGTTTCACTTTCGGCAGCAAAGACGGATCGAGAAAGATTCGCCCGATGACAATCACTTCGCTTTCAGTGTTGTTAGGTAGTTCGTTCAAAGTTATGCCATCCGCCTTTCCGCTTCCGCTCTTCGTCTCTCGCCGCTAATTGCTCCGGCGTTAATTTCTTTGCTGCGCCGTTCCCTCGTCGCTGCGCTAACCACGATCCGATCTTGCCCTGCACAAGCGCCCAATCTGGCGCGTCGCTCCATTCGATCGCCCACTGGTAGCAGGCGATAGCCTCTTCGGTTGAGTAGCCCGCAGCGAGAATGTTCTTGATGGCCTTACCCTGCTTCCCGCCGTCGAGAATTTTGCCAACCCTGTCCGCATGGTGCTTCATCAACACCGCGAACGCGGGTGTTTCTTTCTTTTCTTTAATACCTTTCTTTTGTGTGTCTACTTGCTTGACTACCTGATGGTCTACTTGCTTGACTATTTCTAGTCTACTTTCTTGACTAGTCAACTTACTTGACTGGTCAACTTCCTTGACTAGCAACTTAAGCCCGTAAGTGAAGGAGTTGCCGTGTGGTTGTCGTTCGATGAGTCCGTGCTGTAGGGCTGATTGCAGTCCGTTGGTCACGCCCTGGCGGCTCAGTCCGGTTATCTTCACGAGCTGAGAAAGGCTGATTGTGTCAGAGAACTTTCGCCAGCCAAATGTTTGACGCATGATTGCCAACAAGACTTTAAGTTCCCCTATCGACTTTATCTGTGGAAGCGTTACATCGAAGAAAGAATTAGGCGTCTGTGTATGTTCAGGTATCGCAAAGCCTTTTTGCTCAGCCATGTAAGAGAAAGAACCTCATTTCAAGGTGCTCGGTGCATTTGGCTAGGACTCCGCACTGGGTACGAAGTAGCTACCAGAAACACCTTGAAATCAGGTTCCTCTGCCCAGTGAATCGTCCGCAGTTGCCAGCCGCGCCCCAAGCGGGGAATGTAAGACCATTTAAGTTGTACCTCGATTCTGAGATTTAAGTTTTTAACTTCCGGCACCAATAGCAGCGCCCTTTTCGATCTCTGAATTCGGAGTAATGTTTGCTCCCGCGGCTTTCCGTCTTGATCTCTTTTCCGCAGGTTGAGCAGAAGTATCGAAAGGGTGATAGCCTGCATAGCCGCCGTTTGGATCATGAATTAACTTGTCTGATGTTTCACCGCATACAACGTCTAAGCCTGGTATCTTTGCAGTGCAGAGTTGACCGTCTGACGTTGGCGCGTCACCTTTGGCTTCGTGCGATGACCTGATAGCGGTTGATAAGCTCTGCGCCTTTGCTGATTTAGTGGTGCGCTTCTTTCGTGTCTTCTTTGCCGCCGACTCGGGCTCAGGTTGTGGATCAACCAGATCTAAAAATACTCTCTGCTCAACTTCAGTAAGAGCATTGAACTGTTCAACCATTCCGGTTACCGGAGATCTCATAAATTACTTCCCCTCCCCTCTCTGATTTAGCCCGTGTGTTAGTCGCTAGCTTGCACGAACCATTTGTGAAGACACATCGGGCAAGTTTGCTCGCCCTGTGCCCAATGCGCGGGCGGGCCATCAGGCGTTCCCGGCTGTGTTCCTGTCCCTTCCGCTTTGAACCACGGCGCTTTCATGTACCAAGTCTCCCAATCGTTATCACCGCAATTCGGACAGCGTAGACCATCGTTTTCATCAGGACCGGGCGCAGCCAGGTTTTCATAAGTTCGTCGCCAAAATTCCCGATCTGTTGAATCCAGCACGTAACCTTCGCTGGTATCGACTAAGCGCTTTGCTGATTCGGTTAGAATGTGAGTGATACAGAAATGGGCCTTTGCGGCATCGATCATTTCAGCCGGGAATTGATCCATGCCCGCGAACGTTTGATTGAGAATGTTACACGCCTTGGGCTCCGTTCCGAGACAGCACATCAATGTATTTTCGGGTAGCAATTCGACGGGAGACAGCGAGCAGTGCTTATACAGTTTCGGCAGTTGCCCCGTGCGCTCCAGTTGATAGAGCCGGGTCAGTCTCGCAATTTCACCCGCAAGCGTTTTAGCTTCGTATGGCCAGTGTTCCCATTGTTCGCCCGCCGCCCGTAGCGCGTCCTGTCGGCGGTTAATGTTCACGTGCATCTCGTGATCGAATCGCCGTTTTTGTCGTGCGGCGTCAAATTCGATAAACATCTGACACTCACAACGGCAACACGACCCGACGTCGCCGCTCGCATGATCGGTGTGGTTGCGCAGCGAGTGCGAGCACTCACATCTTGGATTTGAGCCACAGTCGATATGCCCGATGCTCGGATCGCAGTAATAGCCGCCGCACGAATTCAAGCCCTGCTCTGTATTTGGATTCTCAGTACTCATTGCCTAAGTTTTTTGCTTAATTAAGCTAAATGCTTTTCTTCTTTTGAAGAGGGAATCTAACGATCCTGAAATAACCCCCTCGTTAAAACAGAAACCGTCAGATTCCCTCTCTGTTAAAGCATTACGTCCCTCGCAAAGTCGTAATGCTTTTGCCGCGGTAACGTTGGGAGCGGGAATGTTTCAAGTGCGGCTTCTTATTCGTTAAGAGAAGATCTATTGATCTTGCCGATGTAACACTCCCGCGTAACTCTTTATGCGATGATCGGGACCGTCTCGATCTTCTCTCGCAGGTAGTCTCGAATGAACGCGATCGCGTCGAGCTTCCACTTGCCGCCATCCGCCTCGAACAACGCTACCGTTGGTAGACCACCCTCGCGCCCCTGCTTCATGCGCAACACGAACGGAGACAAAGGCTGTGTTACTTCTCTGAATGTGCGGTAAGGTGCTAAGTAAACCGGATTAGGTACGGAGACTTCCTCGACGCGAGCGATGCCCGACCGTGCCGTGACGGTTTGCGTTACTCCGTCATCGCTCGCCTGTCGAACGTTTTCTTCTTTGATGTTGCCAACGATCTTGAGCACCGCCGTGCGCCCCTCGAAGTCTTCAAACAATGAAAGCAGCTTGATTACAAAAGCCTCGCACTCATAAAACTGTCCGAATTGAAAATCAGTTTTGGACAGGACCGCATCAGCCGAACTTGAGGCGTACACCGCCCGCTGATCGAAGCGTCCAAAGGTACCGGAAAGTACGTCCACTTGGCGCTCGTTCACGACGTGGACCATCAACCCGATCTCGTCTTCCTTAACACCGTCAGCACCGTTGTTGATGTATTCAACGATTCCGGTGAGTGTGTTCAATTTCAGTGTCGCGGGAACCGGATCGCGCGGCGGCTCATACACAATTCGCGAAGTAAACTCCGTGTCGCCAATGGTAATGATTTGCGTCTGCTCGGAATCTTTAATTGCCTGTACGGCGGCATCGGGAATCAACACACTCATTTAGCACCTTCTTTCAGCTCCGTCACGTTGTCTTGAAAGGTTAGCTGTCTCGTGTCGCGCTCGGTCGCAACCGCACGTCCGGCATGTTTGCCGATGTAAACCGGAACGCCGAAAGGTTTGGTTGGTGCGAGCTTGGATTTAATTTCCATTGATGTATGCGCGAAGCTGCGATCTTCATCGGGCTTAATCTTGAGAGTTAATGTCACTTCGCGCGTAGCGGTGGCTTTAGTGTTGGGGTCAAGTACGTTGTTCAAGACCTTCTCTAATTCATCCGAGAAAAGCTCAATCGCCGCGCCTTGGCCAAACGTTTCCAGGCTTACAAATTGTTCAGACATATCAACTCCAGTCGTTAAGGATTAATTACCAGATAACTTTGTTTCTCTCTGGCGACCCTGCCACTTAACGAAGTGGACGGAACTCTTTCAATTTTCATAAGCAACCACCAGTTTAGAGTTAATTGCCTGAGTCCTACTAAGGTCGCCAGATACTTGTTACGCTGCTTCTTCTTCAACGTCGATCAGTGTTGGATTCTTCTTTGCCGCTTCCTTTGCCCGATCAACTAATTCATCCCACGAGGGGAACCGTTTCTTTGCGAGCGCGATGACTTCCAGGTTGAGCTTCGTCATCTTGTCGCCCACCACGCAGCGTTTAAATGTTCGGTTGTAAGAAGCAATCGTCTTATCCACTTTCTCGCGGTACTCCATCGGTGTTTGAAATCCGTAGAGCATCGTTAAATAGTTGGAGTATTCGATCTTCCAGTTCTTCTCGAAACGAAACAGCTTTTCATCAAACAGGATCTCTTGCTCCAGGCGCGGACGTTCTTTGTTCAGGATGTATCCGGTAATCTCCGTTAAGTCGGCGATGTATTCGTTCTCAACTTCGGAGGGATTCAATACCGGGAACTCAAGTAACATGCAGTCATCGCGGCAGACATAGACCACGTGGCCCTCGTTCATACCTAAAGCTTTGAGGTAATGAAATTCCTGCGATCGATGATTGACTCCCGGCTGCCCTGACTTCTCATACTTCGCGTACATGAACGTAGAACAGCTTTTAATCTCTAAAACGATTGTCTTGATTACATCGTCACCGAATCGCGACTCGAGGTTGTCGATAATTGCCAGCGAGGCGTTTTGAAGCATTTCAGGTAGACCAAGAAAGCTCAATTCCTTGCGCGCTTTTCTCCAGTCGGGCTGGCCCCCCGCCAAGAAATCAAGCTTCCCGGATACCCGGAGTAAGCCGGGATACTGATAGCTGAGTTTTGTTTGCTGCTCTTGCAGAATCCCGGCCCGCTTTAGCACGAGCGCACAAAGCCACTCCCAAATGTCGCCGGCTTGAAACTTTCTCAGGCTCCGATTGTTGGGCGCATTGCTCGGCTTCACTCCGTTCATTTTTAGGTAACGGTCCAACATCCCGCCGCCGATTTCAGATGCCCACACATGATCACGCGGTTCTAACTTCCGCTCCTGGCGAACCTCCAGCGATTGATTCCAAACGTTTGCAAAGTCCCATGATGGCCCATCGTGAATGACGCGCGTCTCCGGCTTTGGTTCTTGCGCGGTCCAGCCAAGCACCGCTTTGAGTTTTTGTATGATTGAATTCGCGATCATGTTGGCCCTCAGAACGGAATGTCATCCTCTCCGATCGGCGGAGCGTCGGCATAAGGATCTTCATCCGGCGGACGTTCGTTCCATTCGCTATGCCCGTTTGTTTGCTCACCAAACGCGGCCCGCGCCGCAGCAACACGAGGGATGACTACGTTGATCATCCGTTCGTGCAAGAACTCCATTTGATCATCGAAGTTCCACTTGCCACCCATTCGCTGAACAGGAGGCGGACATTCGCCGGGATTATCTTTCGTGTATTTCTGAGGAACGGAAATGCTTTTTTCGTCGGCCTCATTTTCACGTTGGCCGACAAAGAACGCCGTGCCCTCTGTCTTCGGATCGCGGAATGCGCGGAATTCAACCGGGCGCGCGAAGTCGATGTTTTCCGCGAGCTTCATAAAGCGACTGGACGCACGCGACTCAAATGGAATCTCTAACACCCCCCTGTTTCCGTCAGCGTCAAGGTGGATCTTCCAGCTCATGTAGCGTTGTTCGTATTTGTCCTCCGTGTCGCGCCATTCAATCTTTGTTACCATCGCTTCAAGCGCGGAATATGGCTTGATGAATTTAATTAGGGCCTCTCCGGTTGATGGATTAACTACTTCGACAGGCTTAAATCCCGGCTTCTCTTTGGAGGACTCTTCGCAAATAGTGTTGCGCTTAATAACGAAAAACTTACCCGTTCGTTCACCGCGTTCCTGAAATCCTTTCATCGTTCGGACCTTTCTGCGGCTCGGCTCTATTTGGCTACCGCCGCGTTAGACTTACAAAATGTTCATGTAAGTGGGGTATTTGCGACCCTCGATCAATCGCGGCAGTTCGTGTCTTGCTTTTTCCGCAACCCTGCCGGCGCGATACACATACTCGTGACTCTCTTGAATCGAATGAAAAAGCGAATTAGAAATCTGGATAAACACGGCAATAAAGTCCCGCTCAATTAGCTTCTCTTCAAACTCCGTCTCACCACGCGGCATAGGTGGCGTTGGATCAACTGGTTCTGATTTAGGTCTATTTCTCATTGCTCAACCCGCCTCACCGGAAAACTCAACGCCGTGGCATCCTCAATCGCCATCATTCGCGACCACTTGCGCGGCACAAGACGGTCCCACTTAAAGCCCGCATCTTTAGCCAGTTGGTTATCGTCAAACGGCTGGAGGCCAACAAACAAAGCTTTAGGCCGCATTGCTACCGTGAACATCGCAGGCAGATCCGACATGCGATCAAACAGCGCGGCAATCAGTCTGCAATCGGTTAACGCTCGGTGTGCGCTCGCTACGCCTATTCCGTGGTCCAAGGCTAGGTTGATAAGCGACCCTTGCTCGCGCGTGGCAAGCGGCCACTTGAAATCTGACATCGTGCAAAGCCAGGGCAGAGAAGCGAGCGGGAATCGTGTATCGCCAAGCAGTTTCTTTGAATCGAACTCCGCGTTATGTGCAACGAAAACATCTGCGGCCTTGCTCATGGCAAATAGCAACTCCTGCGCGAACGACACGGAGCGCGTTAACTCGATTTCACCTAAAGCCGTAGCCTTAATTCGGTTTATCGATTCAGCTTCATTCTTCAGCGCCGGCAGAAGCGTCGAGATCTCTTGCAATGTGCATTGATTCTCAACCGAGTAGAGGATCGCGCCGACTTCGATCACCTGTGCGGTATCGTCTAACCCGTTCGTCTCGGTATCAATGATTAGCGCTCTTTTAACCATTTACACTCACGCGTTAACATCTGCTCTCTGTAGAGATTTAGAAGAAGATTCAGACTCGATGAGCGTGACGAATCCAATTGCTTCTTCTCTTTCATGAAGCCAGTCGGCTATCTGCTCGCGTGTCCACCTGTGCCAGTCGTTCAAGTGCCAGAGCATCGAGAGGAGTTGTCTGGCGCACTCATAGCCGACGATGTTGCAAGCGGGACACGGCGCCACGGTTTCAAGGTATGGGAACGCGACACGCAGAAATCTATAAGATGATTCCGAGTTAGCCACGCGATACCGGCCCCTTATCGCTTCGAGGCCCGATTCAATTACGCATGCATCGTTGCGCCGCTCTCTAACGGAGGGATCTTCAAACGCCTGTGGGCGCAGAGGAATGCCAGCCCGTATTGCTTCACTGAATGAGCAAAAGTGTTTCATCTCCCTGTTCCTCTTTCTGGATGTTAACCAACAGCCGCTATCAATTCTTTGTGCGCCTCGCGCTCGCGTTCTTCATTCACCCAACGCTCGATCTGCTTCTTATGAACGCGGTGCTTGTCGTATTCCTCCGGCTTGAACGCGGCGCGAATAACAGCCATGCGATCTTTGTACCTGATTGCGATCTTCCGTTCCTGCGAACTCATTGCCGACATGCTTTCTCACCTCATCGAATTAATAAACAGCACTAATCCCACAATAGAAAATAGAATTAGAAATAAACTGACTAATGGATTGACTCTGTAGCGGCGCGGTCTAATTGCTTCCGGCATGTCTCGCTCCGATCTTCTGAGAATGTCATCAGTGGCTAAGTATGATCCGCCTTGCTCCGTGTGCTGATTGCAGATCGGAAAGTTCTCTTGCTCTACTAACGTGCGGAATCTTTTGACTCTGCGCCGCACGAGATCGCGAGCGTGTTCGCGGTTCGGATCAATTACTCGAAGCTTAGCTTGGCCCATTTGATCGCTCCCGAAGTTCGCGCCTGATCTGCTCAAGCGGCTTAGCGCGGCCCGCGTCAACATCAGCAAGCCCGCGCATGACCGCATCAATTTCAGCGCGAGACATAAAACGCTGCGGTTCATATGGCCCGCAGTAAATGCAGATCCAAGGTCCGCGTTTGGTCCATCGGTGCATGACCTCTCCGCAGTGACAAATCATTAACCGTGGCGTTCCGATCTCACCCATTTCTAGCCCTGCTCCCCGTTAGTAGTGTTGTAGCGGTTTAAGATCGCGAAGCTTCGCCGGATGCCGCAATCTGTTGAGTGCCATAATTTCCATTTGTCGACAGCGCTCGCGCGTGACGCCCATCTCCGCGGCGACATCATCAAGGATATGTTCCTCATCATATGGAGCTAATCCGAAACGCATCCTCAATACTTTTGCTTCACGTGGACGTAGTTCGTTGATCACGTGCTCCAGCACGGCCCGTCGATCTTCCTCAAACAACAATTCATCAGGCGCAGGGAGTAATTGCGGCACCGCGCCCATAGCGGCTAACTGCTCAACTGGCATTTCGACAACCGCTTCGACCTTCTTTTGTCGATTCAAAAACTGCTTATTGCGAATCTGAGGCGGGAAAATTTCTTCAAGCGTATGCCCGGTCAGATCGAAAAGCTTACTTTCCATCTCGGCATATAGATCTCGGCGTGACGGATTGAGAAAGTCGGGACAGCTACGAAAGTTCAACCACAAACCAAGCCGGGACTGATTTACGCCGAGGTATTCAGCGAGCTTCGCTTGTGAGCCAAGCTGTTTGACGGCTTCCCACAAGATCCCGTTTCTCAGATTTGCTGTTACTGCTACTTTCATAACTTCGAAACTCTGTTTTTCTTCCCCCTAGTTAGAGAGATTAAGCATTGCTTGTGAGTCGGCCCGACTAAAACCCACCTTCCAGCCGAGCCGCCCCCACGTAGTCAAGCGAAAAATTGTTGTTGCAATTTAGAAAAAAGCTCCTATAATGCCGCGCCTCACTTCCCCCATAGGCTTTAACCGTTTCGCGTGTGCGGCGTGAAATGACTTCTAGTCATCCAGTCTTATGCGGCCTCAGCCTGTTGCTGATGCGCCTCACGCGCAGTTCGGAGAACGTCAAGAATCTTGTCCTGAACATTCTTGAAGCCGCCAACGTCGGCTTCGTTTCGCAGCCAGTCGTGTAGCACGGGCGGCACAAGCAGGTAGACGTGAACCTTTGGAGACATTTCAGGGTTTGCCGCTGTTGGTTTGCGTTGTCGCTTTTTCATGGCTAGAGGATTCTAGAACTATCTAGAAATTCCTGTCAAGCTATTTCTTGATTTTTGTGTTAAGGCGTTAATAATGTTGCGTGCCGTGTCCGACTCAAAGCAGTTCAACATCTCTCTCAGCCCCGAACTGAAACGGAGGCTTGGTGAACTTGCGGAGAGGTTTAAGAAGGGCAAGGCGACCAAGGTGGGCGCGGAAATTATTGAGACTTACATCGAACGATGGGCGGAACTGGAACTTTTGAAAGAACAGCTACAGGATGCCCAGGCGAAGCGCATGGCCGACGAATTGCGCGATCATGTCAGTCGCAGGCATCCGCCGCTTGTAGCTGGAGGGTTCCAAATCAAGACAGAACCCGGAAGGAAGAAACGACAATGAGATCCTCGCTAACGGCAATTGCTGCGGGTCCGCCGCTCCCAGCGGACACAGGGCAGGAAGGTTTCGACGTTGAAAGCTATTTGATCGAGCATCGAAAGGCCAGCTTCTACATTCAGGTAAACGGCGATTCTATGACCGGTCAAGGCGTCAACGACGGCGACATTCTTGTGGTAGATAAATCCATACAACCCCGCCACGGCTCTATCGTTGTTGCTCAGGTGGACGGGGGGTTTACCATTAAAACCTACGACTGCGCAGGCGGGCGGCTAAGACTTGTGCCCGCCAATCCCGCGTATTCAGCCTTGGAAAGCTCGGAAGACTGCTCCCTTTGCGGAGTAGCAACCTTCGTGATTCACAGGCTCTAGAGTCCGACTAAATCCGACTCCTGACACCCTGTCCCTTAACCGGGCAGGGTGTTTTATTTTGCCCTCCCGAAAGATTCTTGTTGACAAGGGGTCTAGAATTCTCTAGAATCATCTAGACGGTTGGTTGTTACTGATTAGGTAAAGGGAGAGAAGGAAACCGAAGTGACTAATCAACAAGCAATGAAGCAGGCCGCGAAGCGTTGGGGCAAGCAAGCAATGATTGAGAACAACGGCCACTTCTCATCGCCCGAGCGCCGCACTGCGGCAGGTGAGGAAGCGAAAACGGCGCGTTCCCGCATTAAGGAGATTGATCGAGAGATTGCGGATCGCCTCAAAGCGCTGGACTGGTATCAAGCCCTTACGAGCGAGCGCCGCGAGTTGCAGAAGGTCGCTAGTAGCAGTAGTTCGCTAGCGCTGCGATATCGCTTCCAGGTTGGCCGGAATACGGGTTTGTTCTTTGAAGTGCTCGGCAGCGGCGACACATGGGAAGAAGCATTCAAGCAGGCGGACGGAAGACGGATGTGATGGCAAGTTTGATTGGGTAAAGGGGAGACGAGAGATGAAAAGAATAACTTACACGGTTTACGAGAAGTCGTGTCAATGGTTCATGACGGACTATCGGAATCATGCCGCCTTGATGAACGCATTGCGAACGATCTGGCGAGCGACTACGCGGGACACGAAGATCGGATCAGGATTGAGAGGCGGGAGTCATGACGCTGGCGACATTGCCCGCACTTAGATGCGACCGCTGCGGAGCGGGCCACGTTCTGACCTTTTACCCGGACAACAGCATTAGATCGTCCAATCACCCTGATTGCGCCAAGCCCGTTCCCGGCCCGCCCAACCCGCCGCGTCTGTTGGATCAAGGCAAGTACTTTATCTGCTCAACAACGTGCGTTGAGTGTGGCGCTAAGGGAATGCAGGTCACGCAGATGTCCAGTGTGGTTCACAAAACAATCCTTTGCGGCAAGTGTCAGGTTTCAACCAATAGCTAAGTTTGGTTGGGTATTCAAAAGGAGATGCGAGATGGCAGGCCGTAACCGAGTGGCAATGACAATCGCCGGCGATAAGGCGCAACACCCGGAGCGTTACTGTCCCTCGCGGCGCTGTCTTTGGAAAACCGCTGAAGTTGGGCCGGATGGTGAATACATCCTTAACGCCGATCCGTGCCGCAAGCATCCTGAACTTAATACCGCTCCGTCACGGAAAGAGCGGGAACTGGCAGAAGACACGTTTGCTCGGATTGAACGATCGATTGAGGCGCGAGACGCCTTTGCTCGGAGGTGATATGCCTTACAACGTCAAGGTCGAACTGATTGAAAACGATTACAACTATCGCAGCCGCCTGATCATCACGGACGATTCAGGCGAGCGTGACCACTGGGACGGTGGTGAACCTGAAGACAATAGTTTTAATCGCGACTGGGCATGGGTTGCTGAGGAATTACGCGCGGCTTACGAACAGGGAAAGAAAGACGCGAATTGTTTGGTGAGTGATTAGGGGGAGAGAAAAGAAGTGCGACTAAAGTCTGGCGATATCGTGCGGTTCAAGATGGAGCAGGGAACGCTGCTCGCGGGAATGACGGGCATCTGCCGTATCGACTCGTTTGAGAAGTCGCAGCACGGCACGGTGGTTTATATCGACACTCAGAAAGAAGACGGATCGTTCGTCAGCCGCTTTGCCCGCCTATGGCCGTTCGAGATTTGGTTTGCGCCGGTCGGCTCAGAGCAGTTTGAGATCTACGTTGGATAGGGGGAGAGACGAGAGATGGCGCCTGATTTTCCTGATAATCTAAAAACCTTCCTACAGCAACCGCGCACGCTTCGCGCCCTGGCCGCAAGGATGAACCTCCCGCGCCTCGTAGCAAAAGACCGAATGGAAGTCTTGGTAGAAGCCGGACTTGTGAAGCGGTTAGGTATGCGCGACTTCCGAGAAAAGGTCAAGTACCAATTAACGCTTGCTGCCGCACAGGAGACGACATGACACGAATTACATTTGAAGAAGTCGCACGGTACGCACAAAAGAGCGGCAAGTGTCTCTGCGGTACGTTCCGAGTCCGCAAGCGCAAGTTCTACCAGACGCTCAGCCCGTTCAATAAGGTCAACGGCATTCCAAAGACAGGCGAGCAGATTGCTAACGAACTGTCGGCGGAGATCAAGGCATGGCAGTCGGAACCGATCCTCTGCTCGAAATGCGAAGCGGGGGCGCAATCTGCTGCTGCACAGGAGTAAAGAGAATGGCTCGTTATTCAGGATTCAAGTACACGTGCCCCGGATGCGGTAAGAATTTGCGCGGCGTGATTCCGGCGCATGGTGATGGCTCTGCCTACGTCTTCCCGCGCCACAAGACACCGAGCGGTTTGCGATGTGGGTATTCACGCTTACCGGTCGAACGAAAACGAGGTTACTGATGACTACACGAACCTACAAAGACGAACTGAACTGCGAGATGGTAGAGAAGCCGATCATCTGCATCCAGTGCAACGGATCATGCGTGATCAAACGTGAGGTGCCTGTATCAGTGATGAACTCCGGCGGCTTCGCAGAGATAGAGATCGAATGCCCGAACTGTGAAGGTAGGGGCGAAACGTTTATTGAAGTCTGCAATAACTGCCAACAGCAAGAAGATGAATGTCATTGCCTGGATTCAACAGAGCAGGAAGTGAGGGCCGCGTAACGCGGAGGGAAGACGTGTCGGATAAACAGTTATTCAAAAACGCCTGTCGCATTTACACCGAATGGATCATCGACCGCTATCTGATGAGCAACGCGCTCAACCGGATAGATCCGGCAGAGAAAGCAGAGCGACATATCCAGCTTTGCAAGTTCTACGTCGCCGCTGTGCGTGGTTGTTCGCTCGACAACGCAATGAGCGATTTCGAGGATGACTTTGATCGTCTGCATGATGAGTCGCAGGAGTTGACCAGTTCGCTCGACACGGAAATAGGCTTTCCGTTGGACCAGACACCCGACTACGCAAACCTGAACCCCAAATTCTTTGAGCGCTTCCACGCTATCGCGTGTCGAGTGTTGGGTGTCGAGGGCAGCAGAAGATCGAAACGAAAGAGGCCGCGTAACCAGACTTGAGAATCAGTCGGAGTTAGATGCGGTAGTGGTGTGAAGGGAGACAAAGACATGACGACAGCATTGATGAGATGCGGGTGCGCGGGCTCAGCACGGCACAACAACGCGCACGACGGGCTAGAAGCGGGGCACCCCTCTTGCGTGGTCCACATTCCGGCCAAGGCCGCTTGCGAGCCACGCGAGGCACCTAGTCTTGAGGGACGTTTTGCCAAGTGCGGGGAGGGATGCGCGATAGTTCCGTCAAGTGTCGAACTGGCGTTCTTTGAGTATCGCGGCCCGGATTCTCCCGCAGCGCTACAGGATTGCGGGGAGTGTGGCTATTACGAGTCCGCGCATAAGGAAGGACGCGTTCGATCCCGCGAATGCGCCGGATTCCAGCCCCACGGCCCATACGAATACGATCATTATTACTGCGGGCATTCAGGATGGGATTAAACATTTAATCTGTTGTATCTCAGTATGGGAGGGCTGCATGAACTGCGACTGCATAGAACGCATAAACGCGAAATTAAAAGAAGCGGGACACGATCACCAGCTAGCGCCAAGTCTGGTATTCGATGACAAGATGCAGCTTGACGTGCTCTTGAGCGTGGGAACCCAGTGGGAGGGCGAGCCACCGCGCGGTAAGAAACACAAACAGCCGCCCGCGGTGATATGCACCTATTGTCCGTTTTGCCGAAAGAAGACCGCGGGAAATAAGAGATGAAACCTCAATTCATATTCACGATCATAATTCTACTAACTACTCTTTTGATAGCTCAGGGGTTGAGATCTTTTGTTCCTGAGTTGTTGAAGTCTGCAAGCGTCGATAAGCATAAATGTAGTTTAGCGGTGAAAGGTAGATAGGCCGATGTCTGACGTTGTTGTGACCGTTCCAAAGAACTTCGAATATGCCGGACTGATCGGGCTAGAGGCGTGGATCAAAGAGGGCGATCCGGCGGGCGCAGAGTGGTCAGGTGAAGAATGGCATTTCTATCTCGGTGGGCCACCCCCTAACATCTCAAAGGGCGAGCGCGTTTACATCGTCAACAATGGCAAGCTGCGTGGCTATGCGCCGCTCGTGCGAGTTGAGAGATACGGCAACAGTCACGCGCTTGTGCGGCATGGTGGAGCGGTCGCGGTCACGATTGATGAGCCGATCCAAGGGTTTCGCGGTTTTCGCTATCGGTGGTGGGAATACTCAGTCGAACGTCCGTTCCCTGACTGGAGAATACCGTGAATCCGGCAAGGTTGAGAGAGTCGAAGTTACTTTGTGAGGCGATAAAAATGGTTGATGAAGACAAAGACTTAAGTGATGCGGTTGTGGATTTAGAGACAGGGCAGATCGTGAATGGGGCGGTCGAAACTTATCCGATGCCGAAACACGGCTGGACTTGTTTCCACTGCGGCGAAACGTTCACGACCATCGGCAGCGCTCAAGATCATTTTGGCGCAACCCCTGAGTCGCGGGCCGGATGCTTGATAGATCACGTTGCGCTCGAAACCGGAACAGGCACCGAGCGGGGCCGCGGGCTCCTAATGGAACTTCGCAAGGTCGAAGCGTCGCGCGATGAATGGATGGATCAGGCGTTGCGCGGCAGAAACGAGATCGAAGCCTTAGAATGCCGCGTCGAGTCGCTAACCTCCGCGATGCAGAGTTACGAGCCGTTCCGCGAATGCAATTCAATTCGTGACGTGTTCTTTGTTTTCGACAGTATGGAGGGCCGCGCGATTGCGGCAGAAGATCGGCTGAATCAACTTGCAGGGGTTTCAACCAATGGCTAATCAGAAACCAATCTGTCCCGACTGTAACCACGAAGCCCACGAACCAGGAGAGTGCAAGTTTGACGATTGCGGAATATCCGAGATCGCAAAGCTAACTAATCCACCTGAAACAAAAGTCGATGGCCCCAAGCCATTCTCAGATCTTCAATCATCACTGAGCAGACGTGGTTATCACAAAGGTCAAAGAGTACCAAAGAAGAAAGGGGCTGAATAAAGATGCCTGAATACACTGAAATCAACTGCGCGACACCTGAATCCGCGCACGCGCTACATGCTTATCTGCTTGCAGAATTAGGGCAGGAAGAAGGGCCGCCAAACATCTCGGCGACAGTCGAAGATTCAGCCCTGAAGGTTGTACACAACCATGACAATCAAGCTGCCCGTCGTGAACGGGACGTGCAGTTGATCGGCTATCGAGACGGGCGCGAATCAGTGGAAGGCGCATTGAGAGAATCGCGCCATGTCTTTAAGGAACTGCGGCGAAGCGTTATTGATGACTTCCAGGCTGAGCGGATGATCGATGATGCGGTAGAGACGATTAATAGCGTGCTCGGAAATAGGACGAAGGAGGCGACCTAACCAGTGATCACCTGTCCCTACTGTGGAAAGAAAGCGGAACTGGTAACAGGTAGAGAGATCTACCCGCACCTTCGTCACCTTCACTCCAATACATGTCGGAGAGCAGAAGTGACGGTTGAAGAAGCACTGACAGAGTTGTTGCAGACATTTCCCGAGCGCGATGGATTGCAGGTAACCGAGCACGCATGGTTCTGGAAAGAGCGCGGACGCGTACAGCGGAGCGCGCGAATCATGCTCGGGCCGGAGTACAACGCGCCTAAGTTCGAGTCGGAGGGCGAAGCGCCGCTTGAGCATCTGATAGCCCAAGTCCGCGAGTGGAAAGAGAGCCAACCGAGTTGAGGATTAAATTCTATGAGTGAGAGCAAAGAACAACAACCGGATAAGCAGCAGGACACGATTGCCGACATGCTTTCGGGAAGCTGCTCGGTTGGATTCCTGGATTGCTCGATCGTGGAATTCGCGCAAGGCGTTAAATATTTCATTGATCAGGAGTCGCAAAGTGTTCGATGCGACACGCACCTGATTAACGTGTTGCGCCGCGCGGCCTGTGCGGCATGGGAACTCGCGAACATTCAAGGTCCCAGTCTCATGGCACGATTGGCGGAGGCTAGAAGGAACGAACGCCAGACCATCACACGAGCGATTAAGCGCCTGCCCTATGAAACGCGCCCCGGCGAAGCCAACCACAACGAAGCTACGGATTTCATTAAGCGCAAAGACGTATTGGCTTCCCTTGCAGAGAAAGAGAGTTAGACCATGAGTACAGGCATCGTAATCTTTGACGAATATCAAACCTATAGTCGCGATCTCCCGCTGCTCCGAGAGTTGGGCCTTAATCCGTTTCGCGGAAAGACGTGGCAAGAGGTTTATGTCGGCAAGGTTACGGTTGACGACTCCCTTGTCTTCATTTGGGTAACAGGCGCTCCGGCTCAGTTCTGGCGCTTCGAGATCGTGGACTTCGGCAACTATGAGACGCACACCGTTACGACCGGATCGGGAGCACTAACCGATCATTGGCAGCACGTAAAACGTATCGCACAAGGAATGCTTGGTGTCACATCGGCATCGTTTGATCCCGAAAAAGAAGTCAAAGGTGGCGCTGAATCATTTCTAAGGTGGTATGAGAAGCAGAAAGAAAAATGAGAGGAACAAAACGACTTGATCGAAATCGTTGTTGACAACTTCGCCGGCGGTGGTGGCGCCAGTCATGGAATTGAAAGGGCTATAGGCCGCGCCGTGGACTACGCCATCAATCACGACGCAGAAGCGATCGCAATGCACAAGGCGAACCATCCTAACACCGAACATCTAACTGAAAATGTCTGGCAGGTTGATCCGGCCTCGCTGTTAAAGGGCCGCGCCATTAGTTTCGGCTGGTTTTCTCCGGATTGCACTTTTCATTCAAAGGCACGAGGCGGCAAGCCATTTCGGGATCGCGACACGGCCAGGCGCATCCGCGGGCTGGCTTGGATTGTTATCAAGTGGGCCAAACTTCCAGTATGGCAAAGACCTCGTATTATCTTCCTTGAAAACGTCGAAGAGTTTCAGGATTGGGGACCGCTGCTCGATGATGGTACGCCTTGCCCGCTTCGTAAGGGATTGACGTTTCGCCGGTGGTGGAAGCAACTCGAGAATCTTGGCTACCGGGTTGAGATGCGCGAACTTCGCGCCTGTGACTATGGCGCGCCGACGTCGCGAAAGCGCCTATTCATCATTGCGCGTTGCGATGGCCAACCTATCCGATGGCCGGCGGCTATGTTCGGGCCAGCATTGCAACCGTATCGAACTGCCGCAGAGTGTGTTGACTGGTCGATTCCTGTCCCGTCCATCTTTCTCACGAAGCAAGAGGCGATCGCGTGGGGCAAATATTACGGTGTAAGACCTCCTAAGCGCCCACTGGTTGACGCTTCCCTTCGACGCATTGCGCGAGGAACGTTTCGCTACGTCATCAACAATCCGCGCCCCTTCATCGTGCCGTTGACACATCAAGGGTCGGATCGTGTTCATTCGATAGATGAACCTTTTAGAACCATTACGAGCGCGCACCGCGGCGAACTCGCGCTTGTTACACCGTTTCTCACTGAGTTTGCAAACGCTTCGCATCAGCGCAACTTCCGCGCAGATGAACCCATGCGAACGCAGTGCGCGCAGGTTAAGGGTGGCCACTTCGCGCTTGTATCGGCGTTTCTTGCGCGACATTACGGCGGACATGAGAACGACGGGCAATCTTTGGATCGCTCGCTGCACACGATAACCACAAAAGATCATCACGCGCTGATCACGGCGCACATTCAACGAGACTTTAGCGCGAGTGTAGGACACGCTGCCGATGAGCCACTGGCTAGCATTACGGCCGGCGGAAACGGCCACGCGGCACTCGCGGCATGTCACATAGTCAAATTCAAGGGAACGTCACGTCACGGCCAGCAAATGGATCTGCCGCTGCATACCGTGCAATCCGGCGGTCATCACTACGGCCAAGTCTATGCGTTTCTACAGAAGTATTACGGCACAGAACAGAATCCGAAGCTCGGTTTACCGCTCGACACAATTACAACCAAAGATCGTTTTGCCTTAGTCACTGTACACGGCGAGAAATGGGCCATCGGTGATATAGGCATGCGGCTATTCAGTTCGCGCGAGCTGTTCCGCGCGCAGGGGTTTCCCGATTCATACGTGATCGATCCCTGGGTGACGAAGACTCTGGAGAACGGCAAAGAGATCGTCTATCAGCTTTCAAAGACCGCGCAGATCCGCATGTGCGGCAATAGCGTCCCGCCGCCGGTGGCTGAAGCTCTGGTCAAAGCGAACTACGTTGAACTCGTTTCGGAGAGGGCAGCGTGATGGCGAACTACTGGAACAGCACGATCCGAATCAAGCCCGGAGCAAAGAGGTTGAAGCGCTCAGAGTTTAAGCGTGTGCCTGGTACGGCGCGGCTTGAGCGCAAGCCCTTGCAGCGTTCGACTAAGCCGATTAACAAGCTAGGACGCCGCGGAAAGAACTGGCGCAAAGCATGGCGCTTCCTGAAACCCGAGCTCGAGAAGCGTGGCCGCACGCAATGTGAATTCAAGTTCATTCCGCATGAATGTTTTGGGCCTTTAGATCCGTGTCACTCAAAGAAGCGGCGAAAGATGGAAGGCAATGACATTTACACGGTCGCAATCGGATGCCGATGGATTCATAACTTTTTGGACTACTCCTGTACGCATGAACAGATGGAATTGTTTGTGCTACACGCGATCGATTTAGCCGGCGGCATGATTCTGCCGGCGGAACGGAAAGCAGCATGACTCAACGCTCTTTTGGAAAGTTACTAATGGTTGCCAGTGGGTTGATCTTGCTGATCTCATTAATCATTTCTGTTGTGGATGGAGAGACGAAGTAGTTGCAGGTTCGACGCGCACAACCATCTGAGACTGAGGCACTGAAAGAGTGGATCGCCGCAAACCACTATCTGCAAAGTGCGCCACCGGGATTCGTGCATCTGTTGGAGTTCATCGAGGGCCGGGATCGCATTGGCGGCATGATTATCGGGAGGCCTTCCGCCAAAACTTACGACGCGGACAGAATTCTCCAGCTTCACCGCGTTTGGTTCATTGACGAAACTGAGCACTGCGCAGAAAGCAAGGCGCTGGCGTTAATGCGTAAACACGTGCGCACTTGGTTGCCGCAAATCAGACTGCTACTCAGTTACAGCGATCCAAGCGTGGGCCATCAGGGCAAGATTTACGAGGCTGATGGTTGGGCACCGTTGGGTTTGACAGATGAAGCGTGGGGCTATGGCTGGAAGTCGCGAAACGGACGCCGCGATCAGATCATTAGCCGCAAGATGCGATGGGTTAGAACACCGTGAGTTACCAAAGGGGGCTGAGAGATGAGAAAGGGAAGTAGCAATGCCTGAAACTGGATGGACAGATAAATATCCATACAAGTCCGAGGCGGGCGACGAGTACTACTTTGTGCGCCGAAAGGATCGCAACGACGTGGTAGTGATGGGCTTTAGCATGGGCAAGGCATGGCTGAACGGCGTGTCGTATGAGCAGTCAGAACTCAGCTCGCACTTGTTTCTCGGACCGCTTCATCCCCCAGACTTTGAGCAGCACGTCAGGCTGCGAGGACTGGTTCAAGATGCAGAGAGATTTCTAGCCTGGTGGTGCGAGTCAACAAACCCGAATCCGCCGCATGGGGTTAAAGGCGCAAAGTCGTTACTGAAGGCCCTCCGCGCAGCTTTCAGCCCTGAGTTATCTCAGCGTAATGGAGTGAAGCCGTGAGCGCACACAGACAGGAGCTTATCCCACAAACAATTACAGATTAACAAACTTAAGGAGATTCGATATGCACATGAAACTCAACGAACTCATCGAGCAATTGCAGGCCGAGCGTGACAAGCTTCCTGAGACTGACAACCCGGAAGTGCTATGCGCTAGTGCTACCTGGACTAACCACGTCACTGTGTTGGGAGTCAGTGCGCAGACGGTACTCTATCCCTGCATCTTAATTCATGTGGAAGCTCCTGAGGAGGACAAGTGAATCCACAACTGGAGGCGTTTATCACGAAAGCCGCCAGCGCCGAGTCGCCTGAGATGGCAATGGTCTATGCGAAGCTGGCTGAGATCGACTTGCTCGACCGAATTGCTACGGCACTGGAAAAGCTTTGTGAGTTGCAAGTAGGGAAGGACGGTAACAAGTGCGAGACTTTCTGATTGTCAGTGTGATGATGGGCGTTCCGATTTTCACATCACTGGCGATTTGCTACATCGAAGAACGGATGAGAGGACGCTAACAAGTGAAGCCAACGGGAAAGCTAACCTCGAATGTGCAAATGTGATCATGGAACGCAACAATGTGCCGCCGCATATATGGTCCAATCTCCGGCGTGACATTGCGCTAGCGATAGACATAGCCGAGCGCGAGATGCGCAAGAAGTTGAAGAAGGGGAAGAACGGTAACAAAGATGGATGAGTCAACGCGAAGCGTGGTTATTGGGCCGGACGGTTCACGGCTATCAATGCCAAGCGAAAGAGTAAAGGTGGTAACAAAGATGCTGAGTGACAGAGATCTGGTAGCTGAGACGCGCGAGTTGCTTAACTTTCGAGCGCCAATGGCGTGGAGCGATCAGGCGGCTACTGATGAATTGGTTAACCGTGCGCCCGAACTGCTCCGCGCTCTTGCTGATGAAGTAGATCGTTTACGAGATATTGAAGATCTATGGGAACGAATCAAATAAAGCAGGACTAGTTCTTTATGAAGGAGAGGAAAGACTTTAATGGCAAGCTCTGAAAGTTCTGTAACAGTTGAACAGGCGCTTGCGGAGCTGCGGGAGATGTTTCCCGGTCAGGCGATATCGATTGAGTTCCGAGACTACCGAGGCGTCGTCGGATGCGAGGATTCTGGTTACGTAAGAGTGTCCAGTGAGACCGCACAATACACGGAAGCCTCATTAGCGAAAGCGATGGCTGAACTCCGGGCCGAGATTCGGGAACGTCGTGAACGGGGAGAGGAAATCTAGGTTATGACTGAAACAACCATACTAGATGAAGGTGCTGTCAGTGAAATTGAAGCGCGGTGAATTATTTACTCTGCGCCACAGTGAAGTGTTGTGAACCGAGACGATTCTTCTCAGGCAACGCACGGCATAAATCACCCACGTTGACGCCTGAAGGCGCAGACCGCGCCAAGATAAGTTGAGCGGAAATATGGTCACGATCAGCAATCAAGCCACAAGCCGAGCACGAGTGAATGCGCTCAGAAAGCGACTTGCGGACTTCCGCTCCGCAAAGACAGGTTTGAGATGTTCCCCGAGGATCGACTTTCACAAACACGCGTCCAGCTTCTTCCGCTTTGTACGCGAGCATAAACATGAAGTTAGACCATCCAGCATCCCTAATCGACTTCGCCAGTACGCTATTGGTGAGTCCCTCAATGTTCAAATCTTCTACGGCTATCAGCCCGTTCTGGTTAACGACCTTTCGCGATTCCTTGTGGTGAAAATCGCGCCTTTGGTCCCGGACGTGATTGTGGAAGCGCGCAAGCAAAAGCACCGCTTTACGTCTGCGGTTCGATCCCCTCTTTCGACGCGCAACGCGCCTTTGCAAGCGCCGCAATTTGTTCTGTGCCGCATGAAACCATCGCGGATTGGTAATCACATCTCCGGTGCTGAGCGTAGCGAACGAAGCTATTCCGACATCAATCCCAACCATTTCAGAGCTGAAGGGAAGGGGTTTAGGGTCACACTCGACGCAGAGCAACACGAACCATCGTCCGGCTTCTCTTTTAACTGTCACCGTCTTAATCGTACCAATTACTGGCCGATGGAACTTGACGTGGAACCACCCAAGGTTAGGCAGCCGGATCTTGGACGCCGCGAGTCCGTGTCCTACCTTTCGGAAGGTGAGACTATCATAGCGCCGCACGGATCGGAAACGGGGATAGCCTGGTTTCTCACCGTTCTTTACCCTGCGGAAGAACGCGCAGAATGCCAAGTCAACGCGCCTGAGGGCACTCCGCAAGGCGGTCGCGGCCACGGCGCCTACGTCTTCGCGCACCTTCCTAACCTCAGTCAGTTGCAGAGTCTGATCAATGTACGAGATCGACTTTTGTTGGCGCTGCCACGCTTCGCGTCTTTCCTGCAAGGCTGCGTTGTAGACCTCACAGCAAATAGCAAGTTGATTGTTGAGAAGTTCTTCTTGTCGCTTTGTCGGGTAGAGGCGATAGCGGAGAGTTTTGATCACGAACTCATTTTACCAAGGAGATTTTCACTTGCCTACTGAAATACTAACTGAACAAGCGATTGCAAATATCCGCTTCGACTTAGCAAATACAAAGCCGGCGCCGGCGCCTATGGGCCTGTTTCGCCAGCACTGCGAAAACCTACTTAGTGAGCACGAATCTCTGCAATCCCAACTTGAGCAGCTACGGGCTGAACTTGCTGAGGAGAAGCGATTACGCGCCGAGCTAAAACAGATCGCGCAGATCGGAATCTCCGAAGTTAGTTCGGTTGGCACAGTCTTGAAAGACAACGCGGTTATCGACTTCCGCTCTCGCGCTATTGAACTCTGCAAATCCAAAGCGGCGGCGTGGGAAGAGTCGGGCAAGTATGGATCTGCCCTGATGCAAGGTAAAGCCAGTGCCGCTAAAGAAATCGTCTTCGAGCTTGAGAAGCTATGAAGTCACAGTAGGGAGAGATGTAATGAGAGACGAGAAAGACCAAGCGCTTGCAAGACGGTTTCAGGACGAGGCATGGACCATTGGAGAACTTATCGCCACTGTACGCGCAGAAGAAAGAAAAGCGACGTTCAAAGACGCAATCAAGATCGCCCAACAGTCCGCGAAGAAGTCACAAGCCGCGTCACTGGATATTGCCGCTGCTGAGATATTGATTCGAAGGCTTGAGATCGCCTCTGAGAATAGAAAGGGAGAGGGATGAATAGCTGAACCGGAATTGAAGCACGTGATCGAAGACGTGATCCGTGAGCATCATGTATCGCGGACACACAAGCCCGCCTACTGTTGCCCCGAAGACGAAGCGGTTTACGACAGGCTGTTGGTTCGAATGTTGGTAGAGAAGTTGACCGCCCCTGCCAGTGCCGCGCCAGTGGTGGGCAAGAAGAAAGTCCACGACTACGAAGCCGGGTTTCTAAGGACCATAGCAGATGCATTGAGACATGCCATTAGAGACCACGGACCAATCACCGCCGAGTGGATCGGCTCTGCCTCGAAGCGTGTCTACTCACGTTTGAGAGGAACTAAATACGCTGCTGCTACTGCTGCCGCCCCTGTGGAACAGTCAGATGACCCTGGTTGATGAAGCTCAGAGACGCATGGATCAAGTCTGGAAAGCAGGTAAATCAAATGATTAGATTTAGCTTTACATTGTTTGGACACAAATTCAACTTTTCTATTGGGTTTCAAAGGGCTGTTAAGGTGCCTGGATTTGAGCGGTAAACTGCAACAACTGCTCGCATATGAGCAGTGCTTTAAGCGTTAAGCGGCCTGTCACCATCAGTTTTCTGCGGATTTTCTCATGGTATGCCCTTTGCGGAATCCTCCCGCGAAACCCAAACCGGGAAACTTTACAAAGGAGACTTGTATGATCAAGAAATTCCTCAGAGATGAATCAGGTATTGAAACCCTCGAATATGCGGTTATTGGCGCTATCGTGTGCGCGGTAGCAGTGCTGATCTACGGTACTGGCTGGGGCTCTCATGTCCGGACATCCCTCGTGAACGCGGCTTCCACTAGCACCGCAACCGTCAGCACCTAACGCTTCTGAGCGGGGGGGGGGGGGCACGGGCTTAGGCTGGAACGTGAACAGATCTCTAAAATCCGGGTTCGTTAGAGGACTGCTTGAGGGCATCGTGGTGATTATTCTGACTGCGATATGGATTTATGTCCTCGTCTTCACGCCCGTTTATGACGTCTTCACGGACGCGATCCGCTCGGTGCGATAGATAAGCCGTAAGCCGCATACCTTTAGGTAGCTCCGCCGACCTTACACGCAATAATGGCCCAAGCCGTGCCGCCGCCCAACGTCCAATTCATAGACTCACTCGCTACGCCTGGAGCGGTACTCGCCGCCGCCCTTTGGTCGCCCTGGGCGAAGTTTGCTCGCTGTGTTTGATTGGCGCCTACCGTTAATGACTGGCCCGAATCGTTATCGCCAACACCGTCAATGAATAAATCGGTGGTTGTTCCGGTGATTGTAACCGCTGGCGTTGTATTGCTCTGCTCCGCTTTGACCGCCGTGGGCACAGTTTGGGCTGCATTATACAGAGAAATACCGATCCCGTTTTTATCTGCCGCGCTACCCGTGCCCGTCACAGCGATCGTGTTTGTTCCGGTTGCGGGATTCAATAAGTACCATAACTCCAGGGTGCGAGTTCCCGGTGCCGCGATGATCTGTGTTTCCAGCTTAGTTAGCGCCACCCCGTTATAAGTGATGCCGCTGATTGTGCGACTGCCGTTCCAGTAGTATTCAAAAACGAGCAAAATGCGATTCGCCTCGTTTGCTACTGTATGCGACCACGAGTGCGAAGTAACCGAACCGCCGTTCGTGGAAACCGCGTCATACGTTGGCGGATTAGTTGGCCCGGTTATCAGTTCCCCCGCTCCGCTTAAAATGATCATCGTAGTTAGCTCGCTGGTTGGGTTACAGAAAAGCTTGTAATGGTCACCGTTTGACCGGACGTGATTGAAGTCGAGGTTAACTCGATCTCACCGCCGCCGCCTGTGGCAGTTACGGCACCGTCATACCAACGTGATCCCGCTGATGATTCAATACGAAACCATCCTGCTGTGCCGGTATTGCCAGCAGTGCCGGACCACGTACCAGACTTTGAGGCAACACCGCTGGCCGCCGCGCCCATTGCGTCAGCCGGGAGGGTTATCGTAACCAAGAGTGTCCCGGTAGCCGCCGCGCCTGCGGCTGGTTGCGATCCGGTGTAGATCTTCAGCGTTCCGTTGTTGAAATCGTCTCCGATTGAATCAGATTGCCGATTGCGAGCTGCATCATTTAGTCTTTCCGCCATTCTTCACCTCTATGGAATATCAAAGTTACCGCCTCCCGCTGGATTAGGTTCTCCTGCGCCTGATTCTGTGAACATCGGGATGGTGTATGAACCGCTGCCGGACCACTCAACCGAGCCCGCGCCGCTTAGTTGAACCATTGGATTGATCCACAGACCTTGCGCCGCCCCTAACCCGATGACAATATCTGCTGTTGGTTTTGTGGTATTGCATCCCCACTGATTACAGACTTCTAATTCGACCGTGTATAGTCCATCGATGGAAGCTAATAGCTCAAACGTGATCTCGCCATTGCTGTCAGGAATCAAACCCGAGGCGATAGACTCGCTCACAGTAGCGCCGCCCCTGCGAATCAGGCGCACATTTACTTTTTGCGGATAGATTGAATTTCCCACTATGCCGCCGCCGCGAATTGATGTGATCCCTAGTGTTCCGTCTGTGCTCTGCTCCAAACCATCGGGCGGGAAGTCAGTCGTATTGAATTCAATATCCGGTGGTGGTGATTTGAAATTAACCAACGCCGATGGCAATGGTACTTGCGTTTCAAGAACAAAATCATCAAACATCGCGGTCGCGTACAGTCGTGAAACAAAACTAACTTCAAACCGTGGGTTATAGGTAATCTCTTCAACTCTTACAGGTACGTTACGCCATGCTCCCGATTCATCTGAGAGACAGATCACATCTCCGATCTCAAGTAGTAGCGCTTCTCCTGCTGAGCCATGCTTAAAGAAAAAGTCTCCGTCTCTTAATTTTGCAAGGTAGCCATTACACAGTCTGGAAGCCTGGTTAAAGTTATCGACGGCGGAGAGATCTATTTCGGCTGTATTGGTCTGTCCCGTCTGTTCCTGGTGCCGTTCATCGTTTATGACTAAAGGCTGCTCGGCAAAGTCTCGGATTGCTTCCCGGTATTTCGTCTTTACCTGATTAATGGTTGACTGTCTGCCTGCCTCGGGCCATTCGAACGAACCATCCAACACATTCGCGCGCGTGGTGTCTGCATAAGTCAACGCCTTGCCTGCAAAGCTCATCATTACCCGGAGTATTTCTTCTCCCGTAGTATTTCTCTTTGGTGGATCTGCGGCTGTGGATTCGGGGAGTGAGTTAATTGAGAAACCCGAGCCGTTATTGTTGAGCACCAACAGCATCGTGCCCGAGCCTGATTCCACGGATACAAACCAGTCAACCGAATCTGCGCCCGCGGGAAGCGCGATCCCGGTGACGTCGATTTGCTCATCAGCGGCCAGCTCGATATAAGCCAATGGGCTCAGGTTTGTATTTCCGTTTGAGTTTCGATAAGCGTAGGCAACGAGATAGCCACCGGCCTCGAGATCGCCGGCTGAAGCCGCCAATGTCGGCGCTGTGTCCGGGTCATCTATTTCGGCAAAGTGACCTTCTTCTAACGCGGGCGTGAAGTTGAGAACGCCATACTTCGAGGTAATTGTGATCACTACGTCGATCGCGGAGCCGAGGGTTGCAACTACATAATCTTGCAACACTGGTTCAGCGTTGATTGCATAGGTGAGTCTTTCACCAAAGATCAGCGCATCAGGAATAGCAGCATTGGTATCCGGCCCCTCGACTTCCAGCGAGATTTCAAAACCATCGATCGTTACTGTGACCGTATCCCCCTCAACTGGAGTGCCGGTGATCGTTACCGTCCCGTGTGAGGGTGTCGAAGCCGAACCACCAGACAGGGTAGCGCCAGACACGGCTACGGACAGCCCGCCTGTTTCTGATGCGGCTAGCGTGATAGCGTCACCATCGGCTGAATAGCTTGCCGAAGATACGGTCCTGACTTCTGAATGTAGCTTGTGAGCCCCGATCAGGATCTTACCGCGTAGCGGCTCCGGTTCGTTAGAAATCTCTTCGAGAGGCTTCCAGGGGAAAACGTCCAAGACTTTGATCGAAGACGCCGTAGCCGCCACGTCCTGACGCAGATATGAGTGCTCTGCGGGCCTTTCATTATCAATGGCCATCCGGCCTAATTGATCCCAACGAATAAATCCACGGTAACACGCTAGAAGTGTGTCATAGAGAAAATCAATTCCCTTTTTCGGTTCGTTGATCAGGATGTTCGCGGTATACCGTTTTCGATAGACAGTGATGACGTCAAGGCTTTCGGGGGGCGCTTCAGGATCGAAGAATTCGTATTCCGCTTCTCTTAGATAAACCCCTCCCGGTCTCTGAGGAGGGTTAAGAAAACTCACAGCATCGTTGTAGTGAAAACTCAAACCCGACATAACACCTGTAGATCTGTATCTCTTGTAATCGACGCCCGCGCGTGAGGTTTCAGTGTTTGGGAATAGAGCCCTTTCTGCATTAGACACGTCTTTAATCGGGCCAATGCAGTACGACGAGGTTCTGACCGTCGCTCGATCAGCCATGTGTGAGGTTGGTAGTCCTAAGAATCCTGAATCAGTAATAAAGTGGCGAGTCAGATCCACCGGGTTGTCACTCCAGTAGTTCATCGCATCCCCGCCGCCGGTGTAGCCCGCAAAGACACTGGAGACTCGTGCGGTGCCATCGCTGACCGTTCCGAAGGCATTACGAACCGCATGGCCGACAACCACAGTTGAGATCTGCGGCGCCGGATCTTCTGTCTCCATTTCTGATCCGTTACAAAACCCGGTGATATAAGCGAGTTTTGAATGGTATGAGGCATCCGGAAAAACAGTGTCTTGTGTTTGTGTTCCTACGCCGCCGTATTCGCCTTTGTGCTTGGTGACTCCTAAAGGTTGAGTGAATCCTGTCGATTCATTTCTAATCGCGAGGAAGTCTTGAATGGTGCCGCGGCAAGCCGCCATCTTAAAGTTGATCGACGTGCCGATGTCCTGAAACTGGAGTGGTAGGAGCCTCATTAACCACCGACCCAACACGACCGGGATAACCTGACCATATACCCCGCCATCGTGAACCGAATTCGAAACAACCGTTTTCTTTCGTGAGATGCCGGGGAGAATGTTCAGCACCTTTTTGAAAAAGGATTCATTGCTCTTGTGGACAAACGAGGATTCGATCTGAACTACGCGAAGCCCTTGAAAGAACTCAGTATTTCCTTTAGCGGTGCAGTCGGCATAGGTCTTATTGCAAATCTTGTCCGATTGATAGGTAGCGCTTTTCTCGTCCAGTCTTTCACTACCGAGACAGTCAACGCCCTTGAACTTCAAGGGGCAGTGCGGCTGAAAGTGACTGGGAGGAACTTGTGCTGCGATGGTCCCGAGGTCTTGTGTTGCTGAAATACTTCCCTGTGAGCGATTAAATCCGTCTGGTTTATCTGCTCTACCCACAAAGAGAATGATCGAGTGTTGATAGCAGCTCGCCGCGCCGCTGCCGCTCGGAGCGTTCCACGGAATCACTCGCACTACCAGGCGTTGGCCCTGGATGGTTCGACCAAACGCGATCGACTCCAGGACGAACTCAGCCACGGAGCGATCCACGTTGGAGAGACCAAGACTTGCCTTGTCAAACTTCTTACCGATGTTCTTGTTTGTGGAAGGGACGCTTACAACTTGTCTCTCATACTCAACCTCATCACCATCAAGATCGAACGAGATGTTTTGCAGTGCCCAGCGCTTGATAGCCTGACGAGGATCAAAAGACAGGACACCGGGCTCGGCAAACGCCTCGTAATCCCAGGAATACACTTCGAACAGGTAAATAAGCTTGCGCGAGCGAGAGCGCAGATGGTCCAAGAGAAAATCTGAGGCGTCGAACATTTAGTTAAGGCCGCTTAATAAGCTTCACCGTTAGAGATTGAATCCACGTTTTGTCATGTTCGGACTGTTCGACGGCTTCCTCGTATTGCACTCCGCTATGCGTGGTTCCCGTCATGCCCGTCCACGGATCGTTGCGAGGCTCTTGAAATGAGAACGTTCCTGAAAGCCTGTTTGTGTTGTAATGGTCCAAGATAACCTTTGCCTGTGTTTGCGTGAGCCCACGATAGATAAAGGTCCAGCGTTGTGGTGCCGTTGTGGCGCTCTCATTCGTATCTACGCCGCCATCCTCGTACTGTGAGAAGATCGTGATCTCTTTGTAGTCGAGCGGATGCTTGAGATACTTAAAATAAGGCGGCCCACTGAATGCCGGCGTAGGAAACTCATTGGCCATTACACAACCCCATCGTTAAGGATCAGTTCACGTAGCTGTCCTGCGTTACGGATGTCAGCGCCAACGACTTTGACAATATGTGAATCGTTGCTCTGGATTTGAAGGATGATCGTGCGTGTCGATTGAGGCTGATTTCGTCCGAGCGTGATCGGATTGAGTTGCTGTGGTTCGCTAGAACCCCCGGCCCCCGCGCCGCCTCCCCCACCCGCCGCGCCCTGCCGAAATGTATTGCCCGCGATAGCTCGAGCACCAACAGCCGCCAAAGCCCCGATCGCAAAAAACTTTGCTGCGGCTATTCCGTGCCTTGCGGCCCCACTGAAGTCACCAAACGCCAGCGAGCCAAGCGCGTAAGCCGCGTGTAGCCCGCCCTGGAAGAGTGCTTCACCGGCCACGCGAGCGGCTGACGCGGCTAGGGCCTTCCTCATTGCCACGCCAATTGATTCACCGTATAACGCCCACGCCACGACACCATCTGCTAGAGCGCCGGCGATACCTCTTATGCCATCGCTGATCGCTGTCGAAGCGAACGATCCGAAATCGGCTAAATCAGCCTTTACGTCTCTGAGTGCATCCCTCCAAGGACTAAAATCTGGAGCGGGGATCGGGCCTAACTCCTCGAAATCCTCTGGCGTCAGAATGTTTCCGTCTCTTGGTGCGTCAGGTGTTCGCCCTTCCGTGGGTGACGGGGTTCGGGCGCTACCCTCTTCGACCAGTGCCCTAATGCGCTCTCTAGTGAGGCGCGTGACTTCATCGGTTAGTCGGCGCTCACTTTCGATCTTCTCGTTATCGAGTTGAATCTTGCGCTCTGCTGAAGTGGTGATCTGCTTCAGCTCTAAGTCGCGAAGAATTTGCCGATCAGCAGACGCCTGCTGAGCCAATGCGAGTTCACGTTGTATCGCGGTGGATTGTGTTATGAGGCCAGATTCAAGGTCTTGCTTTATCTTCTTAAGTTCGCCCTCACGGGCCGCGTCACGGATGGATGTGAGCTGTTGATTTAACTGAAGGTCCGATTGCTCCCTACTCTTCTGTGCATCCCTCTGGATTCTGTGAAGCGTGACCGTGAACTCATTCTGAGCTTTTGTATCCTTCTGCTCGATCTCCCTGAGCGCCTGCGACAATTCAACGCGGTCCTTAATAAACCGTTGGGCCGCCGCGATCTCTTGCCGGAATATCCTTTGCTGTGCCGCAAGGTGGTCCTCAGCGATCTTGGTCGCCTCCTTTTCCCACTCAGTTATGCTCTTTAGATCTTCTGCACGTAGGATCTCGAGCGCTTCACGATGAAAACGAGTTGTTTCCTCCAGTTCGCGCTGCTGGAGCTGGATTTCCTTATTGGCGCGTGCTTGTGCCTCTTTGGCGGCCTTGCCACCTTTGTCGGATGGCCTGTCTCCCGGCGTGCCCGCCAGAATGCCCGCGGTGAGGCGCCGAATCCGTTCGGCGTCAGCTTCGAAGCGCAGTTTGTTTGTAAGCTTGGCCGACTCTTCGAGTAACGTCCGGATATTCGCGTCTATGGCTATTCCTA
>DASVGE010000029.1:0-36268 GCA_036379695.1 Pyrinomonadaceae bacterium | reverse complement strand
TAGTCCTTACTTGTATATTCGTCGCGCTTCTGTTTGCTGAACGCCGAGTCTTTCCCTTCGTAGTTAACCCCGGAATCAGTGTAGAGCGCCGGCACTCCCTGCTTCGCAAATTCGAAATGATCCGAGCGGTAGTAGAAGCCTTTCTCTGATTCCGGATCGGGATTTACTGCTCGTTTCTGTGCCGTAGCAACTTCACGCAGCAAGTCGATCAAGGTGCTGTTGTCGTCACCCACCATCGTAATGTCCGTGGTTCTGCCCCACTGATTGACGCCATCCATGTTGATGTTCGCGAGCGTTTTGTTCAACGGATATAGAGGATTCTCAGCGTAATACTTCGCGCCGAGTAATCCTTTCTCTTCCGCCGTCACTGCAAGAAACAAGATGGATCGTTGAGGAGGGGTGGCGAGTTTCGTGAATGCTTCGGCAATCTCCAGCAATGCGGCAGTGCCTGAGGCGTTGTCGAGCGCTCCATTGAAAATTTGATCGCCGGTTAGTTTTGGATCGCGTCCCAGGTGATCCCAATGTGCCGTGTAGATAACGTACTCGTTCTTCAGCGTAGGATCCGATCCTTCGACCTTTGCTATGACGTTATTCGAATCGATTCGACGGATTGTATTTTTGACCGTCATGTTTGCCTTCGCGTTCAGGGCAACTGGCTTAAAGTCTTTTGACAGGGCGGCTTTTTTCAGTGCGTCGAAGTCCTGGCCACTGGCAGTAAACAACTCCTTAGCGCGGTCGGTCGTGATCCATGATTCTACGGCCGCGCGTCCCATGTTGTTGTCGGGTACCTGAATGTCGAAGTTCTCACGAGACCAGCTGCCGGAAACAACTTCATAGGGATAACCAGCCGGTCCGGTTTCGTGAATGATCACTGCGGCCGCGGCGCCTTTCTGCGCTGCAATCTCATACTTGTAGGTCCAACGGCCGTAGTACGTCATCGCCTTACCCTTGAACATCTTGTCATCCAATGTCGCCGGGTCGCTCGCGCTGGGAACTTGAGGATCGTTGATCAGCATCACGATCGTCTTGCCGCGCACGTCCAAACCTTTGTAGTCGTCCCAGCCATACTCCGGCGCGACTACGCCATAACCAACAAAGACCATGTCGGAATTCTCAACCTTTGACTCAGGAACGAACCGGCGCGACACCGCAACGTAGTCTTGTGGAAACGTCAGGTTTATTTGCTTGCTTCCGGCAGTGAATGAAGCGGTTGGAACGCCGGTAAACCCAACCAGCGGAACCTTCTGAACATACGTGCCATCCGGATTCCCGGGCTTCAAGCCCATACGTTGAAACTGTTCGGCCAGGTACTTGACGGTAAGTTCTTCACCCTTTGTCCCTGGCCCACGCCCTTCATACTCATCCGCCGCCAGGGCTTTGGTGTGTTGCATGATGTCGTTGGCGGTGATTGCGTCAAAGGCGGGCTTCAACGCCGCCGCAGCCGCAGCTGAGCTGTCAGTTGCACCAGAGTTCGTATTCAGGTTGGTCGGAGCGGTTGTACACGCGAATGCGAAACTAAGAACAGCTGCGAACGAAACCACTGCCTGGATCCGCTTTTTCATTTGGATAGCTCCTCGATTCCGTTGTTGGATTTGTTCAGATGTTCTATTCCGAAACGTGGGCACAAGTCAAACTCACCGCTCAAAAGATAATGGGACATATCCGTTGATTGGTGACACATGGCGGAACACATTTTCTCCTCATCTCTGTAACGACTAAACAAATCTCCGCGCGAATAGCAACATTTCCCCTCGGGGCATGAGGGTTGCTCTTCGCCCGTCGTCTCGAAGCGTCCATCCTGAACCTGGGCGCGAAATAACTACAAATAAAAAAGGAAAGAAAGACCCAAGAGATGATTACCTCGAACAAGAAGTACAACTTCATTACCCACGCCCTCAAACCGGCTCTCATAATGACTTGCCTGTTTGTATTAACTTCGGTGACTGCTATGGCGCAAGCGCCTTGCACGCCGGTAGACATAGCGCCACCGGCGGATCCGGCGCTGCTGGTCTTCGAACTCGAAGGAAAGATCCAGTCGTACAACAACACCACGCGCACGATCACTGCCAACGGCCAGACGATCTTCATACCGACGACGGTGCTCGTCGAGACGCGGAGTCGCGATCTGACGGGCAACATAACGTTGGCGAATTTGACGGACGCCACGCTTGAAGCGCAACGCAGCATTGTCGGGGGAAGCGTCATCGCTTCCGGTGACCTTGTTTTCAGCCAGGGTCCGAGCGGAAACTGCGTATCGCTAAATGCTACGCAGGTGTACGTCGAGCTTGCCGAAAACGTAATTGTAGGATTGCTTTCGAATGTCGATACGGCTGCCGGAACCTTCCGCGTTAACGGCACGCTGGTTCGCATGAACGCAGATCCGAGATTCCCGAAAGACATCCTCGATGTCGGCTCCAACCAGCTCACCATCACTGACCTGGCGAGCCATGCAGGTGAAGACATCTCTGTCGGTGGTTATTACGATGCCGCGCAGAATGTTCTCTTTGGCACCCTGGTGGAAACCGAGTTTGTCAAAGCGTTACCTGGTCAGGACGGCGTTGCGATAACCAAGACCGAAGGCCGAACGGGCAACCGCGAGTTGCGCGTCGAAGGTCAGAATGCCCGCAACCCGCAGGGCCAGTTCGCCGCAAGCGTGACTGTCTTCTCTGGTGGCCTTGATGCAGCTGGTACCCAGTGTGCCGGCACGCAGTTGGGCACGGCTGCGGTGAGCACCATCGACGGTGCCTGGAGTTTCCGCCAGAGGAACATCACACCCCCCAGTCAGGTTTGCGTCAAATCTCCCTTCGGAGGCATCGACGCAAGCGCGGTTACCTTCACCAACTAACAATATGATCCTCGCCGCGAAAGCAAACGAATCTGCTTTCGCGGCGAGCCCCCGTCAATTCCGCTTCTTCAGACGGCCTTCAACAATATTAGATCCTGCTCATTGACAGCGACCTTGTGTGTCTTGGACCAGAACCCGGGGACGATACGCACAACTTCAAACCCGGCTTCGGAAGCTAACTTTCTGATGAGGGTGCTCTTGTAGGCGATGACATTTTCGGGTACCTGCGCTTCGAAGACGGCTACTTCATCACAGTCAGCGAGTGGGTGTTCGAATTCGTAAATGCGCGCGGTTGAAGTACCCGGCCCCCGGTAATAATCAAGGACGAAGAAGCTGAATAGACACCGCCCATCCTTCCGCAGCACTCGCCTGCTTTCTTTAAGATAATTGGCAGCGTCACGAGGCACGAGATGGGTGAAGATCGAAGCCCCGTACACAACGTCGAAAGAACCATCCTCGTAAGGAAACTTGTAGCTGTCTCCCTTCTGCTTCCCCTGAGGGTTATAGACGCTGCTGTGTACGTCGGCGGCGGTGAAGTTAAAGTGCGGATATCGAGAGTGGATATTATTCTGAGCGAACTCTATCTTCTTGCGGTTAATGTCGAGGCCCTCGTACCTACCCGGCGGCTTAAGGTAGTCGAGGAGGGCTAACATTGTTCGGCCATGAGAACAACCAAGTTCCAGGACGGAATGATCCACACGCAGTTCGCACAGCAGGGTGAGATAAGCTCGGTACTCCCAGAAGTAACCAAAGAACCAATACAGGGGATCGTTAGGCCCTTCCCACAGATCGCGTGGCGGGATCAAGCCATCGAGTCCTACAGGCTCCCAGAGTACGCTTGACTTCCTCCTGATCTGGTAACCGAATGGCACCAGGATCGCATCGCTGGATCGCCTCAATACTGTTTTTATGAGGGACATATCAATTGTGAGGCTGGACAGTCCTGAGTGTGACTGGCCAGCGGCCGATCTATTAGAACTACTGTTCGACGACATCCTTCAACGGCGGCGGATTCTATGCTTGCCAGGAAAGGCGGTCAATTCGGGAAAAGCCTTAGTTTCGACGACGGGTATGTTAATTAACTGAGGATGAAACAGCACCTGGGCCATGTGTCTTCACGTGTTAGACTGGCTACAAGCTTGAATCTGAAAATGAAGAAGCTTGGAAACAGTCAGTACCACAGCAGGTGGGTGGTCAACGCAAACATACGCAGCATTGATCTCACGAGGTGTTTACGCAGTCGTCGCACGGCTGTGCACCCCAACAGTGATTCTGACTTTTGGCAAAGCATTTCGCCAACGACAGACTACGGAGCGCCGGATCGAGATGTCAGGCGACTATAGAAGGAAATTATTCTCTTCCTATAATGCGACGCATGTGTCGCACCTGGATGCTGATGATGAATCCAAGCTCGCGTTTTTCCGGGAATATACCCGTGTCAATTATCTTCAGCATCTTGGAAATCTCGACGGAAACTCAGCGGAGATCTTAGAGATTGCATGTAATAAAGGTTATCTGCTGGCGGCATTACATTCTCTTCAATTCAAGAAATTATTTGGGGTGGATCTTTCACCTCTCGATGTTGAGAAAGCCAAACAGATCGTTCCCTCAGCTGAGATCTCATACGCCGATGCTTTCGATTATCTTGACGCGAACGTTGAAAAGTTCGACGTTATTATTCTCAAGGCGGTATTGGAGCACATACAGAAGGACCAAGTTATTCCCCTGTTAGACGCGATCAAGTCAGGTCTTAAACCAGCCGGCATGGTTATCGTTGACGTACCGAACATGGACTGGCTTTTTGCTCAGCATGAACGCTACATGGATTTTACGCATGAGGTGGGGTTTACTCGCGAGAGTCTGGCTCAAGTCATGAGACAAGTATTCAGCAGTGTTCATATTGAAAAAGGGAAGCCGGTTATGGGTTCGGGGCTCAAATCCAGAATTGAACTGCGGTTACGCGCTATGTTGGTGCGCTCCTTGAATCTAGTGTTCAGGCTTATTGGTGAAGGCGCTTCCGATACCTGGTGGGATAGTAGAAGTATCATCGGCATCGCTCAAAACGATTGAAGTTGGCACCATATAATTGAGCTACTCTCCTAATACATTGTTAGTCGTTTTCGGCGTTATCCTGGCTGTTTTTCTTATTGCGAAACTCCTGAAAGCCGAAAAAGCGGCCGCCGTAGTGGGGCTGGGCGTCATACTCGTGTGGGCGGTACTGTATTTCACTGGATACGACAAGACTATCAAGCGCATTTTATTCAACGCTCCGCCCCTCCAGCACCAGTCTCCATTCAATCGGTAGTGCGATGCTTGCAACCGCCGAGCATCCGGGTTACATGCGCCGCTTTGTAGCTTGGCCGGATCGCCGAGTTGGCAGCGCGGCTTTACATGGCGGCTCCTCGGGATTTGGACCAATACTATTGCAGCTATTGTGAAGGACTTATTCTGGCTCTCTTCGATGATCTCATTGCTTTGGCGAAACCGTCATCACCACTGTCTTTCGTGGCCCACACGCTCTCCGATGACGAACCGCCGGCGGCGGGCTTTCCACTTGGACTAATTGATGGTGGGGACGCGTCGTCTGCTGGAGCCGCGCTGATGTTGTATAGCTCCTGCGCGTTTTTTACGAGCCTGTAGCCCTCGGGCACATCAAACAACGTGGCGCTCAGCGGCCCTCTCGAGAGTTCGAGCACTTCCTGCGTGGTTGTGGTAGTCCTTCCGTCGGGCTCGTAGATAGTCGTCGTCACCAGCACCGGGAAGCCGAGTTTTGCGGTGCCGATAGTTTTGAAACGAACTTCATCACGACATCCCGGAGGTTGCGGTCGCAGGGGTATAGGTTGATGTTTCTTTACCTGATCCGGGCATTCGAACCGATACTGGAAGTCGATATACCAGCCGTCGGTCTCAATTTTCTGATCTTTGTCGCAGGCATCAGGACTGGCGGTTTTTACCAATGACGTCTTGATGCGACGCGCCATGAAGCCAAACATCTCCTTGCGCTCGCCGGTGTCGGTAATCGTCTGAGTTATGTTGACTACACCTCCACGCTGCGCCGTCGAGGCGGCGACCGGTGGATTGGCGCCTCCACTGCCCGCGACGCCGTTCGCCGAAGTGTTTACTCCGTCAATAGGCATGATCATGTAAGTTTTTGTTTTTTCGTTAATCGTGAGAGTGCGCTTAAGATCACATTGAAGTATGGTTGTCATTCCGAAATCACCGGCCATTTCAGAACGCATCCTCTCTCCTTTGATATAGAGCACTATCTCCATGCCGGGTCCCATACGCTGCCGTATCTTGACGTCTGTCGTCGTCGGAGTGGTTTGGGCGTTTGCAACAAGCCCGGAGGTCGCACAAACAGTCAGGAGTATTAGGGCGGCCGATTTTAGGAATACTATTTTGTTCATAAATCTTCCTCCAACTGGTCCATAGCAGTTCCAGAAATCATCCAAAAAGAGAAACGAGATCCCTCTTCAACTAGGCAACGGCGATGCCATTACGTAAGTGGTTGAGCCTCAAGGTAATGTTGTTAGTTGTTCGTACTGGCGGAGTAGTGCAGTCGAGAATTCACGCAATTTCGTAGGATTTTCACCCAATCGTCTGGGGGAAAGTTGGCGGAGTAATGGTTAGTAATCCGAACCAGGATTTTTAAATCAAGACGTACCTGCGGGCATGTTTTTGCTTCGGTGCGCCATGGAAAGCTGGGTGTTTCTGATTGGGTGCAAGACCCGATTGAGAAGGTCCAACGCCCGAAGGTAAATTATTTGCACTCGATTTAAAACAGGAGTATCGTTTCGCCTCTAGATTTGACCATACGCTCACGTCCTTCGACCTTTGTGTTTAGGAAAGTCTGCTCCTTGCGAGTTGCAAGTTGATGGGACTCGTTAACTATTCATAACGGGTTTTAGATTCGGAACTCGATCAACTCCGGCTGTCTTCTAATACAGGAAATGGTGGTAGATGAATCGCAATTTTGGATGACGCGTCTCGGCGATCATGTGGTGCATCAAGATACGGCAGAACATGTGACCCTGGTCTTGCGTGTTCTGGGTATCTCAGAGAAGACATGGCGCTGCACGATCGAAAAGTACGCAGCCACATGGACGTTGAATTGCCGCGATCTTGACTTGCGCGCTGAACTGTTGGGTCAGGCTTACTCAGCCTGCTCGGCCATTAATACAAAGCCCGATCCGACTGAACTGGTGTCTTGTCCGGTTTGTAGGTCTGGGGTCATATGTCCCGCTTTCGCGAGAAAGGTAGGGACGAAGTCCTCGAATCTACAATATGGGTGTTGCAATTCTTGCGGTCACGGGCTGTTACTTTCACAACCCATTGATGCTCCTGTTTATAGCAGGCCGAGTTACTTCTCGGAACGACGCCCTGACGGTGTTGGTTACGAGGGGTATGAAAAGGAAAGGACTTATCGAGAAGCAAAGGCAGGACGTCTTTTTGATTGGATTTACCAAGTCACTGGTGTTTGTTCGGGTAGATTGCTGGAGGTTGGTAGCGGTTTGGGCTTTAGTCGAAAAGCAGCGCAAGACCGGGGTTTCGTAACGACGGGCGTTGACCTGAATCCCTTTGCTGCTGAACGCGCGTTCGCTCTCTATGGAATGGACACTTTCACTGGCACGTTGACCGAGGCGCGGCAAAGTGGAGCCGTGCGGCAGGATTACGATCTGGTCCTATATCAATTTGTGCTGGAGCACTTGACCAACCCTGCGGCTGAGTTGCGCGAGATCGCGTGTATTTTGGCGCCGGGTTGCCGGCTCGTTCTTATGATTCCGAGTATGGATGCCTTGGAGCTCAAAGTGTTCGGAGGCTCATACCGCTCGTTTCGAAGTGATCACTGGCACATTTTCTCTCGTCAGTCCATCGACCTACTGCTGAGAGCGGCAGGCTTCACAATGGTCCAAATGAAAACTGAGTGCAGCGCTCATCTCCTGGCTGGATTTTACTCTCGAGCAGAACTGCAAGCCATCTACGATTCTGGTCGCGGACCTGACATGTTTGTAATCGCACGGAGATAAAATCAATGAACTTTCCTCTTGTACTTGTACCACACCTGACGAAAGCGCAGAGGCAGCGTTACTTGCTGCACATAGATTCAGACCGCACCGGCTGGCATCGTCGGTTCACCGAATCGATCTGGCGCCGGCATCAGCATCCTACCAACGCCCAGCAATCAGGCTGGAATTCACCTGAAGACCAGCGCCGGCGTTTGATTCATTTTTATGACGAATACGGACTTGACGGCGACTCCTTCGTATTGCGTAACTCTTATTTATGGATCAATCTGACGCTTCCCGACCAAAGCATAGCTGACTACAGGGCACTCCTACTCCAGAATCTGCGCACAGGTGGATGGGAACAAACGATGTCCAACGCAGCTTCCGAGGTCTGGCGTAGAGGTGCTCTGGTAGCAAGCGCCACTGTGCATCGTTTACACCCGGAAGACGAGCGACGGGGAGTGCTTTTCCCGAACCATTACCGGAATTTGGAAGTGAAAATATGGACAGAAGGCTACGAGTATCCGGCAACTCTTCATCAGCGTCCGTGGCGGTGGTTCTACGAGGTTGGGTTACGCAAGATCGTTCCGCGTGGAAACCCCCAGCTGATCGAGCCGGAAGAAGTCGTTAAGTATTTCCCTGCGCAGGTTGAATTGGGTTGTGGACCTTCAACCGAGGCTGGTATACCGCATCTTTCCACGCTCCATCGAATCTACAGCGTCTCGAAGAGCGATTTCTCTTTTGTTTTCGACGCCGCGGACGATTTGATCTTCGGACTCTTTGCGTTTCCAGAGGAGAAGTATCGCGAGATGTGCGATATCTACCGAGCGTGCATGGTGGCGGAAACAACCCCATTCTACAGGGCTCTGTGCGAACTCTCGCAGAATGGGCATTTGGTCGGTCCTGTAATCACCAACAACTTTGACTGCCTTTGTGCAGACGTTGGGCTGGAAGAAATCTCCCTTCGCCGATACGATACAGAGCCGTACTTCCCCATGATTCACGAGGGAGAGTACCCTTCAGTCTCTTTTGACCCAAGGGCCAAGGCGCTACTCGTAGTTGGGGTGCATGCGGACCGGCGTCTTGCGCAGTTGCGTGCACGTGAGAGGGGTCTGAAGATTATTTACATTGACCCGGAACGCTACCTTGCGCCTAACGGAGAACCAATACCTTACCCCGTCGAATCACCCCAGGACCAGGACGGCTTGGTGCAAATGACTGCTGGCGAAGCTATGCCTCGGATTTACGAAGCCGCCATGCGCCAATTTCTATCTACCCCTTTAATGAGTCAATCAACAACGGCGGGGGCTTAGCAGAGATGCCGGATATCAACCATGCTGACTAACCATCAACCGCTTCAGGTGGCGATCGTTATTCCCCAATACCCGCCTACATTGGGAGGCGCGGAAATGCATGCGGCGCAGCTTTCCGCAGTACTTGCGCGCCGGGGACATCAAGTCATGGTACTGACGACATCGTTAGTTGGCCGGACGAGATCGCTGCCTTCAAGTTTGACAGGCCCCACTCTATGTGAACTCGCGTCTGAAAACCATCAACGCTGGTTCGCATTGCGCTGTGGTTTGAAACTGTTGCGTGAAAGGCGCAAGTATTCGATTGTCCAATTTGTTCACGCAGGGCTCCACACGCTTGTGGGAATGATGGTCGTGGCAGCATTGCGTAAACATGTAATCGTAATGTTCGCCGGCACAGGTTACGGACAATGCTTAGAGCAGACACGGTTGGGAAGGTTCGAATTGCAACTGTTCCGCAAAATCGCAGATCGAGTTTTCATTCTGAATTCTGAGATGTTTGAAGAACTGATGGCGCTTGGGTTTTCAAGAGCGCAGCTTGCTTATCTCACTTGCGGTGTCGACCACGTAGCCCTCAGACCTGCATCTCCAGCAGAGCGTAAGCGTTTGCGGCGCAAATGGGGGGTGCCATCCGACGCCGTAGTGATAACCACCATATGCCGCTTCGTGCCGGAAAAGAGGCTTGACACTATTGTTGATGCCTTTGCACAAGTCCATCGAGCAGCATCAACAGCGATCCTAATGATGGGAGGAGATGGACCAGAATATGATTCTATAACTGACCAGGTAAGGCGTTTGGGATTAACAGACGCAACGCGTTTCCTGGGGCCGCTGGGCAAGGAACAGGTAGCAGAGGTACTGCGTCTCACTGACGTCTACATGCTTGTATCATCAAGCGAGGGCATTCCTCTTGCGCTTATGGAGGCCATGGCAGCGGGTTTACCGAGCATTGTTAGCGACATTCCCGGAACCGAGGCACTAGTGCAGACAAATCGAGAAGGCTACCGGATCAAAGCTGGAGATAGCCAGGCAATAGCGAATACCTTACTCAAATTGCTCCAGGATGTTTCTTTACGCCAACGACTGGGTGCAGACGCTCGGCAAAGGATTCTTCAAGGTTACACGCTCGATATTATTGCCGCTCAACACGAGCAAGTATACGGAGACGTACTGAAATCAGCATGAGTGGTAGGGTTCACTTCGGGTTGGGTCTCGTATCCTTGGGTCGAACTTGGGGCTTTGTAGAGAAACCTTTACCTTCTCTCGAGCAGGCGTGCGAGTTTCTTCAGAATGCAGTAGAGGCGGGAGTTTCTTTCTTTGATACAGCTCCAAGCTACGGGCTCAGTGAAAATCTATTGGGTCAGTTTCTCCGCACCGTCGACTCTGCAACGCTGAACCAACTCACGATTATGACCAAGTGTGGAGAGCATTGGGACTTGGAGCAGAATAAGCCATACACGGATCACTCATACGATGCTCTTTGTCGCAGTATCGACCAAAGCCTTCGGCTATTACCTCGAATCGATCTGCTGCAAATCCATAAACCCACACCGGAAGTATTGAGACATCCCGATCTGTATCGGGTGTTGGAGCACGCGCGGTCGTGCCAGATAAGGACGTTCGGCGTTAGTGTGTCTGACCTCGCTTCTGCGACGATGACTGCTGAGTCAGACTTGTACTCTCATCTACAGTTTCCCTTTAATCACACCAACCTACAATTCGAGCCAATATTTGCCTTAGCGAGTCGTTACGGCAAACAAGTAGTGGTTAACCGACCTCTGGGAATGGGCAAACATCTGTATTCGAACGATGGTGTTTATAGCGGTCATTCCCTGGTAGACGCCTATCGTTTCATACTCAGACAATCCTTCACGGGCGTAATTCTTACGGGAACTACATCGCCGGAACATCTCAGAGAGGATTTAGAGGCCTTTCGGCTCGCGGAAAAACTTGAGGCCCGCTTCGATTCATAATGGAATAGCGCTCCCCGGAGTGGACAATCTTCGGTGCGCCAGGCAAAGCTTGGTTTCTGTCCTACCGCGATCACCTCGGATCCTCGCATAAGTTCGCAAGCTTATCTACGCCCGTAGTTCGTGCGAAGTTTTCCTGATCGTGAACTCAGGATTCTCCTGATTGCAGCTTGCCGCAAAGTGTGGCCTGCTATTGCCCAACTATATTCCTAAAACCGCGGGCTTATTTTTTGTGATTTGCGTCACAACGGAGGTGAGTTATGGGAAGAATTTTTTCCGGACTTTGCACTCTGCTGTTATTCGCCGCGTTCACGCCGTCTGCGACTCACGCTGACCCAGTGGTAATAACGAACGGGTTCGTCACAATTACACGAATAGTTGGCGGTCCGGCATACAGCTTTGCAGGAAATAATTTCGCTGTGATTGGTGGCGCAGGAGACTCTGGGAATTCAACGCCTCAAGCGGCTTGCTTTCCGTGTCGCCCCGGCGCCGTTATTAATGTGAACGGACATTTTGTCGGTTTAAGCCTGGGCCAGGGCAGCGCCACACTCAACGGAGTGGTTTTCCCCCACGTGGCGTTCGGGGGTACATTTACCTTCAACGGCCCACCATTGATCGTACCTTTTAGCGAATCCAATTTGATCTTAACGAGTCCGTTCACCTTCGAAGGCCACTTGCTTGGCTGTTCACCGAGCTGTCTCAGCAACCCTTCCCCCGTGTTCACTGTTGATTTGGTTGGCAGCGGAGTTGCCACGCTTCGACTCAACTTCAGTAATTTTGACAATCGAGGGAACCCGCTCTTTGTCTTTCAAAGTATAAGGTACGATTTTGAGGTTCCTGAACCGGCATCCATACTGCTGCTGGGCGCAGGAATGGCAGCGTTCGGTGCTGGGTTCCGGGTACGTGCCGTCCTAAGCTTTAGATGCGCACAACAGCGGCACGAATCGCATCGTTCTTCAAAGCCATCAACGCTTCGTCCACCTGTCTAAGCACCAACCCACATTTATTTATGTGGCTATACTTTTTACACATGCGTAAAGAGTCCACCAAAGAGAAGCAGGTTCTCGATCTGACGCGTAAGGCAAATACAAACGCAAACGCAACTTCTTCAAGCTGCTTGATGCAGATTCGAGGGAGCCTCGGCGGGGTCTGTGCCGTTAGTCGCCAGTTGATTTTGGGCGAGTAGGGGGAAAATGCAACTCCGCGCCTTTGCGCTCGCTGTAAGTCATCGAAACGCAGAGAATGGGCGTCACCTTAATGCCGCTGAAAGCTGTCTGCGTGAGACCGCTGGCGCATTACTCATCAACCTTGTGTTTTACTTGGGTCCTTGCAGGAGAGCGTCCTGTTTACTTTGCCCAAATAGAGCTCCTCCAATTCCGCTACCGGCTAAAATGGAAAAAGTTGGGCCATGAGAGTGTTGTTGGACCACCTCGTTCGGCGGGCTTTGAGGAAATGGTCAAGTTCCTCAAACGTTCATCCGTGCGCGTGCTATTGGTTGAAAAGACGGATCGCCTTAATCGCAACCTTAAAGATTACGTGACGGTTGACGAACTCGATCTGGAAATCCACTTTGTGAAAGAGAATGTCGCCAGGCGACATGACATTGGTCGATGACCCGAATTGGTTTAGACAGCAGGGAGATACCTCAGGCCTCAGCTCCGAATTGGAAGAAGCCTTATTGAACGCGGTTCGCACGCCCGCGTCACCCGCAACCATTGCTGATAATCGCTACGGGACTTGCCAGTTACTCTTGGAGCAGATGACGTTTGATGAACTGAACGTCCTATGGAATCGGCTGGAATGGATGAGGAGAATCAGACCCTACAATTCGGCGTCGGAAATGATTATGCAACCCAGCAGAACACTCCAGATGCCAAACGAGACGTACTCTGCGCCGCTCTTTCGCCATAGACTCCCTTAGAATTCTTCGGCGAGCAATCTGCCTGATAGTTGCCTTCGAGGTGCGCGACACGGCATTCGACAGGGGTATCCTGAAAGTGAACGACATTGGGGGAGGCTTCGGGAGTTGGTCGGCGGTATCGATCCAAAACGCCTCCTTTTCGTCGAACACAGGCACCACGAGGATGGGCTCCCGTGCTGACCAATCGGCAAGTGTGTCGGCATTGGGGATGCGAATTCGTAGTTCTGTTCCTTTAGTCCCAAGCTCACGCCGCGACTTGACCTGGACCCACAAGGTGATGCCCGGCAAGTCAGGCCAGGAGAGCCATCCATCAACGGCCGCAGCCTCTCGCGTATTGGTCCAGATAGCACCCCAACGCGCAGCGAGGACACCAAATAGGTGCTCGCCCTCATTCCCTATTAGTTGACAGTCGTGTCCTTTATTCATGGTCAGAGTTCGTGGGCTACTCGGTGACGAAGAGCGGAGAGATGCTCACCGCAGGTTCCGCGACACGCAACCACCGTTCGCCTCGGACAATTCGTTAGACTTCATCGGTTTGACGGCGCTGATCCGTATAGGGAGCATTACAGATTCCCAATTTGCCAGTGTGTCCGCGAGGGTGAATCAACCCGCACCCAATCCTCTCGCACTCAACCTGTTCATCGTAGCACTGCCAATACAACCCCGTTGTGACCACCCATTCGGAAAGCCATATCGCAAAATAACAGTACACCTTTTCTTGGTGTCCAACGCACGCGGTTCGTTTGCAGGTGCAGGGCCCCTCTCGAATTATCTGGTCAGCGTAGATCTTGACCCCAGAATCCAACCCAAAATCCAACAGAAAGGAATCAACAGACTGCTCTACTTGCCAGTGTGACGCGTCCTCGGCTTTCTGATCGCGATAGACGATTCCAAATTGGGCTGCGGTCCGCAGACGTTCGTTCAGAATGTCTCTAAAAGAAGACGTCTCGGAAAGGGCTGATTCGATGTCAGCCCTATCTAAAAGTAGTGTGTTTAGGTCTTTGCCACGTATGAGTGCTCCGGCTGCGTCGGGTCCATATCCCGACATTGATATAAACAGACCAATTGTTCCGCACAGCTTACCGTCGACCTTTCCTTTAAACGAGTATATAGCTGAAGCTGGCATCGGCTTGTCGTGCCACTTTGCTTCGAGAAGGAAGATCCTGCCATCGAGCCTGAATGAGCCGTCAATTTCTTCACCTTCCGGACGATAATTAGTGGACGGCTCCAAGCCTTCGGACTCGAGCAGCGAAAAGAGGAAACGCTCAAAGTAATATCCGCGGTGCCTTTTTTCAGCTCGGGTAACATAGTTCGAGGGATCGTTCAATCGCCGGAACTCATCCGAGAGTTCGTGTTTCTTCACAGGTATATTTCCTTTCAAAAGCAGCACGGTGTCGGGGTGCGTCTTGGGTTACCCGACTCAGGAAGTCCGGAAACAATTTTGCCATTCCATGACACACATCCCAAAAAACTGGGCCAGGAAGTGTTAGTATTTGCGGATTACAAAGTGTCATTTGGATTTGACGAAAGCGCAAAGCGCTCATGGCATGCTAAACGTGTAGAGGTTTACTGGCATTTATTAGGTCTAGGAGTAGGTCGGTTGCTTCCTCAAATCTTGTTCGCAACCGCTTGTCTCGTTTTACCAGATCTGCTCGGCGTTGAATCTTGTGTCCAGTCTCGTTTCGCAGAGACGTAATTCCCAAAATCTTAGCAAGAAAGATCTTCTTCAACTCCGGACACGAACAAGCACTGGCGTTGAGTTGGTCCATCATGGCCTCAAGAACATTAGCCCAAGGATCTTTGTCGATTTTCAACTTCGGGATGGTTTTCCAACAACCCTTCTTTTGGGTCTTCGAGGCAATCCTTCTAGTTAAAGCTTCTATCTCGTCATAAATCATCGAACAACCTTTAGCAGGATTGCCGTTATGGAACGTGTTTGCTGCGTCTGATAGTGGTGCCCGATATTTAGGTGGAAAAGCTTGGAGATCGATAGGCCTTAATCCAGCGAGCGACTGAGAAAGTGCCTCGTGGATAATATCTCCGGTTTTTTCATCAACCTCAAGAACGCCCACGCCATTCTTCCGTGCCTGAGACAGCTGCTTTTGCAGATTCGTGTTTGTTGCAGTTTTTGGAATAGCGACATAAAGTTTGACCGGTAGGATCTTGTTCCTGTAATCAAGAACGACCGCGTCTAATGTATCGATATAGGCACTCTCGGAAACTTCAACACATATATAGTGACCATCCTTTGTTTCAGCTGTAAGAGTGTGTCGAAAGATACCGTCTCGAACAATTGGCTCTTCCGTTTTGAAGCTTGTAATGCCTTTGTGCGTCTTGAAGTACTTCTTTACAGCTTCAGCATAAATGTGAAGATGCGTGGGGAGAATTCTGTAGGTCATTCGGATGCCTCCAGAATTCTTTGAGCGTGGTGGACCAATTTGCTTAGTGTTGATCTTATTTCGTCGTCAATTTCCGCTGGCCTAAGTACTTCTATTTGGTCCAAGAGTCTATCGATTCGTGCGGCAAGGGTTACGAGATCTCTCTCCAAATAGGCCTCGGAAACGGACGCTTCAAAAGCCTCCTCTATTGAGTACTCGTTCGTTTCAAAAAGTATTTGCAGGACCGAACGAGCCCTCGCTTCGTCGACTTCAACTGCTTCGGCCCTGGCGATCTTCGGAATCTTCCTAAGGTCGACAATATTTGGTATCAATCCCTTCTTGTACTTAGAAATGAGAGTGTCCCTAACGCGGTTTTTATTCTCTATCACTCCGGGCATGTACGTCTCTACTGTCCTTAGAGCGCGTTCCATCTCGATGAAGAGGTCCTCTGTAAGTTTTTGTTGGGACTTTGGCTTCTCAAGTTCTGTCAAAATCTGGTTCTTATATTTTTCCGGCAAATCGATTAGCAGTTTGCTGCGTCTAATAACCGATCGTGATAGCCCAGTTTGACGTGATATTTGGCTCTCAGTAGGTGATGCTCCTAACTCGGTCTCCATTAATGAAATGACAGTGGGAAGCTTCAAAGCGATGGTGAGGAGATCCCATTGCTCTCGTAAGGCATGGATATTGAACATCAAAAGCAGATTTGCAATTGGCGATGGTTTATCTTGAACCAGTGCTGGAATCGTCTTGTGGTTCAATTTGAGAGCGCATTTCCACCGTCGTTCGCCGTCTATCAAAATAAATCTGCCATGGTCCCGATAAACAGATACTGGCACTTGAACGCCATACAACCTTATTGATTCAAGCAATTGTTCGAGTTCACCTTGTCTAAAAAGGATTCTAGGATTCTCGGGATTTCTATCGATGGAATCGACTCGTATTTGCCGTAACTCCGAATTCGCGGCATCAATGTGAGTAGTTTCTCTGCCACCCGACGTGGGTTTGTATTTCAACTTAACAGGACTCATATTCTCCTCAAGGACGTTGAGAGTATTTTTGAATGGATTTGGCTTAGTAGCTTGAGTTCTCTGCCGGAGACATAAATCTCAACCTGGCATGGCTTCACCGTCCACTATATTATCTGCCGGCAATTCACGATCACCTAGAACAAATAGCAGCCACAAGCAAGCTAACACCATGCCGGTCTTAAACGTGTAAAGGGGTGCAATGTTTGGCCCCGATTAAAACAAACGTAAGCGCCAGGAAATTGTTAGCTAGGGGTATTTGGCAGTTACGCGCAGAGAAATCGCGTGTCCGTGGTAAACCTATCATGAGCTTCCTTATTCAGTGGGAGTCAGGAAGAACAGGGCGCACTCTATTACACGCCGTTAAAGAAAGCAAAGCAAAAAAGGCACCACATCCGTCTTTCACTGAGGATAGCCATATCAGTAACCCCGCTGCGGTGATCTTGGCGGCGAGCCTTTTGCCTTACTGCGCCTCTTCTCGATACTGACGCGTGATCGAGAGCATCCGATCTATATGGCGTAGTTTCCCCTCTACCATGATCTTGTGAATCATTAGTTGCTTTCGCTCTATCAGTCGCTCCCTGTATTGCTCAAGTACATGACGCTCGCTCTCTAAAATCTCACAGAGCGCCGAGACGTGGCCGCGCCTCGCTTCATCGGTGGCTTCTTCAGCTTGTTCTAATGCGTTGTTAGCTCTTTCTCCCTGCGCCTGTAGGTCCCAACCTAGCCACCCGAAACGCCTTGCGCAGCTTTCAATCACCTGAGCCGAGGATTCTACTTCGATATAGAGATCACTGATTACTGAAGCAAGTGTTTCATCATTTTCTTCATTCACGACCAGCACCAAGTCTTCTTTTTCCTGTTGTAACATTGTCTTTTACGATGCTCCTAAAATTTTCCTATTAACAGTAATGCAAACCGTTCAAACTTCATCAGCGGCACGAATGCTCTGATTATAATCTTATTCAGTCCATAGGTTCGAACTGTCTGGCGGATTCTATTGTCTTGGCTTCGGTATGTAATGCCTCACGGAATCGGTTAACAACTTCGGCGAGAGTATCTATCTTAGCGAGACTTTCTTCTCTTTCTTTCGGATTGACTAGAGAGAATTCTAGCTCAACAGCATGGTGGCAATCCGCAAGAATTAACACATAATCTCCTACCTCATTCGTACCGCCTTCACTCGATTCAGCTATTGCGCAGATATACGAATTCTTGCCAGTAGTTGGTGGATGCAGGAAAACTCTTTCACAGTAGGCAAACTGAGGCATTGCTACCCTAATCACTGAGGCGGAAACCATTCACTCAAGGGATAATTCATCGTCAGCCAGCACGCACAGACAGGTATCGCCAAGTTCGGCGTAAGCTAGGACCAACAACAACGGGGGTTGGCGCTCGCCGCGCTCCAACTGCGAAATCTGAGACGGGTATAAAGGTGATGCTTTGTAGTTCAACGCTCGAATTATTGCTGTCTTACTAAGACCAGCCTTAAGCCTGATCTGTTTGAGTTTGTTTGGTAGGTTTTTGGGTGGCATCTTGCTATTTAAAATGCAGGGCGTCGTTGCCCCCTCACTATGAGACAACAACGCCCCTCCCCCACACTCTGGGCCCAGGAGATCTAGTGCGGGATTTCAAATGGAGAGCCACTTGCAAACCCCCTCTTAGGCAAGTGGCTCTGCGTTCTGAAAGATGCTTGGCTTGTCACCGCCTCGCATCTTTCAGTGCCGCAATGTCAAAGTATTAGACGGAGCCGACAGCCATGGGAAGTTCTGTCGTTTCTATCGGCCCCATCTTTCGCGCGGGCGATGTTTTAAGCCTCCGAAGCCACTCGCGACAGCGCGCGTCCGTGCTGCCCAACATTCGCGAGTGGCTTCTGCCCCCAGGAGGATTTCGATGACCGCGAGAGCGATTCTAAGAATTGTCCTACTGGCCCCGCAGAGCCATTCGCGATAACGTTTGCGCCGCCACGCGAATGGCTCAGAGTGATCGATCACGTCCCTCCCGGACGGATCTTCACTGCGAGGGCTTCAACGTGCTTTCAAGCATTCAGATCCAACAGACGATTTATGGTCTCTATGAGTAGTCCAATGTCCTGTGGCTTGCGCAGAAATGCGTTTGCGCCAGCCTTACGTGCTACGGCTTCAGAGAGCGTGCCTGACATCATCACAATAGGCATACATCGACGATGAGAGATGGTTCGAACGTGCTCCATTAGCTCTAGCCCATTCAAAGCCGGCAGTTCAAAGTTCACCAGCAGCAGATCGTATTGCGCGTGGCCCACGAGTTCTTCCAGTGCCGCATTCCCGTCTATGCAGTTTTCAACGTCCCAGCTTTCGTGCTCGGCAATCTCCTGCACTAAGCCTGCTACTATCGGGCTATCCTCGACATGCAGAATTCTTATGGCCTGAGGATTCTTGCTCGCGGCCTCACTGTTCCGGCCAAACGGCACAGCGAAACTTTTTACGCATCCTACATAGCTCGCGCAAGACTCAAACTATGCAAAATTCTCGGTACGCAGTAGAGACACACTCCTACTACTCCCGCGCACGATGCGGGTTATTCGCCTCAGCAAAAACCGGAGCAATCCTCTACCGAATCAGACCAACGATCGTAAGGATTATGGTCGTCGCAATGTTGGACGTTGAGGTCGACGTTTCGCTCGGCGGCGGTGGCGGTGGTGGTGCGTAGCCGGGAGAGCCTATTTGACCAGCAAACGCAGAAACAGCCAATGCCATGCTTAGGACTGCGACGGCGCACGTCCGGTGTAAACGTTTCACTTTGGGTGCCTCCTAAGAGAAATGCAAAACTTTTGCATTTTTGAGAGTGATGCAAAACTTTTGCGTCGCACCCTAGATCACAGCAACTTTTGTTGCAAGAGCATGACGGATTGCGTTAGATTTACCCGCGCCGCTTTCCTCCCAATCAATATCGAATCAACGTCGAAACTTGGCTCTCACATGACTTTACGGGCCTCACTACTGCGCGAATTGGTAAACCCAAACCTCAGTGTGGGGCGGCGGGCGAAGCTATGCTGCGATCTCGCCAGAGATTTTGAGAATAGAGGGGAATATGAGGAAGCGCAGGAACTGCTTAGTGGTTTGTGGCCGCGCCTCGGCGAGCGCCCTAATCTCGAAGGCTTGGACCGAAGCACCGCTGCGGAAGTCCTCCTGCGGGTGGGAGCGCTGACGGGCGTAATCGGGAGTAGTAATCAGATCAAAGATGCGCAGCAGACAGCCAGGGATCTGATCAGTGAAAGCCTCACCATATTCCAGTCGCAAAGAGACAAAAAGAAGATAGCCGAAGCGCAGACCGAACTCGCTCTGAGTTATTGGCGGACGGGCGAATACGACAACGCCTCCAATCTTCTAAAGCTCGCCCTCGCGCATTTGACGAATGAGATCGAGTTAAAGGCTAGAGCCATACAACGCTTGGCCATGGTTGAGCAATATGCACGCCGCCCCCACGAAGCAGTACGCTTTCTTACGGAGAACTCCGCTCTTTTTGAGAAGATCAGCAACCACACACTCACCGGTTGTTATCACCAAACTCTCGGAGATGCGCTTGAGAATCTTTGGGAGTCGGAAGGCCCTGGAAACTATCTTGATCGCGCTTTAGTCGAATACGCCGCTGCAAGTTATCACTTTGAACAAGCAGACCATAAACGTTACCGTGCGAATGTTGAAAACAATCTCGGCTTCTTATATCTCAAAATCAATTTTTTCAAAGAAGCACATGAACATTTAGGTCGTGCTCGCCGCATCTTTACGAGCCTAAAAGACAAAGGCGCAGTGGCCCAGGTTGATGAAACTCGCGCCCGCGTTTTTCTCCAACAGGGTCGTACCGCTGAGGCCGAAAAAGCTGCCGATTCATCTGTGCGAACTCTGGAAAAGAGCGACATGCAAGCGGAATTAGCTGAGTCATTGACAACCCACGGAAGGGCTTTGGCTCGACTCGAAAACTATGGCATGGCGCTTACTGCTTTCCGTCGCGCTGTTCGTCTATCTCGAAAGATTGGCTCACTCAATCGCGCGGCAGAAGCCGCATTCGCGGTCTTTCAGGAAATGGAAGAACGGCTAGCCGTAATGGACCAAAAGGATATTATTACGGGGCGAACACTGTCGGAAGAAATACAATCACTCGAACATGACCTGATCAAACATGCGCTCGAGACTAATAAGGGGAGCGTTACTCGTTCCGCGCGCGCCCTCGGAATTTCCTATCAGGAATTGAGTTATATGCTGAAAACGCGACATGCTGACTTACTCAATCTAAGGACTCCACCGCGCCGCCGTCCACCTAAAGCGTAACGGCTTTCCGTTCTATCAGCCGAGTATTTTCGTCACGGTTTCTGTCCAAAAACTGCCACCATTTCTCACCCGAACATCCCTCGCGCTTTTGTCTAAACAATCCCACAAAAAATCACATCCCTAACAGACCTGAGTTCGACTCAAAAATGACCGAGGGCGGGCAAGCTTGGCTATATCCCGCCCTGCGGTTGAGGCCTGCTATTCTTGCAGTGAGCAGTACAACGCGAACAGAAGCAAGGCCCCGACATATTCACGTTGTTGCCATGCAGATGTAGCACCCTTCAGAACAAGCGCACGGGCAATAGCATCTAACATTCGTCCCTCCTTTCCGAGCCTAACCCCCCAAAAAAGAAAAGACCCTCGGCTTGTGTTAAGACGCTCAATTAGCATCTCTTCCTCAAGCCGAGAGTCTAAAACTCTAGCGAGGGACAGCGAGTTCTACAGCGATGAATCTAAAGCTTGCGCTATGGCGCCGGAACTCAAAGCCCTATTCATTTGTGAGGCGCAGCCCTATTCATTTGTGAGGCGCAGCATACGCCTACGTTTCTTTTCGATCAATCTATTTTTCAGAACTGGACCGCAGCCTCACTCACATCTCAAAATCCTAAATCCAAACAAAGATCAAAAAGGTGCTGCACTCTCACCGCGACGTTTCGCCAACCGTTTGATCTACTTGCTGTTACGAACACGACTTGGCAAAGAAAAAAGGCCGCCGGTGGCGATTCCAGCGACCTCCGTCCTATCTGGCTCCGCAGGTAGGACTCGAACCTACAACCCTTCGGTTAACAGCCGAATGCTCTGCCATTGAGCTACTGCGGAATAAGCGCCCTCACATAGCTCAAACCTTACTATGTGCAGGGCGCGAAGCGCTTTTTATAGCAAATGGATATGCGAGCGTCAACCGCTGCAGTGCCTCCAAACTTGCGCTCCGCAACGATCTGCGAGAATATCTCCAGCCCTGATTCCCCTTGCAGAAAGGTCCGCCATGGAACGCCGCATAACATCCTGGTTTAGCCCTAACTTGAACACCGAAATGCCGCTCGTCGCCTACGGGCATGCGGGTCCGCCGCTGCTCATGTTTCCGACCGCGGCTGCCGACTATCTCGAATACGAGCGCTTCCATCTCGTTGACGCGATCAAGTCGTTCATCGAAGAAGGCAAACTACGCGCGTACTCCATCAACAGCGTCAATCGCTACAGCCTGCTGAACGAAAAGATGCCCCCGCATCTCAAGGCGGAATTGCTCACGCGCTACGATCATTACATCACCGACGAAGTGTTACCGCTCATTCGCAAGGATTGCGGCGACGGCGAGAACCGTCCGTTAACAACCGGCGCCAGTCTCGGCGCGTTTCTGTCAGTCAACGCTTACTTCAAACATCCCGATCTCTTTAAGGGCGTGATCGCGATGAGCGGCAGTTACGACGTCCGCTCCTATTTAAAAGATTTCTACGACGACAACGTCTATTTCAACAACCCCGTCGATTATCTTTCCAACCTCAACGACGACTACTTCCTGCCACTGCTGCGCAAGGCTGACTCGATCCTGATCATGTCAGGGCAGGGAAACTACGAAGCGCCGGAACGCAGTCGCGGGCTGTCAGACATTCTCAACGCCAAAGGCATCCCGCACACGTTGGATCTTTGGGGACAGGACGTGGACCACGACTGGCCCTGGTGGCGCAAGATGCTGCCTTACGCGCTAGGGAAGTTGTTGTAATCAGATTTCAGCGGCTGGTCCTCTGCGGATAACGAGCTAACTCACGTTCGAGAGCTTCTGCTGCCTTGACGAGATTGATCGTCGCGAGCGGAAAGGTCAGCTCAAACTCGTCTTCCCAGCTTTTAGACCACGGTGGCCTAAACCCATATGCGAGCTTCACTTTTAAGACCTCGGAAGAATCTTCATTCGACTCAACATGTAATGCCAAACCTGGCTCAAGAAACTCGGCGCTTCGCTTATCGCGTCGTCCGGCCGCCAGATCTCGAAACCAGTCCGCGATCTCCTGCACTTCGTAAGTTAGTAAGGCAGGATCTACTGCTTTCCAGTTGCCTTCGGGATGTTGAACGTCGATTCTGATGTTGAGCCAGTTGGAGTCGTACTCTTTATCTTTGAGCGAGGGAAATTGATAACCGGTTATAGTCAGTGTGAATGAGTAATCGTTGCGAAGCGTAAGTCTCATCAAGCCTTGATTGCGCTGCCGTTCTTCGCCGTGAGTTTGCCGTCCCTGAACGCGATCTTGCCGTTCACGATCACGAGATCGATCCCGGAAGAGAACTGGTTCGGGTTTTCTATCGTCGCATTGCCGCGAATCGTTTGCGGACCAAATACGGTCAGGTCGGCTACGGCTCCGTCTTGCAACACACCACGATCTTTCAGTGACGGCTGCACCACGCTGCGCGGCAACGACGTCATCTTCTCCAAAATCTTTTCCAGCGGCAGGCCGATGTCGAGTGCGTGGCGAATGGCCGTCGCAAAACAGCCGGCGCCGCGCGGATGAGAATTAGCGCGCGGCTCGAATTGAATGCCGCCGTCGGAACCGATCATGCAGAAGTCTTCTTTAAGCGCGAGGTCAACAGTCTTGTCCAGAGGCATCGTGCCTTCGGGAACTGCGGCGAGTTTTGAAGTCTTGCGATAGTGTGCAAACGTGCGCGCGGTCAAACGCTCGGAGCTGCCAACGATCCTCAAGTCGTTATACGAGAGACCGTAACGCTCTTGCCAGCCGGGACCAAAACGATTGTTGGAAAGATAGGTGGCCCAGAACGAGTACGGATAAACGCAGGTCGTGATAGTCAGACCCTGCGCGTTTGCAGTGCGAATCTTCTCCAGCGCCTCTTCCATGTGGAAGGTGCCGCCGGTTGAATGAAGGTGATCGATGTGGACGCGCACGCCGCTGTCTCGCGCGAGACGAATCGCTTCATCAACGCCGTCCAGTTCTTTCTCGCGCGAGGAGTAACGCAGATGCAGGAACAACGGGCGATCGTATTTCGTCGCGAGCTTTGCATATGCCAACAGCTCACTGTATGGCGCAGGTTGATATTCGAGACTGTGCGAAACACCGAGCGCGCCATCGTCGAGATTCTTCTCAATCGCCTTCCGGACTCCACCGCGAGCGCGGATCGCCATTACAAAAGTTGAGACGCCGAAATTGATCGCGTGCGGCAAGCGTCCGAAGTGACGGTAGTACGCGCCGCAGTCGGCGCTGCCGCCGTGCATTTGCAGCGCGGTTGTGACGCCGTCTGCGAGTTTGTATTTCTCGAAGATCGGATACGTGACTTCCGGCGAGGTTGAGTTATCGGCGAGGATGTCGATGAACCCAGGAGAGACTACGCGGCCGCTCACGTTCAGGGTTTCTGTTCCACGCAGATCGTTGCCGAAGCGAAGTTTGCCCGCCTCGTCAATGCCGATGTCGACGGTTTGCCAGCGGCCGTTGAAAAATGCGCGACCGCCGCGAAGGACGAGTGGAAAAAGTGGTTTTTCGACTGAACCTTCGATCCGTTTGCATGCAGGTAGAGCGAGACCGGCAGCGAGGGGAATCGAAAGTTGGAGGAATGTTCGGCGGTTCATGTCGGGGCTGCGTGCTGGCGTTCTGCAGGTCTATTTAGGAGACGAATGGGGCGGCCACGGAGGGCCGCCCCTACAAAGATTACTCCGGGGTGCTGGTAGCTGTCGATGAATTTGATCCGAGGACCTGGTCAGCCTCCGCCTGGAGCGCATCGAGTTCCTTTTTTAATACGTGGTAGCGCTCGATGGCGTCGCGTCCGATTTTCTGATCCACGTTGGCGGTCATGCCGGCAAGATAGGTTATGTGTGCTTGCAGGCCGGGTTTGCCATAGCGCACCGGCTCTGTCATGAGTTTTCCTGCGAGCGCGTTCACGCGGTCATCGGTGGACTTCTTTTGCGCTTCCCTGACGCGGGTCACGAGTTGATTGACGCTATTGACGAGTTCGCGCATGCGCATGTTGTGTTCAAACTGTTCCTGCAAGTCGGCGAGCGTGACGCCGTCGGCAGCGACTCTTGGATCGATCAACACCTTCAAGGGTTGGGTCAGTTTTACATTGCCCATTTTGAGTCGCACCTGATACTGGCCCGGCGGCAACGTAACGCCAGCCTGGTTGCGCACGTCCCAGGCAAAACGATTGATGCCGGCAGTCTTGGTTACGCGTGGTGGTGGCGAAGCACGCCGCGTGGGCGCCGCATCAGGATCCGGTTGCGACTCAGGACCAGCCGTGCCGACGCCTGGCATGTTCGCGCCGGCTCCTCGACCGGGACGCAGTGCAGGCGTTTCGCTGTTGTAGGTGTTGATGACGTTTCCTTTCAGATCCAGAACCTCGACGATAACGGCATGCTCCGGCAACGACGGCAAATAGTATTCGATCACTGGACCAAGATTAGTTGGACCAACGCGCGTGCGATAGCCATCGCGCGGTTTGAAGAGCATCACCTCAGAAGTCTTCACCGGCGACGACAGTTGATGCAGCGAAGTGAGGTTGTCGAGAATCCAGATTGCGCGTCCCTGCGTCGAAACCACCAGATCCTTGCGGTGCACCTTGATATCAGTAACCGGCACGTTGGGCAGGTTCAATTGAAACGGCTGCCAGCGCTTCCCGTTATCAAACGAAATAAACATCCCGAATTCAGTGCCCGCGTAAAGCAGTCCTTCGCGATCCGGATCTTCCCGCACTACGCGCGTGGGCCAGTCTGCGGGAACGCCGTTCTTGCCGTCAGTCAGCCTGGTCCAGGTGGCGCCGTAGTCGTTCGTGAAATAGATGTAAGGTTGATAGTCGCCGAGCAGCCAGCGATAGACGGCGTAATAGGCCGAGCCCTTGCGATGCGGCGACGCTTCGATAAACTGCACGCGCCCGCCGGTCGGCAGATCTTTCGGCGTGATGTTGGTCCACTTCTTACCGTTGTCGCGCGTGATATAAAACGGCCCATCATTCGCGCCGGTCCAGATCACACCCTTCTCGAGCGGCGACTCCGTGATCGCGTAAAGCGTGCTGTAAAACTCCTCGCCCGTAATGTCGCGAGTAATTGGTTCGCCGCTGATCCCCTGACAACACTCCGGACGCGCCGTCAGATCGGGCGATATCCGTTCCCACGTCACTCCTTTATCACGCGTGCGATGGACGTACTGCGAACCGTAGTAAAGCACTTCCGGATCGTGTGGCGACGTAGCCATCGGCGACACGCGCTGCATGCGATAGATCAGATCGCTTGCCGGATTGCCGTACAACGACTGCCCGCCGATCCAGTAGCTCTTTTCCTGACCCGTCTTCAAATTCATCACGCCGTACTGTCCTTTACACGATCCGTAGACGATCTCCGGATTTGACGGATGCGGCATGATTGGACCAGTCTCACAACCCGGACCAGTACGCCAGTCGGTAGTGGCGGTCGGTTCGGCCTGACTCGAGATGATGAGCGTCGTGTTGTCCTGCTGTGCGCCGTATAGTCTGTAGGGAAACTGATTGTCGACCCAGATGCCGTAAATCTCCGCGGTCGGTTGGTTCATTTGTGTCGACCACGTGCGACCGCCGTCAGTCGAAACGTTGGCGCCGCCGTCGTTTGCCTGCACCATGATCAGGCTGTTGATCGGACTGATCCAGATGTCGTGATTGTCGCCATGCGGCGTGCGCAACGGCGTGAACGTTTTACCGCCGTCGGTGGATTTGAAGAAGCCCTCGGCGCCGGCGTAGACCACGTCGGCATTCGAAGGATCGGCGCCAAGCGTGGTGTAGTAGAAAGGTCGCTGAATGAGTGAGCCCTGCGGATTGATCAGCGCCCACGTTTGTCCGGCGTCTTCCGAGCGATAGAAACCACCGCCGGGTTTGGCTTCGATCAGCGCGTAAATGCGATTCGGATTTGCGGCAGTCACAGCGAGATTGCCTTTGCCGATCAGTTCACTCGGAAGACCGGTCGCGATCTTCGTAAAACGTTCGCCGCCGTCAGTGCTCTTGTAAAAACCACCCTCGCGAGCGCCACTGATGATCGTCCACGGCTTGCGTTCGAGACGCGACATCCATGCATAGACAACGTTCGGATTGCCGGGTTGCAACTCGACATCCATCGCGCCCAACTGGTCAGAGACAAACAACACTTTGCGCCAGGTCTTGCCGCCGTCAGTCGTTTTGAAAATGCCGCGCTCTTCATTCGGCTTGAAGATGTCGCCGCCTGCGGCTACCCAAACGATGTCGGGGTTCGCCGGATGGATGCGCACCGCTCCGATCTGTCCTGCGTTATAAAGTCCGGCGAACGTCCACGTCTCTCCGCCATCAACAGACTTGTAAACACCGCGACCAGTGGAGACGTTACTGCGTACGCCGTCTGATCCGGTGCCGAGATAGATGACGTTCGGATCGGAATCGGCAACGGCGACAGATCCGGTCGAGCCGAGCGGAACCTTGCCATCAGTGATCGGCGTCCAGGTCGCGCCGTTGTCGGTCGTGCGAAACAGTCCACCACTCGCGACGCCCATGTAGAACGTTTTTGGTTGTGAAGGGACTCCTGTGACTGTCGTAACGCGTCCGCCACGTGGAGGACCGACGAGTCGATAACGCAGTCCGTTGAAGAACGAAGATTCGAGCGATTGCGAATGCACTGGAACCGCCAGCGATAGAAACGCCAGCAGCAAGAGAGAACTGGACCGGAACATTGGGCTCCTCCGAGAACAAACCGTTATGTGCTTTGTGGCTTCTATGGCGTGGCGGGCGCAAACCAGCCGCGGACACTGCTCGCAACTTGCCGGAAGAAGCGAATAATGCGTCTGAAGACCAGGAAGGATACTACCAGACCCACGCCGACGATGACGAAGATCAGCACGGGCACAAACACAGAGACGATCACTGACACTACCGCCAGAACGTCTTCAAGCACGCTGGCCACGACATTCGACACCGGCTCCGGGCTCGCATTCAACATCGCCCGCGTCGCCGCCTTCGTTCCGTGAGAGCTCAAAGCGAGACCGCCGCCGAGCAGGAGTGCAATCACCTGAATGCTGCGATCGAAGTCGCCGAAAGCAGTGGCGGCGAGGACCGCGCCGGCGGGAATGCGGATGAAGGTGTGAATCACGTCCCAGGTGCTGTCAACGTACGGGATCTTGTCGGCGAAGAACTCAATGACATAGAGACCGAGGGCGACACCGATGACCCACCAGCTGGTCAGCACCTGAAGCTCGCCGGGAAGTTGCAGTTGCGCAAACCTGCCGAGCAAACCGAGCGTGGCCACGGCGGCGTAGAGGTTGATGCCCGACACCCACGAGGCGCCCATCGCAATAGCGATTGTTGAGATCAGTTGAGTCATCGCCGGCGATTATATCCTTTGATTAGCCGCAAAAAGGCACAAAACAATCTACGATCTTCTGGTGAGCTTTTGTGCTTTTTTGTGGCTTCCTTCTTTACAATGCAGTCATGCGCCTGCTGGAGAATACACCGCGTTTCAACATTGAAGCCGCTGTCAAAATTGCGGCCGAGTCCTTTGGCATTCAGGCGACGGCGCAGCCGTTGCCGAGCGAACGCGATCAGAACTTCTTGCTTACGAACAGCGCGGACGAAAAGTTTGTACTGAAGATCGCGAACGCGCTCGAGACCTGGGAGTTTCTCGACGCACAAAACGCAGCGCTGAATCACGTTGGAAAGCACGTTGATTTCTGCCAGTCACTGGTGCCGGGGATCAACGGCGAGGAGATCGTGACTGTAGATGGCTACTTCGTTCGCGTGGTTCGATACCTTCCCGGTGTGCCGCTCGCAGAGATCCACCACCCGCCATCGGAACTGTTACGCGATCTCGGGCGCAAGCTCGGACAGTTGGCCCAGGCGTTGAAAGACTTCGATCATCCGGCGGTACATCGTTATTTTCATTGGGACTTGCCTAACGGTAATGAGATCATCGATGAGTATTCCCCGCTGATCGAGAATGCAGGGCTGCGTGATGTGGTTGTGCGATGCAAAGTAGACTTCGACGAGCGGCTACGAAGAAGTGCTATTCACGGCGACGCGAACGACTACAACGTGCTCGTCGATCCGCAGCGCATGACGGTTTCTGGTCTGCTTGACTTCGGCGACATGGTTTACAGCTACACCGCCGGAGAGTTGGCGATCGCGGTTGCGTATGTAGTGCTGGATAAGCCGCATCCGCGGGCAGTGGCACACGAAGTTATCGAAGGTTACACGAGCGAGTTTGCGTTGCTCGATGAGGAGCGGGAAGCGGTGTGGCCGTTGGCGCTTTTGAGGTTGGCAGTGAGTGCCTGCATGGCGGCTTATCAACAACGACAGCAGCCGGAGAATGAGTACCTGCGCATTAGCCAACGAGCGATCGAGGAAAACCTGCCACGGATTTTCACGGAATGAAGACACGGATTGAGTCACTGATGGATGTGCGCGCGCGACTCCTCGGTCGGAATTTGAGTGTTGCGTACGAGAAGCCGCTGAATATTGTGCGTGGCGAGATGCAGTATCTCTACGATGATGAGGGGCGGCGTTATGCCGACGCTTACAACAACGTCGCGCATGTTGGTCATTGTCATCCGAAAGTAGTTGCGGCTGGTCAGAGGCAGATGGAGTTGCTGAATACCAACACGCGGTACCTCAGTGATCTGATTCTCGAATACGCAGAGAAGCTCACGTCGACGTTGCCCGAATCACTGAGCGTTTGTTTCTTTGTTAACTCAGGCAGCGAAGCAAATGAGCTAGCGCTGCGTTTGGCACGCGCACACACGAAAGCACGCGACCTGATCGTGCTCGAGCACGCTTACCACGGAAACACAACTACACTGATCGATATCAGTCCTTATAAGCATGATGGTCCAGGGGGCGAAGGGGCACCTTCGTGGGTACACACGGCGCCGCTGCCGGTGTCGTTGGCGGACGCGCAACACGTTGTCGATCTCGCTGGCAAAGTACAGTTGTGTGGATTTATCGCGGAGTCGATGCCGAGCGTGGCGGGACAGATCGTTTTGCCGGATGGTTACCTTGCAAAGGTGTACGAAGCAGTCCGGGATGCCGGCGGAGTTTGCATCGCCGATGAAGTGCAAACCGGTTACGGCCGCACCGGCACGCACTTCTGGGCGTTCGAGCGGTATGGCGTGATCCCTGACATCGTCGTGCTCGGCAAGCCGATCGGCAACGGACATCCGATCGGCGCCGTGATCACCACACGAGAGATTGCTGACTCGTTTAATAACGGCATGGAATTCTTCAGCACCTTCGGTGGTAACAACGTTTCGTGCGCGATCGGTTTGAAGGTGCTGGAAGTTGTTCAGGAGGAGAAACTGCAAGCACACGCGCTCAACGTTGGTGAGCGTTTGCTCAATGGGCTGCGCGACTTGCAACAGCGTCACGAGATCATCGCCGACGTCCGCGGCTCGGGATTTTTCCTCGGCGTCGAGCTGATACGCGAACGTATTCCAGCGACACAGGAAGCTGCTCGCGTCGTCAATCAAATGCGCGAACGCGGCATCCTGCTCGGCACTGACGGCCCGCATCACAACGTGCTCAAGATCCGTCCACCAATGCCATTCTCTCAAGCCGACGCAGATCTACTGCTTACGACTCTCGACGAAACCCTGAAATAAACTTTGTGCCTTTTTGTGTGGCGCTATTCGCGGTTGAGGATGAAGGAAAGGGAGTGGCCTTTGGTTGTCCAACCACCATTGGAATACGCGATCGGCAGATCCACAGCGGTGGTGTTCTCTTCTTTCCAGACGGCGCTTGAAACCTGTTCGCAGTGCAGCAGGTAATGCTCCATGCCGGTGAAGACGCTGCGCCAGTAACCACCGTAGATCGTTTTGTAAACTACGCCGCCAACCTCTACGTAGACCCGGTTGCCACTGAGAATCCGGTAATTGATTCGCCCCAGCAGATCAAGCAGCCGGCACTGTTCCCTCGATGAGGGACTACCATCGGTTTGATAGTCGTCTCGCCAGGTTTCCGGTTCGTACTGCTTCATGGCGCGTAGTTTAATCCACAGATTGCACAGATTGCACTAAAAAATCTGCGCAATCTGTGGATGTTTGAAGAAAGTTCCTTACGGCGTTGTCGGAACGGATGCTACCAACGAGAAACGGAAGTTTTGAGTGTTTCTTCGTTGGAAGGTCAGTCCGCCATCCTGTGAAAGGAATGACCGTCCCAGAATCGGCGCCTGCGTGCTCAAAAAGACCAATGGGGGCTGAGCATTGACTCCGGCGAACGGTGCCGGCGGAATCTGCAGCACCAGGAACAGGTTCTTAATCGATCCATCGGCAATTCCCAGACGAACGGTTTCACTGAGATCATGCGGGTTCTTGAAGTAGAACGGAGCAAAATCAGTGTCCTGTCCGATAGGCGTGAGAGAACTAGCCAGCGGATTTGCAAGATCAATGGTGGCCGTCGTGTCAGGATTGATGACACCTTTAGCCAGCCATGCTCTTGCAAAAATCACCGGTACTGATGGATCGATGTTCGTGGTGTCGAAGAGACCGGCCTGGAGGTTCACTGGGTTTCCACCATTGAGGGCGCTTATTTCCGCGGCTGGGAAAGCCACCGCATAGATGAAACCGCCCGGTCCAGGACTGATAAACCCGATGTTGGTACGAACTCCAAACGGGTTAATAGTGATGACGCTGTTAGTGGTGATGTTTGTGCCACCATTAACCTGGCCGGCGTTGACGTGAACGTTTTTGGCGTCGCCGGGATCGCGTTCGATCGCACCCTCACTATTGTTATTCCAGAACTCTTCCATGAAGTTCATCTGCCCGAAGAAGTTTCCAACCTGAGGCGTGAAGCCGATGTTTGGCGCTGCCACCGGGCTGCCGTCCGTTGCTTCCACGGCCACGCTGTAGTTTCCTGCCGGAACCGGGATCGTGTAGTTCCCGTTGGGTATCGCGGTGGCCACGGTAGGCACAAAGAACAAACCGCCATTGGCAGGATTGAAGGAAAGATTAACCGTGCCACTAAAGGCGGTTGTAGCGACCGTGTTGGTAGCCCGATCGATAGCGATGACTTGTCCGCCGGCAACCGGTTGATTCAACACTCCGTGTCGTAACTCACCGGTAATCAAGCCGTATGCACTGGCAAACGGTACATCTCCTGCCTGAAGCGCCGCCGGACCAGATGCGGCCGTCCCTTCCGGATAAAAGAAAGAAGCGTAGGCGATGTCGTCGGGAGCCAACGTTGCCTGCTGGCGTTCTGCGTCAGGATCGGTGGTGGTGATGAACGGATACATTGTCGCGGCGCCACCATCGGTTGCACTGTTTTGATTGTTGAGCGTATGCGACAGACCAAACGAATGGCCAAACTCGTGGATTGCAACGCAGTTCAGATCCACTGAACGGGAAACAGTGTCGAACTGTGCCGGGTCGACAGTGAAACGAAGACCGTTGCTGGTCTTGGTATTGAACTGAACGTCGTTGTCCAGAATCGTGCCCGCTTTGTAGAAGCCGGCGGGAAACTCGATGTCGCCATCGTTGTCGACGTCCTGGGCGGTGGTGATGGCAGACGAGACATCAGGATCGGCATCACCATCAAGGAGCTGTCCATGAACCAGGGTTGTGTCAGAAATGAGATTAGTCGACGGAGAAGAAGCGATAGCGCCGAAACCGGCGGCCGTGCGGAACGAAATCTCATTGACGAAGTTGAGTCCGACTAATCCAGGATTATTGGTCGTTCCCACAATCTGCATTTCGATGTAGGAGGTTGGGATGTTGTTCCAGGAATTAAGCGATCCCTGGATTGCGGTAGTGGCATCAGCCACACTCAGAAACGCAGGGCCCAGTGGGTTCGGAATCGGATTGAGCGTGTTGTTTATGCGATATTGAACCGGAATGCTGCGCGCGTCCCAGCGAATCCCGATCGCGCGAGCCAGGATATGACCTGCGATCGGCGACGGAGCGCCACCAGTAATGTCCACACTCTCGAGCGCGCCGCCGGCGCGCAAGGTTCCAACGCTCATTAGCAACATGCACGTAGTTAACAGAATTGATGTGAGCTTTCTTTGCATATTTCCTCCTAAGGGATCTCTTCTCGTTGTGTTTGGACGTTGAGGGTGATGCTGGTTACTGGTTATTTAATAAACCCTTAACCCGCTCCTTCAGGTTCGCGAGCGGCATCAGATCGGAACCGCCGCGGCGGACTCCGTTGTTGCCTTTGAGCGCAGTCTTCGACAGATTGCGCGATACCATCTGCTCGCCGTCCTCGTCAGTAACGATGGAGAACTTCCCTTGAGAAAAACCAGCTACGTTGTAGCTGCCTGCAACTTCACCAGTCGCAGTGAGAAATAGAAACGCATCTTCACCCGGCGTAAGGTTGGGAGCACCGGGCCAGGTCATAGCAATGGGTACTGCCCGATTGGCGTCGATGCCGCCTGGCAGTTCTACCGTAATAGTCGACGATGCCGCTCCCTTGAGGCCTTCGGTGACGGAAATCGTGGCCAGCGTTACGAGAGTGCGATCGACCCAAACGCTTCTCGTCTCGACGCAATTGCCGATTGCTATCACGTCTGATTGGTTAACCATTTCTTCCAGGGAGAGAGCAAGCGCGAGCGTGGTGTCCGCGATGGGCAGGTCGTTCGAGGGAGGTGCATTGACGGCCTTTGTACCCCAACGGGCTGACACCAGCAGGGCGATTGCGATAAGTAGACAACTTCCCAACAAAATCTTTTTCATGCGCGCGTCCTTTCTAACTAGGCTCGAGTGTATTTGAAACGGACTTATCCCGGAGAGAGCTCGGGTAAGGTAGCGATCAAAAATGATCACAGATAAATTGTTCCGCACGAGAAGCTACTGAGACACGTTAAGCACGCAGAAGGGTGTGCTACTCAGTCAAGGGCTCCGGGCTCTCTTAGGAGTGCGTGGGACATTAATCTGCCATTCGCATAAAGTCAAGGATAAATGGCAGGATTCTGCCGAAATTCGTATGACCAAAAAACTATTGAGCTCCGTATTTTTTTGCGCGTGTTTGGCCGCAATGTTGCTTGGGTGTAATCAGGAGAACATGGTGCAACAAACGTCTGATAAGCCGCTGCCTGCGGGTCCGATCGTATATGTCGCCCTGGGAGATTCAACTGGCGCTGGTGTGGGGGCAAGGGACGGCGGCTACGTGGCACGACTGTTCACGCGCATTCTCGAACAGCGGCCGGGGTCGAAGTTGTCGAATCTTTGCGTGAGCGGCGCGACGACGGCGGACCTGGTGAGGGGGCAGTTGGAACGTGGGGTAGCGTTGAATCCGGATCTGGTGACAGTTGGCATCGGCATCAACGATATTGGACATGGTTTGACGCTCGAACAGTTTTCGAAAAACTACGAAGAGATCCTCAGTACGCTCAAGCAGAAGACGCGCGCGCGAGTCGTGGTGACGAACATTCCCGATATTTCGAGTGCGCCGCGAATTCCGGGTTCAATGCGGAGTGAATACCAGCGGCAGATTGTGCAGTTCTGTGAGCGGTTGCAGGAGATTGCGATCCGGCACGGGGCGACGATCTTCGATATCAACACGATCACGAAAACGGAGCTGCCGTCGCATCCGGAGTATTTCTCGGCTGACGGGTTTCATCCGTCGGATCAGGGGTACGAGCTTTGGGCGACTTCGATGTGGCCCACAGTGGAAGAGGTAATTAGCCGCTGATGAACGCAGATGAAATCTGTATTTCATCCGTTTTATCCGTGGCCCGGTTTTGCTCGTCGAAGAAATGGAGCTTGTCGGTGTTGATTTTTATCCAGACCTGACTTTCGACCTCAGCGCGGAAGTCTGCAGGGGCGCGGGCGATTAATCGATTGGCTCCTAAAGTAAGAAAAACGAAGGTCTCGTTTCCCATCAACTCCGTCACGTAAACAGTCGCCGGGATCGCGCCGTCCTGTGGTTCGGTGAAGACCTGGATGTGTTCTGGTCTGATGCCGATTGTTCCGCCCGGGCGTTCGATAAAATTCATACTCGGACTACCTACAAACTCCGCCACAAACCGGTTAGCCGGGTGATTGTAGATATTCATCGGCGTATCGAATTGTTGCAGCCGTCCTTTGCTCATCACCGCGACGCGTGAAGCGAGGGTCATCGCTTCGGCCTGATCGTGAGTTACGTAGATCGTTGTGGTCTGCAGTTGATGCTGCAGTCGTTTTAGCTCGCCGCGCATTTGCACGCGCAGGCGGGCGTCGAGATTTGAGAGTGGCTCGTCCATCAAATAAGCACGCGGTTCGCGCACGATGGCGCGCGCCAGTGCCACGCGCTGGCGTTCGCCGCCTGATAACTGTCGCGGTTTACGCTCGAGCAGTGATTCGATTTCCAGCATCGCGGCAACGCGTTTGACTCGTTCGGCGCGTTGCGCTTTGTCGAGTTTTCTCACGCGCAGCGGATAAGCGATGTTGTCGGCGATGGTCATGTGCGGGTAGAGCGCGTAACTCTGAAACACCATCGCGAGGTCGCGGTGCTGAGTCGGAATATCGTTAACGCGCTGGCCGCCGATGAAGATGTCGCCGGAAGAAACGCTCTCCAGACCGGCGAGCATGCGTAACGTCGTCGTCTTGCCGCAACCGGAGGGTCCGAGTAGCACTACAAACTCGCCGTCTTCGATTTCGAGCGACAGATCGTCGACGACGAGCGCGCCGCCGAAGTTCTTACTCACGTTGCGAAACTCGATTCCCATTTAGCCTTTGATGGCTCCCATCGACAGTCCACGCACCAGATACTTTTGCAACGCCAGGGCGAACACCAGGATCGGAACGATCGCCACCGTAGCCGCGGCGCTCATCACGCCCCATTTGATTTCAAACTGCGTCACACGTCCTGCTATACCGACGGGCAGCGTCATCGCTGCGTCGGTCTGCGTCAACACCAGCGCAAACAAAAACTCATTCCACGAAACAATCAGGCAGAAAACCGCGGTCGCGGCGAGACCGGGCGCGACCAGCGGCAGCACCACGCGCACGAGCGCGCCGAGACGCGAGTCGCCGTCTACGAGCGCTGCCTCCTCGATGTCGCGCGGCAGTTCAGCAAAGAAACCGCGCATCATCCAGACTACGAAAGGAAGGTTGAAAGCGGTGTAGACGATGATCAGCGAGGCGCGCGTGTTGAGCAACCGCACGTCGCGCATCATCAGAAACAATGGTACGGCAGTGACGATGGCGGGAAACATGCGCGTCGAAAGAATCCAGAGGGAGAGATGGCGGTTGAGACTCCACGGAAGTTCAAACCGCGCCAGCGCGTAAGCGGCGAGGGTTCCGATCACGAGCGCGCAAGCTGTTGACGTGACCGCGACGATGGCGCTGTTGATCATATAGTCGCCGAACGAACGGGTCACAAACGCGTCGTAGTAGTGTTCGAGTGTCGGCGTAAAACCAAACCACGGCGGCGGCGTGGCAAACTGATCGACTTCGGTCTTCAAAGAGATCGTCAGCATCCAGTAAACGGGCGCCAGCGCGAAGACCAACGCGGCCCCCAGAGCTGCATAACGCAACAACCGAATGGTCGTCTCCTTGGAGTGCGGTGCCTTGGCACCGCTTTGGTCTGACTGCTGTATCTTCATAATTTGGCCAAAGCGG